>NZ_VIQM01000063.1 GCF_008520265.1 Sphingobacterium cavernae
TAGAAGGAAATTCTCTCCGTAAAGGAAAAATATAAGAGGTTTATAAGTTTTTTTTGATATAATTGCAGCATCTTAAAAGTGGCACAGTTTGACCGAAAACACTGGCACTATCCCTCCGAAATACCCAGCACTTTAACAGATTATTTAAAAGATTAAAATAATATTCCAAAAACATTAATGTTTCAAATAACATTTATTACCACTTAAAAATGTATGGAATATGCATAAATTCCGCGTTTTGAAAGCTCTAATTGCCTTATTCCTACACAAAAACCCCAGAACTTTGCTGTGCCAATGTTGCCAATTCGTCCACTGGTATTGATAGTTCTGGATCATCTGTAGTTGTCTATGTTCTGGATGTTGGGTCAAATTTTAATTTATATTGTACTTTTGAACTCTTTGTTATCGAGAAAACATAATTAAAATACTTACGATAAAATAAAGAAATAAGCTAATAATAGAACTTTGAACATAAAACACTCGACATTCAATCTAAAACACTGAGCATTCAATCTAAAAGGCTCAATGTTTAACCTAAAAGATAGAACATCCTAGCTAAAAGGTATAACATCCTATCTAAAATATAGAACATTGAACCTAAAAGGTAGAAAATCCTACCTCAAAGTTTGAACGCCGAACCTAATTAATATTTTAGGAAAACCAAGAAATGCTCCTTCCTACTAAAGACAATATAAATGAATAAAAGTAATTGCCCAGTAGGCGAAAGGATTTAAAATTTCTACACAAAAACGCCAAAAGCTTGTTGTACAGAATTAGCTAATTCCTCAACAGGTATGGTAGGTTCTGGACCATCTGTTGTCGTCCATGTTCTGGACGTTGGGTCAAATTGTAATTTGTATTGTTTGGTGGTATTCTCGGTCACCGTAAAATGATGCGTTGTAGGATCATACTGCGCTTCAAATGATATTGTTTCTCCGTTTATTTCTTTTGAAAATTGTCTGTTAAAATGCTGGTTCATGTTTTAAAAAATTTTTCAATGTGTTAGATTGTCACTTATTTAAACGGAAAAGATCCTCATATTGTTTTGCTAAAGACGTATTAGTATTGAAAAAATATACGATAATTTACTTATTTTAGGTTAAATCGTATTACCCACTTCTAAACTTAGCTTTATGATCTCAAGAATTTCTGTTATTTGCTTGATCCTTTTATCTGCATTAACCACACTCAAAGCGCAAAATAAGCCTATTAAATACGCTATTGTAGGATTAACACATTCGCATGTACATTGGATACTGGGAAATCTAAAAACAGAAAAATACGAGGTAGTAGGTATTGTAGAGCCCGATAAGGCACTATCCGAGCGGTTTGCTAAGCACTACAAATTCCCTTTAGATATAGTGTACAGCAGTATGGATGAACTGTTTAAAAGTAAGTCGCCACAAGCTGTGCTGGCATTTGGTACGGTGTATGAACATTTGGAAGTAGTAGAGAAATGTGCACCAAAGGGCATTCATGTAATGGTCGAAAAACCATTGGCTGTGAGTCTTGCCCACGCCAAAAAAATGGAAGCCCTAGCGAAAAAACACAACATCCATTTAATAACAAACTACGAAACGACATGGTATCCAACCATGAAGAAAACCTACGAATTATTGCAAAGCAATGCAATTGGAACTATGCGAAAAGCAGTAATTCGTGATGGGCATAAAGGTCCAGCGAAAATAAATATTGATCCCGAATTTCTGTCATGGTTAACCGATCCTGTACAAAATGGTGGTGGCGCAATTACCGATTTTGGCTGTTATGGCGCCAACTTAATGACCTGGTTTATGGATGGCAAAAAACCGATTTCTGTTACGGCAGTTACTCAACAATTGCAAAAAGAAAACAATCCCAAAGTTGATGATGATGCGACGATAATTCTGACTTATGAAAATAGTAATGTCTTGCTTCAACCCTCTTGGAATTGGACGATAGGACGCAAGGATTTGGAGATTTATGGTTTAGACGGTGTGATCTACGCGGATAATAGCCATCATCTACGCCTTAAAAAGTCCGAAGGATATGATGGGTTCAAAGAAGAAAAATTTGATTTGAAGACTTTAGAAAAGCCCTTCAATGACCCATTTAACTTTTTCGCCGCAGTAATCAATACGGAGATTAAATTAAAGCCTTACGATTTGTCGTCTTTGGAGAATAATATGGTCGTCATGGAAATATTAGATGCCGCTATTCGTAGTGCGAAGTCTGGTAAGACGGTGACTTTGAAGAAATGATCATAAAGTCTTCCTAACATGTATCAATTAACAGAACTTTCCATTGTTATGCTTGAATGTCGCCTTAGTGAGTTGCCAATTGTAGGAATGTCGAAACGTTGTGCCAACTCGGTACAGCTACGAGTTTTTGGTTACTTTTTGCGGAAAAAAGTAACTGCCTGCCCGGCATGAGGGCACTAAAGAATAAAAATGATGTATTTTAAATCTATTTATACTCTCTCTTACTAAATAGAATAAATCCCAATGTTGCTAATCCTGTTAAAAACGGATAATACAGATACGAGATAAGTTCCACTGGCGACACAGTTGGTTGTGATGCTCCTGCCAAAACAATAGAAGATGCCGCGAGCGCAGCCAATATTTGTGCGCCGTATGGAATAATTCCTTGAATAAAACAAGAAACTGTATCCAAAATACTTGCTACACGCTTTGGCTCTAAGCCAAATTTATCCGAAATCTCCTTCGCTAGTGGACCTACAATTACAATCGTAATCGTATTATTTGCCAACGCAAAATTAACCAGAGCAGTCAAAGAAACAATACCCAATTCCGCTCCGCGTTTCGTTTTTATTCTTTTCAAAACCGAATTGAGCAAGAAATCAATTCCTTCATTTTGACGAATAATGCCTACTACTCCACCGATAATCAAACACAGCAAACTTAATTCAAACATTCCAGCGAAGCCTGAATTTATACTTTGGATCGAATCCAACAAAGTAATCGAATTGGTATATAATCCGATTAATAAGGTAGCGACAATACCGATTCCTAATGTCCAAATCACTTGAACACCCAATAAGGCAAGTGTAAAGACGAGTATATACGGCAATACTTTGATGAATTCAAATTCTCCAACCTCTATATTTCCAACATTTTCGGCAAAGGCAGCTCCTTGGTAATAATAAATTATAACCACCAAAATAGCGACAGGCAAAACGATTCTAAAATTGATTTTAAACTTGTCACGCATGCTTACATTTTGAGTTCTTGTCGCAGCAATGGTGGTATCAGAAATAAAGGACAAATTATCCCCAAACATGGCTCCTCCTACGACCGCAGCCAAAGCTATAACTGTTATTCCAGGAATATAGGTTTCGAACCCCACGGCAAAAGGTGCTAAGGCTACAATAGTTCCCACAGAAGTTCCCATGGAAATAGATACAAAACAAGCAATTAGAAAAATACCCGAAAGGATAAATTGAGGCGAAATATAAGTCATTGCAAAGTTCACGGTAGAGGACAATGCACCTATTGACTTCGACAACTCACTAAATGCGCCTGCCAACAGAAATATGAGAATCATAATCAGAATATTTTGATCACCAGACCCATTCGCAAAACTTTTTAATTTCTCGTCAAAGCTTTTGTTCGGATATTGAAAAAATGCGACAAATAGCGAAATAACAAATACAACCAATACAGGTAATGCGTAAAAATCACCTAAATAAAGAGAGCCTGCAAAATAAATGATTATAAAAATAATTAACGGCAATAATGCCCAAAAGTTACCTGCTTTATTTTCCTGACCCATACTTACTATTTTATTCTTTTATTTAAATTTACCCAATCTCTGTTCGAAATAAGAAAATTCAAATAGTTGTAATTCCCTTTATTTCACAGCAAATGTCGCCTTAGTGAGTTGCCATTTGCAGGAATACTGAATCATTGTGGCAACTCGGTACAGCGACGAGTTTATCTTCGATGAGCTCACTATGTTTCGGTTTTGATTATTTTTTTTCGGAAAAAAGTAATTGCCTCCCCGGCATAGAGGGATCTTAAACAAATTCCTTAAATCGAACTAACTTTATTTATTCTCTTCCCAAAAATCTGCGTTTTTGATTCCCAATTTCTTCGGATCAAATGTAGGGTCTTCAACTCCTTGTTTACGCTGTGCAACATAATCCTTCCACACCTTCATACCTATTTTGCTTAGCAACAAGATCGCAATAATATTTACCCAAGCCATCAAGCCCACACCAATATCACCTAAATCCCAAGCTTGTTTTGCTGTTTTAATCGTTCCATAATAAACCGAAAACAAAAATACGATGCGCAATACCCAAATAACCAATTTGTTTTTCTTGCCTTTGAAAATATAGGCAACATTAGTTTCAGCAAAATAGTAATAGGCCATAATCGTCGTGAACGCAAAAAAGAATAAGGCAATAGCTACAAATTGATTGCCAATAGCCGGAAAATGATGGGCGACTGCTGCTTGTGTAAAACCTTCAACTCCCATTCCTGGGACATAATTTACCAAGAAACTAGTAGCCTCCCCTTTAGCATTGAATTCGCCTACCACATTAAATTGATTGGTGAACAAAATCATTAATGCCGTAGCAGTACACACAAATAAAGTATCCACATACACAGAAAAAGCCTGTACAAGTCCTTGCTGAGCTGGGTGATTCACTTGAGCTGCAGCCGCTGCGTGTGGCCCTGTACCCTGTCCCGCTTCATTAGAATAAATTCCTCTTTTCACTCCCCAAGCGATTGCTGTCCCTACTATTCCACCAAAAGTTGCATTCATACTAAATGCGGATGAAAATATCATCGAAAAAACTGCAGGAAGTTGCGTGAAATTCAAAGCAATGATAATGATTGCCATAAGAATATACGCGCCAGCCATAAATGGAACAACAAATTCTGAAACTTGCCCCAAACGTTTGACACCACCAATTATAATAACGGCTAATAATATCACAACAACTAAACCGACATAACTTACAGTCCAATCTGTCCCCGCAAAATGGATTACCTCATTGGAATAGCTAAAAGCATTAGTTATTGTTCCATTTATCGCATTACTTTGGACACCTGGCAATAGAAAACCCGTACTCAAAATGGTGATAACTGCAAAAAGCAAGGCATACCATTTGACACCTAAGCCTTTCTCAATATAATATGCAGGACCACCTCTAAAGATATCTCCCTCCTTTTGCTTATATACCTGTGCTAAAGATGACTCAATGAACGCGGATGCAGAACCTAGGAAAGCGATTACCCACATCCAAAATACAGCACCAGGTCCGCCCATATAGATTGCTGTGGCTACGCCAACAATATTCCCCGTCCCTACACGTCCTGAGATAGCTAAAGCAAATGCTTGAAACGATGAAATACCATGATTAGATTGATTCTTAGCAAAAAGAAATCTGACCATGTCTTTTAGATATCTTATTTGAAGAAAGCCAGTTCTAACGGAGAAATAGAGCCCCGTTCCTAGACATAAATAAATAAAAATTTCACTCCAAACATATCCAGATATTGTCGATATAATATTTTCCATCAAAAAGGTGTTAATAATTCGTATTAGGCTATAAATAACGTGATTTTTCTATAAAACATGAAGTATATCTACAAAAAAATAAATGAAAAACCCAGGGTAATCAATATATGTGTTAATTAATCTTAAATAAGACCGTAAAAACAAAGGAGTTGCAAATTTATATTAGCAACTCCTTTTTATATTGAGCTATTACAAAATAGCTTCACGCACTCGCGTCAATTTTGTTAATAAATCTTCTAACAAATCCAAATGCAACATATTCGCACCATCTGATTTTGCATTCGCAGGATCAGGATGTGTCTCAATGAATAATCCATCAGCTCCTACAGCTATAGCTGCCTTAGCGATTGTCTCGATCAATTCTGGCTTACCACCCGTTACACCCGAAGTTTGATTTGGTTGTTGCAATGAATGCGTACAATCCATAACCGTAGGAACATCAAAAGAACGCATGACAGGCAAACCTCTAAAGTCCACGATTAAATCTTGATACCCAAAAGAATTACCTCTATCCGTCAATAAAACTTTATCATTGCCTGAGTCTTTTACTTTATCAACAGCAAACTTCATAGATTCAGCGGACAAAAATTGTCCTTTCTTCACGTTGACTACCTTACCTGTATTTGCAGCCGCTACCAACAACTCTGTCTGACGGCATAAGAAAGCAGGAATTTGCAACACATCCACGTACGCCGCTGTCATTGCAGCTTCATGACTTTCGTGAATATCTGTCACCGTAGGCACACCAAACTCTTTGCCTACTTTTTCTAAAATCTTAAGTGCCTTTTCATCACCAATTCCCGTGAATGAATCCACACGCGAACGGTTAGCTTTGCGGTAAGAACCTTTGAAAATATAAGGAATATTTAATTTATCCGTAATCGTTACGATTTTCTCTGCAATACGTAATGCTATCTCCTCACCTTCTATAGCACATGGACCCGCCATTAAAAAGAATTGATCTGATGATCCATTCTTAATACCAGGTAAATAGTTGTTTATCATTTTATGTTAATTTCCTAATTCCGAAATAAATTTAATACGCATCAATTGAATGTCTTCATACGAATAATCCTCCTCACCCAATTCATTCAATGCCGTTTTGATCGAATCCTCTTCCGCAGATTTGAAGTAATCGTACACTTCGTCCTGCCTATCTTGGTCAATCATTTCGTCCACAAAATAGCCAATATTTAGTTTTGTGCCTGAATAAACAATAGATTCAACCTCTTTCAAAAGATCCTCATAGCTGATGCCTTTTGAACCAGCGATGTCATCAAGCGCAAGCTTACGGTCTATATTTTGAATAATACTTACTTTCAACGCTGATTTATTTGCTGTACTCTTAACAACAAGATCTTGCGCTCGCTCAATACCATTATCCTCAACATATTTTTTAATAAGCTCGACAAATGGACCGCCAAACTTTAATGCTTTTCCTGCACCAACACCATGAATTTGCTTCAGTTCCTCAATGCTCACTGGATAATGTGTGCACATTTCATCCAAAGAAGGGTCTTGGAAGATTACAAACGGTAGTAAAGATTTCTGCTTCGCTATTTTCTTGCGCAGATCTTTCAGCATTTTCAACAGTTCCGTATCCAACGCACCCGAACCTTGTGGACCATCATCGCCATCCTCATCATCTGCCGCTTCAATCTCTTTGTTCAAGATGAACTTCAAATTATAAGGGTTGCTAAGATACTTTTTACCCTCATCAGTCAAGACCAAAAGTCCATAATGGTCGATATCTTTTTTTACAAAATCAGCAAGTTCAGCCTGTCTGATTAAAGAATTCCAATAGTTGATTCCTTTATCCTTACCATAGCCAAAAAGTTTATGCTCATCATGCTTATAAGCCGATACAGGTTGATTATTCTGACCGATGAAAACATTGATTATATGCTGATCATCAAAACGATTTCCTTCTTCTTTGATGAAATTCAAGACTTTTACTAAATCTTCTTCCGCCTCAAAATAAGTCTTAGTCGAGCGACAATTGTCACACATACTATTACATCCCGTCTCATCAAATTTTTCACCGAAATAATGTAAAATTTGTTTACGACGACACACTGAAGATTCAGAATAATCGATAACTTCTTTTAATATTTGTGTACCTATTTCTCGTTCCGAAACAGGCTTATCTTTCATAAATTTAATAAGCTTATCGACATCCTTTTTCGAATAGAATGACAAACAATAGCCTTCACCTCCATCACGACCAGCACGACCAGTTTCCTGATAATAGCCTTCCATCGATTTTGGAATATCATGGTGAATCACATATCGCACATCTGGCTTATCTATCCCCATTCCGAAAGCGATAGTTGCCACAATAACTTGCACATCTTCCATCAAGAATTTATCTTGTGTATCAGCACGGGTTTTCGCATCCAAGCCAGCATGGTAAGGCAATGCCTTGATGCCATTTATATTAAGGATTTCTGCTATCTCCTCTACTTTTTTACGACTTAAACAATAGATAATTCCTGTTTTTCCCGCATTATTTCGAATGAATTTTACAATTTCCTTTGCAATATTTTTCTTAGGTCTTACTTCATAGTACAGATTAGATCGATTGAACGATGACTTAAACAATGTTGCATCCGTCATCTGCAAATTCTTACGAATATCAGACTGAACTTTTGGAGTAGCCGTAGCCGTAAGCGCAATAATTGGAATATTATCTCCAATTTCATTTAAAATCGTTCTGATCTTACGATATTCAGGACGAAAATCATGTCCCCACTCCGATATACAGTGCGCTTCATCCACAGCGACAAAAGATACTTTAATCGATTGCAAAAAAGCAATATTATCTTCTTTAGTCAACGACTCTGGAGCCACATAAAGAAGTTTTGTTTGTCCGGATGTCACATCCGCTTTCACACGTGTGATTTCACCTTTTGTGAGTGATGAATTTAAGAAATGAGCAATACTGTCTCTTCCTCCAAACGCACGCAATTGATCCACTTGATTTTTCATCAAAGCGATCAAAGGCGAGATAACAATAGCCGTACCACCACTCATCAAAGCAGGAAGTTGATAACATATCGACTTTCCACCTCCCGTAGGCATAATAACAAAAGTGTCTTTTTTATTAAGTATGTTAGTGATTATTGCTTCCTGATCCCCCTTAAATGCATCAAAACCAAAGAATTCCTGGAGATTATCGTACAATGATTTTTCTATTTCCATCAGCGCCATTACAAAAATATAAGTAGACTATTGACCATCTAAAAATTAAATACTTTATTTTTGTCAATTATAGAATAAAAATAAGGAGATTTTCCGTGAAAAGCAATTCAGAAATAAAAAAAGAGGCTATCGAAGTATTACTGTTAGAAGCTAAAACACTAGAAGCCTTGACGAAAAAAGTTACAGATGACTTTGCAGAAGTTGTCAATATAATCTTGAACTTAAATGGGCGCGTTATTGTATCGGGTATAGGGAAGAGTGCAATTATTGCGCAAAAAATTGTAGCAACATTGAATTCTACGGGAACTCCTTCCATCTTTATGCATGCCGCTGACGCTATTCATGGTGATTTAGGAATAATTCAAGAACATGATTTAGTGATTGTTATCTCCAAAAGCGGAAATACTCCTGAGATTAAAGTATTGATTCCATTTTTAAAACAAGCGAAAAACAAACTTGTTGGTATAGTTGGAAATTTGAACTCATTCTTGGCACAACAAGCAGATTACATATTGGATACCACCGTAGAAAAAGAAGCTTGTCCAAACAACTTAGCACCTACGACAAGTACTACTGCGCAATTGGCTATGGGTGATGCATTGGCAGTCTGTTTGCAAACAGTTAGACAGTTTACAGACAGAGATTTTGCAAAATATCATCCTGGCGGTGCACTTGGGAAGCAACTGTACCTGAAAGTTGCTGATTTGTCCAATAACAACGGAAAACCTTCTGTCCTATCTACAGATAATATCCGAAGCACCATTATTACCATCACAAAATTCAGATTAGGTGCAACTGTGGTTACTGAGAACGATAAGATTATTGGCATTATTACGGATGGGGATATTCGCCGTATGCTCGAAAATTATGCAGATACATCGAAATTAACAGCAAAAGACATTATGAGCGCTAACCCTAAGCAAATCGAACAAACTGAGCTGGCAATTAATGCTTTTCATTACATGAAAGACAATAATATATCTCAACTGGTAGTAACCGAAAATGGAGATTACGCTGGCATTATTCATATCCAAGATTTACTAAAGGAAGGAATTATCTAAACGTCAAAAACAGATTTTAATCCGTGTAAAATTATTGTGGTTATTGATTTTTAGTCTGCCAAAGTTTTATTTTGGCAAAATAATTGATTAAAATTGATTATTAAACAAAAACGGACAAGAACAGGTAAAGAGAGAAATATGAAAAAGATATTAACTATAGCTACTACAGTCATTGCATTTATTACATTAACAGCGATGATGCAAGTTGGGGAATTTAAATTTGAGACCGAATCTCATGATTTCGGAAACATTGCTTACAACAAACCAGCTTCATATGAGTTTACATTTACAAATGCTGGCAAAGCGCCAATAATTATATCAGAAGTGGCACCTTCATGCGGTTGTTCAGTAGCTGATTTTTCTAAAACACCGGTAAAACCGGGTGATACTGGTAAAATCAAAGTGACATATAATGCTGCTGCAAAAGGACCATTTACAAAATCATTTATTGTAAAATCAAACACAAAAACACCAGTAAAGACATTAACAATTAAAGGTAACGTGGAATAATAATTCTCATCAAAACCAATATTGAAGCCCTATCAAAATTCATTTGATAGGGCTTTTTATTTAAACTATATTTGTCCCGAAATAATAACTCAATAATATGCCAAAAATTTCGCAAAAGGGCATGGACATGCCTGCATCGCCTATTAGAAAATTAACTCCTTATGCTGACCAAGCTAAGAAAGATGGCAAAAAAATCTATCATCTTAACATTGGCCAACCCGATATCGAAACACCTGAAGTAATGCTTAATGCATTAAAAAACATTGACTTTAAGGTTTGGGCATATACTCCTTCCGAAGGTACTGCATCGTACCGTCAGAAATTAGCGGAATATTACAACAAATTAAATTACAACATTACACCAACCGATATTTTGGTTACAAATGGTGGATCAGAAGCCATTACCATTGCGATGCAAGCTTGCTTGAATCCTGGTGAGGAGATTATTATCCCAGAACCATTTTATGCAAATTACAATGGTTTCGCTTGTTCTTCAGGTATAGTTGTAAAACCTATTATGTCTTATATTGACAATGGTTTTGCTTTACCTTCTATCGCAGAATTCGAAAAAGTGATCACACATAAAACTAGAGCCATTGCTATTTGTAATCCAAATAATCCAACTGGCTACCTTTATTCTCGTGAAGAAATGGAAGCTCTTAAAGAGCTATGTTTGAAATATGACTTATTCTTATTCTCGGATGAGGCTTACCGTGAATTCTGTTACGACGACAAAGATTTTATTTCACCAATGCACTTGGAGGGATTAGAAAATCATGTTGTAGTTTTAGACACCGTATCTAAGCGTTATTCGGCTTGCGGAGCACGTATTGGTTGTTTAATCACTAAAAATAAAGAATTATACCTTACTGCATTAAAATTTGCACAGGCACGTTTGTCACCGTCGTTAGAAGGACAAATTGCAGGCGAAGCTGCTGTTGACACACCAGATTCATATTTTCAAGCTGTATCAAAAGAGTACACTGCTAGACGAGACACATTAGTTGCTGGTCTTAATGCTATCGAAGGCGTATTCTGTCCTAATCCAGGAGGTGCTTTTTATGTAGTCGCAAAATTACCTATTGATAATGCGGATAAATTCTGTCAATGGATTCTTGAATCATTTTCATATGAAAATGAAACTGTTATGATGGCTCCAGCTACTGGATTTTACAGCACAACAGGTGTTGGTACAGATCAAGTTCGCCTAGCATATGTTTTAAATCAAGATGATTTGAATAAAGCTTTATTTTGTTTAGAAAAAGCCTTGGAAATTTACCCAGGCAGAACAATATAAATTAGACATTAGTTTCTTAAATTTACAAATAGGGGTTCTTTCAGCCCCTATTTGTATTTATGCGATATTTTGGAATTTCACTTCTTCTTATTAGTATTCTCTTGTTTTTTGCGGGGGTTTATGGTTTCACGACTCGCATATCTTCCCACTTTATTTCTGAACTTACAAAATACTGCTTTATGACCTGGTGGCTTGTGGGCTTAGCTGGTTTTATTCTACTCAAATTCGCAAAAGATTCAGATGCTAAAAAGAAGAATATCAAATAAGAGCTTACCCATATTTTATCATGATTATACTTTTTCAACACGTTAAATAGATTTTATATTCTACGCGAATAATCCTTTCTTATACTAAAAAATCATCAGTATCTTTGTTTGTAATGAATGTAGAGAATTTACTAGAACGCGCATTAAACTTTGAGTTTTTGACCAAAGAAGAAGGTATTTTTTTATACCATAATGCATCTACAGCGGATTTGGCGTATATCGCCAATGAGTTAAGAAAAATTCAAGTTCCACATGGAAAAGTTACTTGGCAAATTGACAGAAATGTCAATACAACCAATGTGTGTATTGCCAATTGCAAGTTTTGCAACTTCTTCCGTCGACCAGGTCACGAGGATAGCTATATTACTGATATAGAAACATACAAACAAAAGATTGAAGAAACCTTCAAATATGGCGGAGATCAACTGTTATTACAAGGAGGTCACCATCCTGATTTAGGTTTGGAATTCTATGCAAACCTGTTTCGTCAACTTAAGGAACTCTACCCTACCCTTAAACTACATTCATTAGGTCCCCCTGAAATAGCGCATGTTGCTAAATTGGAGGGAATGTCACATATTGATGTGCTGACAAAGTTAAAAGAAGCTGGTCTAGATTCACTGCCAGGTGCTGGTGCCGAAATATTAAATGATCGTGTAAGACGTCTAATCTCAAAAGGCAAATGTGGAGGTCAAGAATGGTTAGATGTGATGCGTGCTGCGCACAAAATCAATTTGCCGACATCGGCTACAATGATGTTTGGACATATCGAAACAATCGAAGAAAGGTTAGAGCATTTGGTTTGGATTCGTGAAGTTCAGTCTGAAAAACCAGCGGATCATTATGGTTTTGTAGCATTTATTCCGTGGCCTTTTCAAGATGATGGTACATTACTAAAACGCTTACGCGGAATCTCAAACAATGTTAAGGGAGATGAATATATACGTATGATTGCATTGAGTCGCATCATGCTTCCTAATATCAAAAATATTCAAGCTTCATGGTTGACTGTTGGAAAAGCCGTAGCACAATTGTGCTTGCATAGTGGAGCAAATGATTTTGGGTCTATTATGATAGAGGAAAACGTAGTCTCTGCCGCAGGTGCGCCTCACCGATTCACTTCAAAATCCATTCAGGACGCAATTATTGAAGCAGGATTTGAGCCTCAACTTCGCACGCAGACATATAAATTTAGAGAGTTGCCAGAATCTATGGTCGAACAAGTAATTAATTACTAAGTGAAAGATATACTATTAAATATCGAAGCATTAATTTTTGCATCTGAAGAAGGTCTCTCCGCAACAGAGATAAAGCATATCCTTCAAGATGGTTTGATGATTACCATCAATAAAGATGAAGTTCTATCATTTATAGACCAGATCAAACTAAAATACGAAGCAGAGGATCAAGTATTCTCTCTTAAGACGTTTAATAACAAATATCATTTCTTGACAAAAGAAAGTTATCACGATGTAATAAATCAAATGCAGGCACATCGTGATCGCAAGAAATTGAGTCAGTCGGGATTGGAAACCCTTGCAATTATTGCTTACCGACAACCTATCACAAAATTAGAAGTTGAGCAAATACGCGGCGTAAATTGCGATTATTCTATACAACGCTTATTAGAAAAAGATTTGATTAAAATTATCGGTAAAGCTGAGAGTATAGGTAAGCCTCTTTTATATGCGACAAGTGATACATTTATGAATCACTTTGGTATTAATTCGGTAAAGGACTTACCACAATTGAAAGATATCATCAATGAAGAAAATAGCATTGGTGAAATCATAGAATAATTTTTCATTAATTAACATTTTTTTAAAAATTAAAGAGTTGATTATCAGTAATATATTTTTTAAAAAAAATTTTTAGTTTAGGTTTTCTTGTATAATTTTACGATATAATAATCAATAGAAAGTAAGTATTGCTATGATGAACGAAACTATCGAAAAGTTGGAACTTGATGAGAATTTAATCAATTTCAACGGTCCTGAAGATGATGAAGATGATTTCGATGATGATGATTTTAACATCGACATTGATACTATCGGAGGATTCGATGACCTTGATGACGACGATGAAGATTTCTAGGAATAGAAAACTAGTAATAGTCTAAGCCAAAAAATAAGGGCTATTTTTAAATATTTAAAAATAGCCCTTATTTAATTATTTTTTGTGCAGTTGTTCGTACAAATCAATTACTTTCTTTTGCAAGTCAATAACCTCCGCCTCACGAGTTTGCAATCTTTGGTTCAATTCATTGATCTCTTCAAATTTCTCTTTCTCTTCATTGGCATCTGAAGTAGACAACAATTGAACTAATGATAAATTGAATAATTTAGCAATTTGATTTAATCTCGAAAGATTTACATCAGTAATGCCAGTTTCAATTTTTGAAAACGCTGGAATAGAAATATCCAATCGCTTTGCTACATCTTCTTGACTCCATCCCTTTTGGTGTCTTAATAATCTAATTTTTTTCCCTAAAGTATTCATTTGGTAAATGTTTTTATTATTTAACGTGCAAGTTAAAAAAAAATTATTAAATTAAAAACTAACTATTTAAAATTTTTGACTTTTTTAGCCAAAAATTTATCCGCAAAACTTAACACATTAACTCCAATGTTACTATCCGAACTCATAACCAATAAATTAACTCCCTGACTTTCAAATTGTTCCAAGTAAAAATTTAACTCATCAAAATCAGTTATTACAATCATATTAGTGTGATCAAATGTTGAAAATATTTTATCAACAACATTTCCTAAAACTATATTTTTTTCTTTTATACTATTTTTATTTAAAAAAACTACAGCATAATCTGATTCAATCATACTGTGACGATACATTTCTAACTTATCGTCTTTCAATATATCATAAGGAGTTAATTCTATTAGTGTCAACAATTTTTTATTCGAAAACTGTTCTTTTACAGCATGAATACTTGTATAAAGCTTAGATGGTGTATGTGCAAAATCTTGATAAACAACGGATCCATCCTCACTTTTAACAAATTCTAGATAACGGATTGAACTTTTAAAATCGCTAATACTTTCATAAAACTCTCCACGCTTTATCCCCAACCATTCACACACAGTATATGCACCTGCAATGTTTGAAAGGTTTTGCTTTCCTATAATCTGTAAAGGAATTTGCTCATCTCCTATAGTTATATAAGTAATTCCTTTATTAATAGTATAATTTGGCATTTTGTATCCATGCCTATTTATTTTACAATCTTTAGTATCTCCGACAACTTTCAGTACATTCGTATCTTCTTTATTATATACTAAGGTACCTTTTGCAACTATAGTGTCAATGAAATCTTCAAACTGCTGAAGATATACCTCTTCACTTACTTCTGTTTTATTCGCGTCCCAATGTACATTACTTATTAATGCAATATTAGGATGATAGTAATGAAATTTTGAATGATCATCTATCGATGAAGCATAATATTCATCACCTTCTATCAATATAATTGGTGCTGAAGAGGTTAATTTAATCAATGAATTAAACCCTTCTAGTTGTGCGCCAACCACATAATCGAAATCTTTACCAAGTTTTTTAAGTACATGCATAATCATACTTACTATAGTAGTTTTACCAAATGTACCTGCTATTACGACTCGTATCTTGTTTTTAGATTGTTCGTAAATAAACTCTGGAAAAGAATAAATCTTAATTCCAAGCTCTTGAGCTTTTATTAATTCTGGATTATCCGCGTCTGCATGCTTCCCCAGAATTATAGCATCTAAATCTTCTGTAATTACATCAGCATTCCAGCCTATTTCAGTAGGATAGAGTCCAGCTTCACGAAGATTTGATTTAGAAGGTTCTACAATCTGATCATCAGATCCTGTAACCTGATGACCTAATCTAGCTAAACTAATGGCTAGATTATGCATCACACTACCTCCTATAGCTATAAAGTGAATGCGCATAGCTTATTTTTTAATAAATTTTGCTGCACACCATTTATCTAAAACTTTATGACTAACAAAAGTAAAAGAAAGTTCCTTGCAACATTTTCTTAGAATCGGAAGATCCTCTTCTTCATAAAAACCGCTGATATACAACTCGCCCTTTGAATCTAAATTATCAGCATATGTAGACATCTGATCTAACAAAATATTTCTATTTATATTAGCTAATATGGTGTCAAACTTATTTCCTACAATAACTTCTTTTGATCCTAATTGAGATTCAATGTTAGTGATACCATTAAGTTCGGAATTTTCTTTGACACTATCAACACAAATATTATCATAATCTACTGCTAATATGTGTTTTGCCCCTTTTTTTGCTGCTAAAATAGCCAAAATTCCCGTCCCACAGCCCATATCAAGAACTTTCTTATTTTGAAAATTATTTTCCAAAATATAAGATAACATCATAGATGTCGTCTGGTGATGACCAGTTCCAAACGACATCTTAGGATCTATAACGATTTCAAATGTATACTCCGGCTTAGCATCATGAAAAGTTGCACGCACATAACAAGCATCATCCACCACAATTGGATTAAAGTTTGATTCCCAAAATGCATTCCAGTTTTCCTCTTTCACATCATTGATTTGATAATCTACATTGAATTCACTGGCTTGAGCCAGCAACAATGTTTCAAGAGCTTGAGTATCCAAATTTGCGCTAGGAATATATCCCGCAAATCCTTCATCGGTATCCTCAAATGTATCAAATCCAATTTCCGCCAATTCAGCTATTAACAAATCCTTCTGCCAATCTTGAATATCCGTACTCACAAAGTTAACCGCAGTATATTTCATTCTTATGATTATGCATTAAATACTTTAACAATATCTAAAAAGTCACGTGACTTCAAAGAAGCACCGCCGATCAAACCACCATCAATATCTTTTTGTGAGAATAATGTTGGTGCATTTGATGGATTACAACTACCGCCATAAAGAATAGTAGTGTTTTCAGCTGTTTCTGCATCGTAGTGATTTGCTACAGTCTCACGAATAAATGCATGCACTTCTTGCGCTTGCTCCGGACTAGCCGTCAAACCTGTTCCAATCGCCCATACTGGCTCATATGCTAATACGACTTTCGCGAATTCATCTTTACTAAGGTGGAACACACCATCCACCAATTGCGTTTTGATTACATCAAAAAATTTACCTGATTCGCGCTCTTCTTTTGTCTCACCAATACAGAAAATTGGTTTCAAGTTATGTTTCAACGCAGCATTAGTTTTTTCAGCCAACAAAGAATCAGTTTCACCGAAATATGCTCTACGCTCCGAATGACCTAATATCACATATTCTACACCTACAGATTTCACCTGTGAAGCAGATACTTCACCTGTGTACGCACCTGATTCAGCTTGATGAATATTTTGAGAACCTATATTTACGTTTTTTACATTCTCAGACAATTTAGCTACAGTTGATAAATGAATAAAAGGCGTACATACAATAACCTCTTGGTTACCTACAACTTCGTCTTTTACCATATTTACAATTTCAGAAAAAAGACTTACACCTTCTTCAAAATTCAAATTCATTTTCCAGTTTCCTGCAACAATTTTTTTACGCATAGTTTTATATATTAAGGTTGATTAATAATTTCTTAATCTCAATGTTTGTTTGTAAATATACTCTAATATTTCCTTATCCAATTCTGTAAAGTCTTCCCGCTTTACTTCTGCCTTACGAGAAAGCATTTCTAAAAATTTTGTTAAAATATAGCTTTCAGACTTTCCATCAGAAAGCCATGAAAAATCCGGCACAAATTTGGGAATAAATTTCGAGATTGCGACCTGAACCCCTACTCCAATTACTGTACCTGTATTTATTTTGGAAGATATTGCCAACATACTGTGATCGCCTATGAAGACACCACATTTTAATAACCCCGTATTTCGGAAATTATTGTCCTTATAGGAATATACTTTTACGGTATTCCAATCATTTTTTAAATTAGAATTCGTTGTACCAGCACCCAAATTACACCCCTCACCTACCACCGCACACCCTAAATAACCATAATGTCCTTTGGCTGAATTACCCCAAATAACTGCATTATTCAACTCACCACACACAACGGAATTATCTCCTAAAGTCACATTTTGGTACATAACCGTACCCGATTTTACTCGCACGTTTTTTCCGATCACAGCTGGACCATGTATCACACAATCGGATTCTATAATCGCTCCATCCAAAATTAAAATAGCTCCTGAGGATGTATTTAATGTACATGCAGAAAGCTTTGCCGAAGATGCAATTTTATACTTATCTCCTATAATTGTAACGCCAATGTTCGAATGATATAGTGACTCTATTTCGATAAAAGAATAATCAAATGCTATCTGCGCCGCATTATATGTAAAAATATCTTCAAGAAATTTTAAGGATTCATATTCCTGTGTATACTCCACTAAAGTAAACTCTTCTGAATTCAAATCTTCTATAATATCTGATTTAATCTTTGATTTGGTTCTAAAAGCGATCCATTCACCATCAGAATCAACTAATCGTTGATTTAATCGCAGATTTTTTAGTGCTTCAAGAAGAATTTCATTTGGAAGTACATTCGCTTTAATAACTAAGACTTCCTCGGTTGGGATATTTAGCGGAAATTTGATTGAAAGATAATCCTCTGTCAGATATGAAACATTCGGTATTCCCAAAATATCAGACCACTTTTTATCTAAAGTGAAAGCACCGACCCGAAGATTTCCAATTGGACGAGTAGCTACAAGTGGCAATAATTCTTCTCTAGCTTCAAATCGATCAAATAAGACAAGGGAAATACTCATTCGCTAAAAATACAAAAATCCCGATAAATACATATCGGGATTTTCTATATATAATCGTTAAATTATAATTATTTCTTGTTGTAACGTGTACGGAATTTATCGATACGACCTGCAGTATCAACCAATTTCATTTTACCTGTATAGAAAGGGTGTGAAGTATGAGAAATCTCTAATTTCACTACTGGATATTCGTTACCATCTTCCCAAGTAATTGTCTCTTTTGTGTCTACACAAGATTTAGTTAAGAAAGCATAGTCATTTGACATATCTTTGAATACAACTAATCTGTAGTTTGATGGATGTAAATCTTTTTTCATTTTATCTTATGATTACTATATATGCTAACATTTGAGGTGCAAAGATAACTTATTTTAAAATTAATTCCAAAATAATATTTATCAACACGCTTATTATTTTTCCACGAAATACGATGGATTTGAATAAAGCACAAAGCTACATTATTTTCGTATATAATACATATAAAAATCACTTTTATCTACTCTTTTTCTTACTTTTGCTCATTATTTGAAAATAGATAAAACATGAGTATTTCACTATCCGAACAGGAACTACAACGTAGACAAAACCTACAAGGTATCATCGACCTAGGAATAAACCCTTATCCTGCTGATGAATACAAGGTAAATGTCACAGCGGCAGATATACTAGAAAACTACGAAAGAGATAAAATCAATTATAAGAATATTCGTATTGCGGGTCGTATCATGAGCCGTAGAATCATGGGTAATGCATCTTTCATTGAGCTACAAGATTCTACAGGACGTATCCAAGTTTACGTCAAACGCGATGACTTGTGTCCTGGTGAGGATAAGACGTTCTACAATACGGTATTCAAAAAGTTATTGGACATTGGTGATATTGTTGGAATAGAAGGATATGTGTTCACGACTCAAACAGGTGAAATATCAATTCATACCGAAAAACTAACTGTACTTACGAAATCATTGCGTCCACTTCCAATTGTAAAAGAAGCTGACGGAAAGACTTTTGATGCTTTTACCGATCCAGAGCAACGTTATAGAATGCGCTATGTGGATTTGATTGTAAACGCACAAAACAGAGATATCTTTGTAAAACGCACAAAACTATTTAATGCTATGCGTCAATTCTTTAATGACGCAGGTTATATGGAAGTAGAAACGCCAGTATTGCAAGCAATCCCTGGAGGTGCAGCTGCACGCCCATTCATCACACACCACAATGCGTTGGATATTCCTTTGTATTTACGTATTGCGAATGAATTATACTTAAAACGTCTAATCGTTGGTGGTTTTGAAGGCGTTTATGAATTCTCCAAAAATTTCCGCAATGAAGGTATGGATCGTACACACAATCCGGAATTCACAGCAATGGAAATTTACGTAGCCTACAAAGACTACAATTGGATGATGGATTTTACAGAGCGTCTATTGGAGCACTGCGCGATTGCTGTTAATGGAACAAGTAAAGCTACTTTTGGTGAACACCAAATTGACTTCAAAGCTCCATATCCAAGAGTTACAATGGCGGATGCTATCAAACAATTCACTGGTTTTGATATTGCTGGAAAATCAGAATCCGAACTACGTGAAGCCGCAAAAGGCATGGGCATTGATGTAAATGATACCATGGGTAAAGGCAAATTGATTGATGAAATTTTTGGCGAAAAATGTGAAGGAAATTTTATCCAACCAACATTCATCACTGATTATCCGATCGAAATGTCTCCATTAACGAAAAAGCACAGAGACAATCCTGAATTGACTGAACGTTTTGAATTGATGGTGTGTGGTAAAGAAATTGCAAATGCATATTCAGAATTAAACGACCCTATCGATCAACGCGAAAGATTTGAGGAGCAAATGAAGCTATCTGAAAAAGGTGACGATGAAGCGATGTTTATTGATCAAGATTTCTTGAGAGCTTTGGAATACGGCATGCCTCCTACATCGGGCTTGGGCGTCGGTATGGATAGATTAATTATGTTCTTAACGAATAATGCATCTATTCAAGAAGTATTATTCTTCCCACAAATGCGTCCAGAGAAAACAGAACCTGTTGTAGAGCTATCTGAAGATGAAAAAATCGTTATAGGCATTTTATCCGACGAGAAACAAACTTTAGCTGAAGCTAAGGATAAATCTGGCCTGTCTGGTAAAAAATGGGACACAGCTACTAAAAGCTTACGTCAAAAAGATTTAATCAATATTGTGGTGGAAGGTGATAATAAGTTTATCACTATCAAATAAACAAAATGGGTTGGTTTTAATAAACCAACCCATTTTTCTTTAATATAATTCTTCGAGTTCTTTATCTAAACTTTCGATATCCATTAATTTTGGACTCCTCTGCCACGTCATATACGCATGCACCATTTGTCCATTGGAAGAAATGGGTTCTACAGATTTTTGATATAAAATATCGCCTTCAAAATCCAACTTTCTAACCTGCTTGACGCCTTCCCAATTAGGATTTAATGCTGTTTCAATATTATAAATTACATGTGATAAGACATTATCCGTTTTGTATTTGCCTGTAAAAGCGATATATTCTTTTGATCGAGCAGCAATTCTATCATCTGTAGCAGAGAATCGATCTTCAGAATCATATTTTAAAGGATTTTTGACTGATATCTGTACAGACATATAGCCATCTGGACTAAATATCAAAATCCCTTTTGGATTCTTTCCTAAAGGAAATAGATATTCCTCACCACCCACCGGAACTTCGATATAAGATAATAACTTCCACGTCCCAATAATTTCATTTTTCAATGATCCCATACTGTATGATTTTTATACTAGAACGCATTTTTGAACTAAATAGTTTGTCACATTTTTAACATAAATCCGACAAAGCGTTTTACGCATGTTTTAGCAAGAAAATGTAAGTTTGTAAAAAATTATTAACAATGTCTCAACTCGAAATTTGTCCTTGCGGCAGTGAAAATACATATAACGATTGTTGCAACATCATTCACCAAGATTTACAAAAAGCAACCACCGCAGAAGAGCTAATGCGCGCAAGATATACTGCTTATGTCACACACAATATAGACTTCATCTACAATACTTATCATACTAGCACAAGAGGATATCAAAACAAAAAAGAAATAGAAAATTGGGCAAAGGAATGTAAGTGGATGTTTTTGGAAATTGTAAAATCGAAATTAAATACTGTGGAATTCAAAGCTCACTATGTAGATGGTACAATGAATACTAATGTACATCATGAAAAATCAACATTCAAACAAGTTCAGGATAAGTGGTATTATGTAGATGGTGTTATATTAAGCTGAATCAACTTAACTTAAATTTAATATTAAAAAAACACTACACTAATAATCAGGTTCTATATTTGAATAACAAAAATTAAGAATATGATTAAAGATTTAGAAATCACAAATTTGGAAAACTTCATAGATGCTACAGAGTGGCTTCATGATGGAGACGATCTAGTTCAGATCGAAGATTAACCAACAAAACCTCAAACATATACTGTTTGAGTCTACCTTGAAAAATAGTGTTTCAATATTATATAAGAAAAGCTAATCGATTTCTCGATTAGCTTTCGTTTTTAAAGTAATTTATATAAAATTATAATACTAAACTACTATTTGGCTTGTCGCTCAATTTTAATGAAATATTTCCACCTTTAACAATTGAGGAGAATGGAATTGTTATTGAATTTTGAGATTTACCATCTAAAGAGATGGACTCTAAGTACATATTATTAGCAGAGTTATTATCTACATTAATAACAAACTCTTCTCCGCTATAATACTTTTTATTTAACTTAATTTCAATTCGATCAAATAATGGACTTGATAATTGGAATGTAGGATTAATAGCGGTTAATCCCCCCACATCAAACAATCCCATACTTGCCATCACGTACCAAGCTCCCAATTGTCCTTGATCTTCATCCTGTCCATATCCATATCCATGTAATCCATCTATACCATAGAATTGATTACATATTGCGCGCACCCATTTTTCCTGTTTTCCGCAATGGGACACCCTAGAAATTTTTATTGACGATCTCGATTAACCTTGTTTGTTTTTCATCCATTTTCAAGAGGATGTTTTTTATGGCTCTGGATTCCGGGAGTACTATTTCCAGC
>NZ_VIQM01000064.1 GCF_008520265.1 Sphingobacterium cavernae
GGATTAAAAATAATATCGTCAGGAACTGGCGATTACACGGGCGGAGACTCAAATAAGACTTTGGCAACAAAGCACAAGTCTGTGAAGCCCGAAGCCCATTTGTCTTTAGCAAATGGGTAGTTCACATCGACTTTGTAACCAATAACGTAGTTAATAGTCTACAAAAAAGTGTTTTCTATATTAATCGTAAAAGGTAATAATACTTAAATCATATTTAATGTAAATTTATTTTAGGAATTTGTTGTATTACGGTGCTTGCAGCAGCAAGTGTAAGTACATTTTTCAAAGTTGACAATTCGATTTTAGTCTGATCTGATAGTTTTGGAATGCAATAGAGGTGTATGGATGATTGTACCTCTGAAAGTATAATATCACCAAATACAGTTCCTTTCCCAGCTAAAATTATTTTTTCTGGATTAAGAATATGAATTAGTGTCGCAATACCTTTTCCCAGCATATGACCGATTCGCTTCATCGCTTCAATTGTTAGTTGATCGCCTACATTGTAAGCATGGATCAAATGCTCGAAAGTTATTTCTGATTTTTGTTCATTTAATATGGATGCTTCTCCAGCCTTCAATTGATCTTCTATATAATCTATCGCAGTTTGTAAAGACGCTTCAACCTCCAAACATCCCTTTTTGCCGCATATACATAGCTTGTTGCTGTCTGCTAATGGAATGTGACTAAACTCACCAGCAAAACCTTTATAACCTTTAAAAATTTTGTTATCAATGAGAATACCTAGGCCTACACCCCAAGTTAAATTAATGACTAACGTAGGAGAAGAATTCTTTGCTTTGCCAAAGTGCTTTTCAACCAAAGCTATTGCAGTAGAATCATTTTCAATATATGCCGGTATGCCAATTTTTTCTTCTATGGTTGTTGCAATACTATAAAGAGGGGAATCTGCTTTTAGTGAATTATTTACTTTCTTTTCTGCATCCACAAATCCTGGACATATTATGCCTATACCAAGAAATGATGATTTAATAAATTGTTCAATTATCTTTTCTACTTCTCGTAATAATGCCTTTAGTAATTCAGCTTCATTTCTTAGTGGTATAACAATTTTAACGGTATCAGTAAGTTTTTCTTGATCTATATTAAATACATCTATTAGGGTGCGTTTACGCTCGATGGATATAGCAATTATATTTCCAATCTTGTCTTTATCAGCTTTGTATAAATAAGCTTTTCGGCCTCCTGTGGAATCAGTTAATCCTAGATTTTGTATAAATCCTTTTTTTATTAAATCTTTAATTCCTTTAGTAGTAATTGGAATACTTTTTCCCACGGCTACGCTTAGATCCCCTATCGAAGTAGAACCCAAGAAAAATAAATTTTTAAGTATGTTAGTGTTTAGATTCATTTTAATTGGTTTTTTTTATTATGCTAAATCTATAAATTAAAAATTAAAAATTTTAAAATAATATAGCTGCCAATTTAGGTTTTTTTATTAAAATTGAAAATGATAATTATTCAATTACTACTATTATAGAAGTTATTTAATGGAAAATTTTATAGCAGATTGAAACGCGCTCCTTATGAGAGCGCGTTTAATAAAAATAAATCTTTTAGATTTTCTTTATCCAAATTCTATTTATCCAAACAGGATGTTGTTCGGAAGATTTTAAAATTACTTTTATCTTAGTACTATTATCTAATTTAATACTTCCCAATGGCGTATCAGTAAATTCCTCTACGTAATTATTTTCGTTTGGCTCCACCACCATCATTCCATTTGGTTTTAAAATACCTTGTATTTTCTGTTTGTCCGCCTGAATCGTAATAGGTACATTATTCTTAGTTGGGTTGTGTGCTGAAACATCCAAAGCGTATTCTCCTTTTTCTGGAATTTCAATATACCATTGCAAATCTTGCCCTTTTGATATGATATGATCAGGACGTTTACCATCGTACGACCTTAATTCTTGGTTATTCTTATTGGAAATATTTTTGCTGTTTAAAGAAAATCCACCAAAAGAAGATTCTGCAACAATATCCAAGTCAAATTCAACTTGCTGGGCGAAATCAAGCTTAATTAGCGACACAAAATTGTCGGAAGCATGTTTAGGTAAATCGATATGAATAATTGAACCTTTTTTAATAAAATTCAATTTTTTCAATGTCTTACCATCCATCAAATAAATGGATGATGGGTCTGACTTAACACCTGTGATTCGTAATTTTTTGTCCAATGGCCAGTTGAAGACATGTGCGTAAAGTGAAGATTTGTTTTCTGAATTTTGACTAGTTAAATAACCCCAATCAAAGTTTTTGGCACGTAATGGAGTACCCTTAGTTCCATATACAGCCTCACCATATGTATTTAGCCATTGGCCAATATCGTTCAATCTGGTAATACTTTCATATGGAATTTTTCCATCAGCGCGTGGACCAATATTTAATGTTAGTCCGCCATTAAGACTTACATTAGATATTAGTGATTCAAAAATCTGACTGGTTGATTTCCATTCTTTTTCGTAGGCACTATAGCCCCATGAATGGGCGATCGTTCCAGGTGTTTCCCATGGGTGATCAATATATTCGCTGGCAAATACATTATCGCCTAAAGTTTGGAAATCCACGAATTCAGCATCAGTAGGTAATCCTAATCTGGAGTTTATCAAACAATTTGGCTGCAATTCTCTAATTAATTTTACAGCTTGTTCCAATTGCTCTTTCTTGAATATGGTTTGTTCATACGGAATCCACATGTCAAACCACATAACTGCGATGTCTCCATAATTAGTTAAAAGTTCGCGCAATTGCGGGATAGCTTTTTCCTGCCAATAGGTATTAAATTGTTGTGGAGAAACCGACTTGGTTAGTTCCAAATTGTGGTCCCACGCGTATGGATGTTCCCAGTCTATCCAGTGCGAATAATAGAATCCAAGCTTCATGTTATGTTTTCGACATGCATCAGCTAACTCTTTAATTACATCACGATTTACACCAGCTAACTTTGATAAAGAGTAATCTCCAATTTTAGTGTCCCAAATGGCTACTCCATCATGATGCTTTGAGGTCATGATGATGTACTTCATTCCAGCTTTTTTTGCTTGAATAACCCATTCTTCGGGAGTTATATTTTCCCAATCAAATCGTTTTGCTAATTCACCGTATTCTTCTTTAGAAATACGGTTGCGGTAACGAATCCATTCGGCATAATTATTTAGATAACGGAGATTTTCACCTTTCCAAATTCCTTCGGCAGCAGAATATAATCCCCAATGAATAAACATACCAAATCGCGCTTCTTCAAACCAAGACGTACGGGTAGGAGATTGGGCGTTCAAAGAGTTAAATACTATAAGGAATAAGATAGCAAATAAATTAAGTTTCTTCATAAATGCTTGAGATCTTAGTCATTGTAAATGTTTATACGATAAATCTATTAATTAGATATTATTAAAAAAATGCGTTCTTATTTTAAGAACGCATTTTTAGTACTATGTGTTATTCTAATTTTGCTTAGCCCACCAAAGAGGAGTCAACACTTCATCAGGTCCACCCAGTAAGGATACTGCTTGATTGTATCCATCTTGATCCGCATTTTTTAGACTAGATGGATATCTTAATCTTTGCGGGAAAAATTTGATTTGATTCGTCATGTAATTTGTCGCAGTCAAAGCTGGAAGATTTGGAAGCGGGTTTTCTACGGCTGGGTTCTCGAAGAAAGGTAATCCCAATCTTCTATGATCTGACCATGATTCGAGAGGCAACCAAGGCATATTCGCAAGGTATTTTTGCGTGATAATTTTGGTTAATGCATCGTTTCGGACAGTACCATTTTTATAAATAGAGTTTACCGGATACTGAATTGTTGCGGTACCTGCTGCTCCAGTATACCCATCTACATAATTCATTGTACGCGATGATCCTGGTTCTGTTGTATGTGTAAACTTCACTGAAGTACCAACTCTATTATAACTTTCAGAATTTAAATAGGCAGTGGCATATTGGGAAACACCATTGTAATCAAAACTCGCCTTTATGCCATTTTCATAAGCCGCTTGAGCAGTAGTCCCAGTATTCCACCCCTTTAAAGAAGCTTCAGCTAATAGAAAGTACGTTTCCCAGTTTGCAAAGAATATACGCTGCGCGTTACTTGTCCTATATGATTTAGACAATCCTGGTATTTTACCTACTTGGATAGAACGAATTGGATTGACAGCTCCTTTTGTTCCAAAATCACCACTTACTGCTGTGCTCCATGTATGTTTTACATCAATATCCAATGTGTCTGTATTGAACCCAGTAACTTTTGGAAATCTTACCTTAGTCGTAGAGGCATCTGATGCCCATGAAGGATAATTTGACCAGGTCGCACTTGTTACGTCACCAGGGATATAAAACGTTTTGTAAGCTCTAGGGTCAATCGTGTTAGGCAATCCATCAAAGAAATAGCCCGCTGTTGGGTCATTTGTTCTTGTAGAATAGTGTCCTAGCATTCTCTTACCAATATAATTTTCTGGTTTGATAGCTGCATGTAAAGCTGAGCCTAATTGATCTTCAGATTTAATTCCTCCTAATCCCACGTATAGATTATTAAGTGTGGTAGATAATACTTGTCCATTCCACTCTCTACTCATGACGCCAGATAATGCATCCCAGCCTGGTCTTTCTGCAACTTTGAAATTGTGATCAGCAGTAGTAATTAATTTGTTTGTAGCTACCGCACTTTCAAATTCTGTTTTAGCTTTATTTGCATCTACTTCTGCTATGCGCATTGCTAATCTGAGACGCATAGAGTTTCCGTATCTCACCCATTTATCCCATTCGTATCTATAAGCAGGGTCTTGATTTTGAAGTTTGTCTGGACGTGCTACAGCTGCATCAATTTTGCTCGTAGCATCTTTTAGCTCATCTAATAAGAAATAATATACATCTTTTGTCGACTTAAATTCTGGATTATTACCTGAAAAAGCTTCAATAGGTATTGCACCGAAGTTATCAGCTAATTCACTCATTAAGTATGCTCTCCAAATTCGAGCGACTTGTATAAGATTTGCATTATAGGGTTGGGCTGTGCCGTTTTCAACTTTTAAATCTGCAATCTGAATTGCTGTATTGGCGTGATTCAACCATTCTGAAATGTATCGCCAGTAATCGTTTGTCCAGTCATCATTATATCCACCACTGGTAATTCCTCCGGACAAATGTTGGCGTCCAGCAGATTTCCAGTACAATACGAATACACGTTCAGCGATGTGTGGATCTTGTTGGGCACCGATTATGGAATTATTCAGAAAGTATTCTACCTGCACTTGATTTTCATTTGCTTGTGTAGGATTTGTATTTATTTCATCGAATTTCGAACAGCTCGAAAAGGATGCCGCTGTTGCTATTGCAACTGCTATTGTGAGTTTTGTCAATTTCGTTTTCATTTTGTTAGATTTTAAAAGCCCAATGAAATATTTAAAAAGTACGAGCGTGAAGTAGGGAATGATAAGTATTCGAAACCTACTGCATTCGTGCTAATTGCATATACTGATTCTGGATCTACGCCATTTGCGTGGCTCTTAATCATCCACACGTTATTAGCAGATAATGAGAATTTAGCGCTTTTTACAACTGATGTATTTAATAATCTACTTGGAACTCGGTAGCTTAACTGAACATTTCTTAAGCGAATATTTGTAGCATCGTACAAGTTTTGTTCTGTGATACCCAAATTTCCTGAAGTATTAGTTACTTGATTCCAATATTGTTGTTGTGTCACTGTCTTCGTATTAACAGTATATCCACCGTTGCCATCGCTGACTACACCATCTACGACGAATGGTTGTCTTTCTCCATTTACAACAGTTTCTGCTGCAAGACCCGCACGTTGTAAGGCTAGGTTAGTTCCTGCGAAGAATTTTCCGCCAAATCTTCCATCAACTAAGAATGATAAGCCAAAGTCTTTATAGGCAAATGAGTTTGTAATACCAAGTAATGCGCGAGCACTTTGATCACCTAAGATATGCGTGCCATTGGCAGCAGTTGGTAAGCCATCACCGTTTACAATCATTTTACCAAAGTGTGGACTTTCTTTGTCTTCTACTCTAGCATATTTAGTACCATAGATAGTTCCATAACGTTGACCAACTGTACTATTTACTTGAAGATTGTCAAATCCTCCTAAAGGATACCTATCTAAATCATCCGTTAATTCAATTAGCTCATTCACGTTTTTTGAATAATTTACATTGATATCCCAAAGCAGTTTTTCTTGATTTTTCATCACATTGATACCCAATACAGCTTCAAGGCCTTTATTCTGTATGTTACCAGCATTTGCCATATAGTTTTGGTATCCCGAAAGCGGATTCATAGCCAATTTAATTAGCTGATTTGTCGCGTTTGTTTTGTAATATGCAAAATCTAAGGATAAACGATCAAATGCTCTAATATCAAATCCAACTTCAAATGATTTTAATAATTCACTTAAAACATTCGGATTGTATTTTGTAGGGTTTTTAGACGCTGTAGTATTTCCATTAGGATCTTTACCAATCGAATAGGTGTTATATAATTCATATGGAGCAAGACTACCGCCAGTTTCGGCGTATGAAGCTCGTATTTTCGCAAAATTTAACCAAGATGGATTAGATCCACCAGTTTTAGCGATCATATCCGAAATAACAAGGGACGTGCTTATTGAAGGATAGAAATATGATCTGTTTTCTTTACTTAGGGTTGAAGACCAGTCATTTCTAGCAGTTAAATTAATAAACCAGAAATTATCATAGTTTAATTCAGCTGTTCCAAATAAAGAATTGATTTGTTTTTCACTTATACCTTCTGAAAATCCAGGATTCCCTTCTGAGTTTCCTATTGTAAACAAATTGGGTACTGTCAAAGATCCAGCTGACGATGATAACCAGTTAGATTCTTGTTTCATAATTTGTCCAAAAGCAGAAGCTGAACCATTCCACTTACCAAATAGATTGTCTTTACGCGCATTAAGACTTACAATATAGTTGCGCTCATTGAAATTGTCAGAACCTACTCCATAAGAGTTTGGAAGTGAAGATCCAGTATATGTTCTGCTATCAAATTTTGTATTATACAAATCCGAGCCAGCTCTGAAATCTGCATCCAACCAATCATTGAATTTGTATTTGATGGTAGCATTTAGCAAGAAACGATTTCTAGAATCACGATTCAGTTTGTTATTTACTGCCCAATATGGATTTACAGTATTACTGTTGTTATACCAAGTTTGATTTCCACCTAATTCGTCCATTCCATTTTTGAATTCTGTAATATCAATTGTACTCGGAAATAATAATGCTGTTGAATAATAGTTACCTGCGTTAGAACCACCAACGGCTCTATTATTAGCAGTAGTATTCATATATTGAACTTTGATGTCTGTTGTCCATCTTTTATCTTCTCCAAAATGGGAAGTTAATTTTGACATCAGATTAAGTCTGTCTAGTTTGACTCCAGGGGTCTTACTGTCATCATGTAAGTATGTTCCAGAAGTATAAAGGTTTGTACCTTCACTCAACGATTGTTGAAACGTTAAATTGTGCGTAGTATTAAATCCTGTTTTGAAGAAGTTATCTAAATTGTTATATACTTGCAGCGCACGTGGTTTTCCATCCCATCCTGTTACCGTTTGACCTGAGATTTTTTCACCCCAGCTATTGCCAGATGTTTCGTTGAATGTGCCATCAGTACCTTGTGAGAATTGTGTCTGAAGCTTAGGAGTGATAAAAAGATTTTCTAAGCCCATAGTTGCTGAGTAGGAGATGCCTGCACCTCTTGAGCTTTTACCTGATTTAGTGGTAATCAAAATCACGCCATTCAACGCTCTCGATCCATACAGCGCGGATGCTGCACCACCTTTAAGTACAGACATACTTTCAATATCTTCTGGGTTCAAATCACCAATTCCGTTACCCATATCGGCAGAGGGATTCCAAAAGTCATTATTCGACGCTCCTGCAAAATTTTCCATGGGTACACCGTCAACAACGATTAGAGGTTGATTATCACCAGTCAATGAAGTAAAACCTCTTAATACTATTTTAGACGAAGATGCGGGGCCGCTTGAGCCTTTGATGATTTGTAAGCCCGCTACTTTACCTGTTAAAGCGTTTGCGATATTATTTTCGCGTGCTTCAACTAAAGCATCTCCTTTAATATCTTGAAACGAGTATCCCAAAGATTTTTTTTCTCTTTTTATACCCATTGCTGTTACAACGACTTCGTCAATGCCACTTGCATCTTGCGCTAAAGAAACGTTGACTGTTGAGCCTGATACTATAATTTCTTGGCTTAAGTAGCCTAAAATAGTGAATTTAATCTTCTCTCCATTGTTTGCTTGAATGGTGAAGGCTCCATTTGTTGTAGATTGTGTAGCTCGATTTGTTCCCACTACACTAATGGTTACGCCAGGCAAGCCTCCTTCTGCATCTGTTACTCTCCCCGTAACAGATTGCTGTGCAAATACTGTTGAGATGCTAAATACCAGCATCAGCAGCGAAATGCTCCAGTGTTTGTAATAATTGTTCATAATTGTTTGTGATAAAATGATGTTTCTAATTTTTTATTAACTCTTTGCTTTGCATTACGGCAACACATGCCGCTGCAATGGTTTGTATATTTTCTAAGTCTGATATTTCTATAGTTGTCTTTTGGGATAATCTAGGTATACAATAAATATGTATGGATGATTGAATCTCGGGAAGGAGAATAGCGCCAAATGATGCACCAATCCCACTTATTATTACTTTTTGTGGATTTAGTATATGGATTAAAGTTGCAATGCCTTTGCCTAGCATGAACCCCATTTTTTTAATAGCATGTATACTTAATTGATCACCAAGTTTATAAGCTTGAATAAGCGAATTGAGAAATTGTGATTTGTCTTTGTTTTCTATATTAGGGGCTAAAAGTGATACTTCCCCGTTATTTAAACATTCTTTAATGTACTCAACGGCAGATTCTAATGATGCCTCTACTTCTAAGCATCCTTTTTTGCCACAAGAGCAGAGTTTGTTTTCATCCGCTAGTGGTATATGACTAAATTCTCCTGCAAAACCATTATAGCCTCTAAAAAGTTGTTGATCTACAATAATACCAAGTCCTACTCCCCAAGTTAAATTAATAACCAACGAGTGATTAGTTGTTTTTGCCTTGCCAAAATGTTTTTCTGCAATTGCGATTGCTGAGGAATCATTTTCCATAAAAGTGTCGATTCCTACATCTTTTTTAATTCTATTTGGTAGATCATGTAGTGGTGATTCTTTTAGAAAAGAATTATTCACACCTTCCTGAGAATCAACAAAACCTGGTGTCGTGATTCCTATTCTTAATATTGGATGATCATTGTACTTCTCAGCTATTTTGCGAATATGTGTTACAATTGTGTTGTAGATGTTGATATCATCAAAATCATTAATATTTATATCAAGCTCCTCCATCAAAGATTCGTTCAAAATATTAAGTAATCCAAGAGTAATAGAGTATCGGTTGATGCTGACTGTCAGTATATTACCAATGCTGCTTTTATTTAAAATATATGATGAAGCTCTCCTTCCACCAGTAGATGCTCGTAATCCCTGCGATAAAACTATATTTTTATCGACTAAATGCTGTATCGTTTTAGCAACAATTGGAACGCTTTTACCAATAGTATGACTTATCTCAGCTATCGACTGCGCGCCAGAAAAGTAAAGCGATTTGATTACTTGCGTATGTAATTGGTCAAACATGGGTTTATAAAAATGTAATGTAAAGTTAATGTATATTTTATTTAAAAACCAAAATCTTTTTAAATAAAATATTAAGTTGGTTGAAGTTGCTGCATTATTTTAAATGAATAAGTTCTCAAATGTATTTTTTATCTTCGAATCTTTAACTAAAACACCTGTTTTTCTATGAAACAACGCTATTATTCGCTGGATGTATTTCGAGGTGCCACCGTGGCGCTTATGATTATGGTAAATAATCCAGGAACTTGGGGAACTATGTTTGCACCATTAAAACACGCTCCTTGGCATGGATGCACACCAACAGATTTGGTATTTCCGTTCTTTTTATTCGCTGTCGGGAATGCTATGTCTTTTGTCATTCCGCGTTTGCAAGAAGCGGGGGATGCTACATTCTGGAAAAAGGTAATCAAAAGAACTGTTCTTATTTTTCTAATAGGTTTGGGGTTAAATTGGTTTCCATTTGTGCAATGGATTGATGGGGCATTACAATTCAGAGAGTGGGTGAGTAGTGTCGATCCTACAAAAGGTGTACGAATTTTAGGCGTATTGCAACGTATCGCCATTGCTTACTTTTTTGCATCCATACTTACATATTATTTCAAACCTCGTATATTAATTTACATTTCAGGGCTGATTTTATTTGGTTACTGGGGGATATGCGCGGTATTAGGCGGAGAAGATCCATATTCTCTAGCAGGTTGGTTCGGAACAGCTATTGATAAAGATATTTTGGGCGTAGCTCACATGTACAAAGGAGAGGGCGTGCCTTTTGATCCAGAAGGGTTGATGAGTGCTTTGCCAGCAGTTGTTCAAGTTGTGTTCGGTTATTTAGCCGGAGTTTTTATTAAGAAACATGGGCAGGTGGATTGGTTGTGGACAAAAGTTCCTGCTTCTTCTGAACCACATTTTAAATTGTTGTCTGGACTTTTTGTTACGGGATTTATCTTAATTGTACTTGGTTGGATTTGGTCTTTAGGTTTTCCGATTAACAAGAAAATTTGGACTAGTTCGTATGTGTTATATACAACTGGATTGGGAATTATGACTATAGGGGGGATGATTTGGTATATCGAGGTGCAAGGTGTTAAAAATTGGTTAACTAAATTTTTTGATGTATTTGGTAAAAATCCATTATTCATTTTTGTGTTGAGTGGTTTATTTCCAAAAGCTATGGCTTTAATTCGCATTCCCAACGGATTGTCTGATGCTGGAGATCAATTATACATCACACCTTTATCATGGTTTTATCAAAATGTTTGTGCGCAAATCCCTGGCGTGCCAGAAATTGGTTCGTTCGTTTATTCATTGTTGTTCTTAGCTCTGATGTGGATAATCGGTTATTTTATGGATAAAAAAGGTATTTACGTAAAGGTTTAAAGAATTTGAAAAATTTGGGAATGAGATTGATAAATTCAAAATCCTTTTCATTTTCTAATTTAAAGTCCTATATTTGCAGGCAATTAATAATTTTTATAACACTTTAATATTATTCAAGAATGTATTTAAGTAAAGAATACAAAGCTGGTATCTTCGCGGAATTTGCTGGTGCAGCTGAAAACACTGGTTCTGCAGAAGGACAAGTTGCTTTATTCACAAAAAGAATTGCTCACTTAACTGAGCACTTGAAAAAAAACAGAAAAGATTTTAACACACAACGTTCTCTACAAAAATTAGTAGGTAAACGTCGTTCATTATTAGCTTATTTGTACAAAAAAGATATTAACCGTTACCGTGCGATCATCAAAGGTCTAGGTTTACGTGATATCATCAAGTAAGCTTCATACAGTGAAAAGCTTTAAAAAGCCATCCAATTTGGATGGCTTTTTTTGTGCATTATGCTTTCTTAGAATAAAAAATCCGTAACTTTGATAGAATTTTTAAAAGTCATAAAAATCGATGCATCAGTATAATAAAGAGGAAAATGCATCTCTATTAAAAAACAATGAGTTATAACGAACAAAAAGTAACAATCGACTTAGGCAACGGTCTTGCGCCTATCGAATTGTCTACAGGTAAATTAGCAAAACAAGCTGATGGTTCTGTAGTTTTAAAACAAGGTGATACGATGTTGTTAGCAACAGTAGTATCTTCAAAAGAAGCTAAAGCAGGTGTGGATTTCTTACCATTATCTGTAGATTACCAAGAAAAATATGCGGCTACAGGTCGTATTCCAGGAGGTTTCTTGCGTCGTGAGGCGAGATTGTCAGACTATGAAGTATTGATTTCACGTTTGGTAGACCGTGCATTACGTCCATTATTCCCTGAAACATACCACGCAGACACACAAGTGATGATCTCTTTGATCTCTGCTGATAAAGATATTATGCCAGATGCACTAGCTGGTTTAGCAGCTTCCGCAGCATTAGCGGTGTCTGATATTCCTTTCAACGGTCCTATTTCTGAAGTTCGTGTAGCGAAAATCGATGGTCAGTTGGTTATTAATCCACGTTTATCTGAATTAGAAAGAGCTTCATTAGAATTTATGGTAGCTGGTTCTGCGCAAGATATCGTGATGGTAGAAGGTGAAGCAAACGAAATTTCGGAAGCTGAAATGGTAGAAGCTATTGCTTTCGCACACGCGGCTATCAAAAAACAAGTCGCTGCACAATTAGAATTATCAAAATTAGTAGGTTCAGAAACTAAACGTGAGTTTAACCACGAGCCTTCAAATGAAGAGTTAAGAGCTCAAATTTTCACCGCTACTTACGATAGAGTTTACGCGATTGCAAAATCTGGTTCTGCTAAACACGAGCGTACAGAAAAATTTGCTGCTATAGCGCAAGAAGTTATTGAGTCATTAGGTGAAGATATTGATGACGAAACTAAATTCTTAGCGAAGAAATATTTCCATGACGTACAGTACGATGCGGTTCGTAATCTATTATTAGACGAAGGAATTCGTTTAGATGGTCGTGATTCACGTACTGTTCGTCCTATTTGGTCTGAAGTTGATTATTTACCTGCAGCGCACGGTTCAGCAGTATTCACACGTGGTGAAACACAATCGTTAACTTCAGTTACTTTAGGTGCTAAAGACGATGAGCAAATGATTGATGGCGCATTCATCAATGGCTATAACAAATTTATTTTACACTATAACTTCCCAGGTTTCTCGACAGGTGAAGTAAGACCAAATAGAGGTGCTGGTCGTCGTGAAATCGGTCACGGTAACTTAGCATTACGTTCATTGAAAAAAGTATTACCAGCTGATTCAGAAAATCCTTACACAATTCGCGTTGTTTCGGATATCTTAGAATCAAATGGTTCTTCATCTATGGCTACTGTTTGTGCGGGTACATTGGCTTTATTGGATGCGGGTGTGAAATTGAAAGCTCCGGTATCAGGTATTGCAATGGGATTAATCACAGACGAGAAATCAGGTAAATACGCTATACTTTCAGATATCTTAGGTGATGAAGATCACTTGGGTGACATGGACTTCAAAGTAACAGGTACAGAGAATGGTATCGTTGCTTGTCAGATGGACTTAAAAATCAACGGTTTGAAATGGGAAGTGTTGACTCAAGCATTAGACCAAGCGAAAGAAGCTCGTCTTCATATCTTAGGTGAGATGAAGAAAACGATCGATGCGCCTCGCGAAGATTACAAACCACACGCTCCACGTATCATTCAGTTGATTATTGATAAAGAATTTATCGGTGCGGTAATCGGCCCAGGTGGTAAGATTATTCAAGAAATGCAACGTGAGACGGGTGCTACTATTGCTATCGAAGAAGTTGATGGCAAAGGTATCGTTCAAATTTTTGCTGATAACAAAGATGCAATTGATGCTGCAACGACTCGTATCAAAAATATCACAGCAAAACCAGAAATCGGTGCGACTTACGAAGGTAAAGTGAAGTCTATCATGGCTTTCGGTGCATTCGTTGAGATTATGCCAGGTAAAGATGGTTTATTACACATTTCCGAAATTGATTGGAAACGTATTGAAACTATGGATGGTATCTACAAAGAAGGTGATATCGTAACGGTTAAACTTTTGGAAATAGACAAACAAGGTAAAATGAAACTTTCTCGTAAAGCTTTATTGCCTCGTCCTCCACGTGAAGATAAACCTAAGCGCGAAGAGAAACCAGCAGCTGCTCCAGCTCCTGATGCTCCAAAAGCTTAATTTATTTTAACATATTAGAAAAGCTCAACTTTAAAAAGTTGAGCTTTTTTTACTCACTTCTTTTCACTGGTTCTAAATCTTTCAATTCTTCTTCTGTAAAGAGTCTGTAATGAACTTTAAAGGTTTTTCCGAGAGGTGTTTCTAAAGAAAATCCTCCAGGTCCAAAGCCATCTAGTACATCTAATGTAAAATGCGAATATTGCCAATATTCAAACAAATCGCGATCTATCCAAAATTCGTAACCTTCGACTAAGCCAATCATAGCGTCATTCATGCGCGGAAAATAGCCTCCTTTTTCAAAACATTGTGGCTGCGTACCTTCACAACATCCTCCAGCTTGATAAAACATCAAATCGCCGTGCTGTGCTGCTAATTGCTGAATTATTTTCTTCGCTTCTTCTGTTACGTCTAATCTTTTGATCATAATAAGTTGATTTGACAAAAATGGGGTTTACAGTGAAACCCCATAGAATTGTAAAGTGTGTGATTTGTTAAAAGAATCCTAACTTTTCTTTATTATAAGAAATAAGCATATTCTTCGTTTGTCTGTAATGATCTAACATCATTTTGTGATTTTCACGACCAATACCCGATTGCTTGTATCCACCAAAAGGTGCTCCAGCAGGATACGAGTGGTATTGGTTCACCCATACGCGACCAGCTTGGATGGCACGTGGAACAGTATACAATTGGTGTGCATCACGTGTCCATACACCAGCTCCTAATCCGTAGATCGTGTCATTCGCAATTTCGATAGCCTCTTTCTCGTCTTTGAAAGTAGTAACAGCTAATACTGGACCAAAAATTTCTTCTTGGAATACACGCATTTTGTTGTGTCCTTTTAATAGCGTAGGTTGGATGTAATACCCTTCCTCAAATCCTTCGCCTACATTGTTTACATCACCACCAGTCAATACTTCTGCTCCTTCTTCTTTACCTAGTTTGATATAAGAAAGGATTTTATCTTTCTGGATTTTCGAAGCTTGCGCACCCATCATTACTGTTGGATCCAATGGATCACCAACTTTAATCGCATTAACACGTTCAATTACTCGCGCAATAAATTTGTCGTAAATTGATTCTTGAATCAGTAAGCGTGAAGGACAAGTACAGATTTCACCTTGGTTCAATGCAAACAATACCGCGCCTTCGATAGCTTTGTCTAAGAAGGCATCGTCGTGATCCATTACTGACTCAAAGAATACGTTTGGTGATTTACCGCCCAATTCTAATGTCACTGGAATAATGTTTTCCGTAGCATATTGCATCACCATACGGCCAGTTGCTGTCGATCCTGTAAATGCTGCTTTTCCTACTTTTGGATTCGTAACTAAAGCGCGACCTAATTCTGAACCGAAACCATTCACAATGTTAACAACTCCTGGAGGAATTAAATCTCCAATAACTTCCATTAGTACCATGATAGATGTAGGGGTACTTTCTGCTGGTTTTAATACGACAGTATTACCTGCGGCTAGCGCTGGAGCTAATTTCCAAACAGCCATTAGTAACGGGAAGTTCCAAGGAATAATCTGCGCGATAACACCGATTGGTTCGTGTACAATTAAGGAAACTGTGTTAGCATCCAACTCACTCAATGAACCTTCCTCTGCACGGATAACGCCAGCAAAATAGCGGAAATGATCAATTGCTAACGGAAGATCGGCATTCAACGTCTCACGTACAGCTTTACCATTGTCTACTGTTTCTACTGCGGCTATATATTCTAAATTTTGCTCAATGCGATCCGCTATTTTATTTAAGATAATACTTCTTTCTGTCGCTGATGTTTTGCCCCATGTTTGGAATGCTTTTTCAGCAGCATCCACAGCCAATTCTAAATCTTCTTTTGTTGAATGTGCAGCCTGAGTAAACACTTTACCATCTAAAGGTGAGATATTGTCAAAATATTTACCTTGCACAGGAGCTACGAATTTACCTCCAATGTAATTGTCATAACGCTCTTTAAACGTTGGTCTTTGAATTGTACCCATATTAGTGTTTATTTATTTGTGTTATCTTTTTATTCAAAATTACCCAACACGATTTTCAAGGTTTAGCATTTTTGTGTCAAAGTGTAGGATTATTGTTTCTTCGTATGTCAGCATTTTGTTATATTTGATTACGAGCCAATTATAAAAAGTTTGATTAATATGTTGAACAAATCTTTTATAAATACCCTTCCATTTTCAAGGGAAAAAGAAATTACTACACTTATCGAGAATAAGCGTTCTTATGCTGTCGATGAGATGGAGCTTCATGTTTTTGAGACCTATGAGGCAAGTTCGCTCGTGCCGCTACAGTTTGGTGATATGGTTTTGATTAATATGCTAGAAGGCAAAAAAGTCATGCATATTGGCGAAATTCAAGCTTTTGATTATAATCCTGGACAAATGCTTATGTTGCCCTCATATACAAAAATGCTGATCGATTTTCCAGAAGCGACTTTGCACAAACCAACACAGTGTACGGCTTTAGTGGTGAGCAAACAAAAGATTGACGCCATCTTAAATTACTTAAATGAGTTTAGTCCTAAACATCAAATGATCGGGGAATGGAATTTCAATCCAGACTTATTACATTTGTACAATACGCCCGAATTGACAGAACTGATGAATAAGTTCTTCAAAATCATGATGGACAACAATGCATTGAAAGGTGTTTACGCGGATTTAACATTCAAAGAAGTAATGATACGTCTGATGCAAGCCCAATCTTTACTAGCGTTAGAAATTGGTAGTTCTGCGAATGCGGTGTTATTGCATTTAAAAGAGTTTGTTCGAACACGAATTACAGAAAAAATTTCGATAGAATCCTTAGAAAAAGTCGCGAATATGAGTAAATCGAGTTTGACGCGAATGTTTAAGAGAGAGCTAGGTGTCAGTCCAATGGAATACGTTATCAGCGAACGTATGAATAAAGCAAAGGAACTGTTGAAGATCACTAAATCTGTCAAAGAATCATGCTTTGGGTCAGGATTCAGTGACGTTAATTATTTTGTGCGCTTATTTAAAAATCGTGAAGGAATCACGCCAGGTGCTTATATGCTTTCCGTAAAATATTAAAACTTCATTACACGATCCAACTCACGTTTGCTATCGCGCTCTTTCAAGGTTTCTCGTTTGTCGAAGTCTTTCTTACCTTGCGCTAATGCGATTTCAATTTTGGCGTAGCCACGTTCATTGATAAAGATGCGAAGTGGCACAATGGTAAAACCTTTTTCTTCACCTTTCTCCTTTAATTTTTTCAATTCTCTCTTTGTAAGAAGCAATTTTCTGTCGCGTTTTGCTTCATGATTGTAGAATGAGCCAAATGAATATTCTGCGATATGCATATTGCGGATATAAAGCCCATCATCAAAAAAAGAACAGAAACTATCGTTAATATTTGCTTTCCCTTCGCGCATCGATTTGATCTCCGTACCCAACAATTGTAGCCCAGCTACATATTTATCCAGCAAGTGGTATTCGAAAGATGCGCGTTTATTTTTAATATTTATTTGTGAAGATATAGCCATATTTTGATATTTCTTAGCTGCAAATTTAATAAAATAATGTGTTGAATTTAATATTCTTAATTCTTGTTAGTGTATTAACAATAACTTAACTTTATGATATTTATAAGTTTATAAAATTGCGAATAATCCACCAAATTTTTGTATGTTTGCACGTTTTGGTTAAAGTTTAAATAACGGAATTAATGCGTAAAAATGGGTTAATCGGTGCAATGTTAGATTAAAGTCATAGTTTTAACGTAATTTAACAAGTTAAGTTTTAATCCGTAATTTTGACGATTATTTGATTTTAGTCAAAAAGTAAAAAATCGCATTTAATAGAAATATCTATAGCATGAGCAAGGGAAAGTTAAGTGAAAGAACATCGAAGTTTCTTCAAGAACAACTAGAGCCTATAAAAGCAGCTGACTTATACGCATATTTTAGACCCATTCAATCCAAGCAAGATACAGAGGTGGTGATTGATGGTCGACGTGTATTAATGTTTGGTTCGAATTCGTATTTAGGGCTAACTACAGATCCACGTATTATTAAGGCTTCGCAAGACGCTTTGGAAAAATACGGTACGGGTTGTGCAGGATCTAGATTCTTGAATGGTACGCTCGATATTCACGTAGAATTAGAAGAAAAATTGGCTGATTATGTGGGTAAGGAAGCAGCGGTTTTGTTCAGTACGGGTTTTCAATCTAATTTAGGTCCTTTGTCGTGTATCACTGGTCGTAACGACTATATCTTGTTGGATGAACGTAATCATGCATCTATCATTGATGGTAGCAGATTGTCATTTTCCAAGGTGATTAAATATGCGCACAACGATATGGAAGATTTACGTGCTAAATTGTCACGTCTTCCAGAAGATAGCTTTAAATTAATCGCTACAGACGGTATCTTTAGTATGGAAGGTGACATTGTCAATCTTCCAGAATTGGTTAAAGTTGCGGATGAATTTGATGCTGCGGTGATGTGTGATGATGCACACAGTTTGGGTGTTATTGGTCACAATGGTGCTGGTACGGAAAGTCATTTCGGTTTGCAAGGTAAGGTAGATATGATTATGGGAACTTTCAGTAAATCATTGGCTTCTTTAGGAGGTTTTGTGGCAGCCGATAAGGACACTATTGAATATTTAAAACACAAAGCTCGCTCTTTGATGTTCTCTGCAAGTATGACACCAGCTTCTGTAGCTTCTACATTGAAGGCGTTGGAAATCATACAAACAGAGCCTCAGCACATTGAGAAATTGTGGGCTAATACAAACTACGCTAAAAAATTGTTATTGGATAGTGGATTTGATTTGGGAGAAACAGAAAGTCCAATCTTACCTATTTTTGTGCGTAATAATGAAAAAACATATTACGTGACAAAAACTCTTCAAGACAATGGGGTATTCGTAAATCCAGTTGTTGCCCCTGCTGTTCCTGCGGAAGAGTCTTTGATTCGTTTCTCTTTAATGGCTACCCATACTTTTGATCAGATCGACGAAGCTGTCGAGAAAATGGCCAAAGTATTCAAAACTGCTGAAGTGGAGACATTTGTAGGTTAAGTTTACTCTTAAAATATAAAGGACATGATGAATATCATACCTGTAACGAATAAAAAACAACGTGCGGAATTTATAGATTTTCCGCATGATTTGTATAAGGGGGATTCGAATTACGTGCCCGAGCTTTTTGTGGCACAAGACGATTTGTTAAATCCCAACAAGCATCCATTCTACAAGCATTCCTCAGCTCAGCTTTTTTTAGCGTATGATGGCGATACAATTGTCGGAAGAATAGCCGCTATCTGGAATAAGCAGCACAATTCTTTTAATAATGTAAAGGAAGGGCAATTTGGTTTTTTTGATTGTATAAATGATCAAAATGTTGCTAATGCATTGTTCGAAGTTGCTCAGGCTTGGGTGAAGGAAATGGGTGGTGAGAAAATCGTTGGTCCTATAAATTTATCTACTAATGAAACTTGTGGTTTATTGATTGAGGGATTTGATCGTCCTCCAGTAGCCATGATGACTTACAATTATCCTTACTATATTGATTTGATAAGTAATTTTGGGTTTGAAAAGCAAGTAGATTTATTTGCGTATGATATTCCGACAGCTAAAGCAAGTGATCGTTCAGTTCTATTGATGGATAAGTTGGAAGAACGTTTAAAGCGTTCTGGTGTTACCTTACGTCTTATTGATCTAAAAAATTTCAAGTCCGAAGCTGAGAAAATCAAGCAGGTTTACAACAAAGCTTGGGATAAGAATTTAGGTTTTGTGCCTATGACAGACGAGGAGTTCGCGTATGTGGCCAAAGATTTGAAAATGATTGTAAATCCGAATTTCTGTATAATCGCAGAGAAGGACAATCAAATAATTGGCTTTGCTGTGGGTATTCCAAATATCAACGAAATTCAGATTAAAATTAAGCGAGGACGTTTATTGCCTACGGGAATTTTCAAATTGTTATTCGGGCGCAAGAAAATTAAATCACTTCGCGTGATGATGTTGGGTGTGTTGGAGGAGTATCGCAAGATGGGTATTGAGGCTTGTTTATACGGTCGCATTATTAAGAATGCGAAAATCTATGGCATTGAGCGTGGTGAATGTTCTTGGATGCTGGAACATAATTATATGATGAATCACGCCATTGAGCAAATCAATGGTGAATTGTATAAGCGTTACCGTATCTATGAGAAAACAATATGAGGACAAAAGTTTTCATAACAGGAGCAAGTGGTTTTGTCGGTTCGAATTTAGTCGAAGCTGCAAAGGAGAAAGGTTGGGAAGTGCATGCTGCTGTCCGTTCATCTAGCAAAACGGATGATATTAAAGCTTTTGTTGACAAATTTATTCATCCTGATTTTGGGAATGTAGAAGAATTGCAACAACTTTTTCTACACGAAAAATACGATTACGTCATTCATGCCGCAGCATTGACAAAGTCAAAGTCTGAAGAAGAAATGCTTCGTGTCAACGTAGGAATGACGCAAAATCTGATGCAAGCCGCATTTGCAGAAGGCGTGGAGTTAAAGCGTTTTGTGTATGTCAGTAGTTTGGCTGCAATTGGCCCAATAGGTTACAATAGCGCGGAGGATATTCACGAAGAAACAGATTATCGACCACTAACGGTATATGGGCGTAGTAAGAAGACTTCTGAATTAAATATCAAGAAACGATTTGTCGACAAAGCGATTTCGGTATTTCGTCCAACAGCCGTGTATGGTCCACGTGAAAAAGATTTGTTTATTTTATTTGATACATTAAACAAGGGGTTCGATCCTTATATCGGTGCTAATCCGCAGAAGTTGAGTTTCATCTACGTCAAAGATCTGGTGGATATCTTGCTACAAGGATGTGAAGTACCACAAGAAGGATTAGAATTTTATAATATATCGGACGGTCAAGTATATTCCAAGTATGCGATGGCCGACATCTTTAGAAAAACATTTAGAAAAAAGGCATTGCGTTTGCATATACCTTATCGAGTTGTAGCTTTTGTAGCGCGTATATCTCAAATGTTGTATAAAAATTCCAGTAAAACTCCAGTCATATATCCCGAACGTTTAGGAGAATTGACAGCGGAAAATTGGAGTTGTGATATTAGTAAAGCGAAGCAAAAGTTGGGTTTTACGCCCAAGTATGATCTTGAAAAGGGTTTGACAGCGACATTATTGTGGTATAAAGACAATAATTGGCTATAAAAATTAAGTAATGAGTGAAGGAAAAATTGACAAGAAATTGTTTGCGGACAGAAAACGTACAAATATATTAAGTGAACCAGAGCAGCGTTTTATCACGTATCTATTGCCAAAAATTCCTAATTGGTTGTCTTCGGATGGCTTGACGGCTATTGGTTTCTTTGGATCATTGATGATTATGGGGAGTTTCTTGTTGGCAGAATATGTAGACAGAAGTCTTATTTTGGTTGGTGCCCTTGGTTTCTTTGTACAATGGTTTGGAGATTCTTTAGACGGACGTATTGCTTTTTACCGCAATAAATCACGCAAGTGGTATGGCTTCGCGCTGGATATTATTATGGATTGGATTAGTGTGGTTTTCATTGGACTTGGGTATGTGTTTTACGCTCAAGGTGATTTTAAATACGCTGGATTTGCTTTAGTTGCACTATACGGTTGGGCGATGATTATTTCGCAGTTGCGTTATAAAATCACAGACAAATATACCATTGATGCTGGTTTGGTTGGGCCTACGGAGATACGCGTTATAATATCGCTTGTGTTTTTATTGGAAGCTTTATTTGTCGGTTCAATTCACTATTCGGTTATTGTAATCTGTATTGCGCTGTTTTTTATTAATATGGGCGATACAAAGAAATTGTTGGATATGGGGGATGAGCGTGACAATGCGGAGAAATTAGCAAAGCAAAATCAGAGTAAATAATGAGTTTTAAACTAAAAGAATTTCTAAAGGCACAATTGTCTGCTTTCTTAGGTGGAATGACTGACCTTGCAATTTATTCTTTTTGTTATAAGGTGTTGAGTTTCTCAGCACCTTTTTCTAATGCGATAAGTGGCTCATTGGGTGCAATTGTTAATTTTCTAATTAATCGCTATTGGTCTTTTGGTAATACTAAAACATCATTAGGTTCCCAACTCTGGAAGTTTATTATTGTAGTAATTGGAAGTATTAGTCTGAAATCCTTGGGTATTTATATTCTAGTCGATATATGGCAATGGCACTTTTTGTTGTGTAAATTATTAGTTGAAATTATTGTTTCACTTGGATTCAATTTCACACTTCAGAAGTTTTGGGTTTTTAAGAAGTAGGCGTGCTTACATTAATATAAATGCCTTTTAGCATTGTGCAGACGTATTAATTGCTTTATTTGTTCTCTTAATTAGCCTCGTTTCTTATAGTTTTCAAAAAATAATTCACATATACACAATAAGTTGCGGTTTATTTCGTTTTTATTTTTCTGGGATACTTGTTTTGTATTACAATTCTTCCTTATCTTTGCACCACTCCGCAAGGGAGGAGCGGTTCTTCGGAACATGAAATACAAGGTTAGAGACAGTTTAAACGGGGAAATCCGGGAAGAACAAAACACCATCCCTAACGGGAGGTAAACAAAAAAAATCTTCAAATAAAATTTGCGGATTAAAATAAAGTTTCTACCTTTGCAGTCCCGACGGAAACGAAGGGAAGACAAAAAAAAGCTAAGTACAGCAGTAATGCTCGAAATATAAGAAGAAGCGCGATGCGGATTCGATAGAAGTTCTTTAAGAAAATGATCATGTAGCGTAACGAGTAGTTTGAAAAAGACGAAAGTTATAAA
>NZ_VIQM01000076.1:0-91754 GCF_008520265.1 Sphingobacterium cavernae
TGTACCATTGTCTTGCATTGTAGCAATGATGGCAAAATCTTTCATTCTTAATGAAAAAATTAATGTATTGATCTCGTCTCGGTACAAAAATGTATCTTCCGCATTGTCTACTTCAAAAATTTGCACCGTAAATGGATTCTTATTCTCAAATTCCATAGGCACTAAAATAGACTGTAACATCGCATGAAGATTGCGGAATTTATGTACTAACGCCTGGGAGAAGTTCATTGGTTCTCCTGACAATACAGCTTGACGCATGCCTACTTGAATCTCATTGAAAACAACCCCGTACAAAATCTTAGCTACCCAATGAAATAAGGTTTCTTGTGACAGTTCCTTTACCGCAGCATAACCCAAATTCATCGTATTTTCCACCTGCGATTCCACCTGCTCAAAGGCAAAAGCAGTATCCGCCGCACAAGGCAATTGCAATTGTTTGTACGTCACAAAACTTTCATCCAATAATTTAAATGGTTTCTCCTCCAACTCAAAAGCACGCATCATCCACACAGGAAATACCTGAATCTTCTCATCTACAGAAGCGAGCTTCTCGCCCGTCAAAAAACACGTCGTATTATCAAATTTGAAATCTAAGAATGGATTGTAAAGTTTTGTTGTCATATCGCCAGCAAAGGTAATACAATTCACACGTTAATAAATCCTTACTTTTCCTTATTACGATGAACTGACGAAAATTTAATTTATTTTATTTTCAATAATTATTGAAAGTTTAGAAAATATAATTATATTTGAATAACGAAATTGATACAAATAAAACATATCATGAAACTCGAAGAAGCAAAACAACAATTTATAGACACTTGGGGCGCATTGGGCACCGAATGGGGAATTAATAAGTCAGTAGCACAAGTTCACGCCTTACTCCTATCCAGCAGTAATCCTATTTCGACAGACGAAATCATGGAAACATTAACTATATCGCGCGGCAATGCCAATATGAGTATCAGACAATTGATAGACTATGGTATTGTCTACAAAAAGCATATCGCTGGAGATCGAAAAGAATATTTTGTCGCCGAGAAAGAGGTATTAAAATGGGCGATGAAAATTGCAATCATGCGTAAGAAGAAAGAATTAGATCCTGTAATGGATATTCTTAAAGAAATAACTGTTGCGACGGAAAAGGAAACTTCGGATGATGGTAAAGAATTTCACAATACGGTAAAAGAAATTCAGGAGCTTACTGATCAATTGGAAAAAATCGCCAATAAAGTCTTTGCCTCCAACAGAGCAGATTTACTCATCAAATTATTCAAATTCATTATTTAAAAAGATGAACTACAATATCCTTTCATACGCCCTATTTTCTGTACTCACGATTTACATCATCTTTTGGGTAGGTAGATTATTTCACCGCAATGGAAGAATATTTATTTTATCATTTTTCAATCAACGGGAAGATATTACAGACACCACAAATAATCTGTTGTTGACAGCGTATTACCTTTTTAATATAGGCTATGCAATTATTCAATTCAGTTATTGGCAACCTGTAAATAATCTTACCGAAATGCTAAGCAGCACACTTCAAAAATCAGGTTTATTGATTTTGATATTGTCCCTACTGCATTACAATAATATGTTGATCATTTATTTTATATCTAAACAGCAAAAGAAACAATTCACAACTAAAAAATTATAATTATGGAAAATTTAACAGTAATCGCGTACAGTATTTATCTGCCAATAGCCATAGGACTTACATATTATGTTGCTTATGTGTTATTCAAAAATAGCTTGGTCTATATGAATGATATTTTTCAAGGTAGGGCAGATGTAGCTCTAGCAACAAACAATTTATTCAGAATTGGATTTTACTTACTGAACATTGGATTCGCATTATACATTTTAGAAATGTATCTAGACCATGCTAAAATCCAAACCATGATTGAGCAATTGAGCTATAAAATTGGAGGTTTTAGCATTTACTTAGGTATCATGTTGTTTTTAAATATGTTCTTATTCTTCAGAGGTAAAAGAATTGCAAAACAACGTAGATAAGAGGAAGTAGCACATTAATTAAGACAATATGAAAAAGGTCATCATCGCTGGATCAACAGGTTTTGTGGGCAAGTATTTAATCGAGAGATTCAAAAGCTATGGATATAATGTAGTTACCATTTCTCGTAATTATGCAGATATAATTTGGGAAGATTTTAACGCCATTAAAAATGCTTTAGAAGATGCCGACCTTTTGATTAATCTGGCTGGTAAGTCCGTAAACTGCCGATATAATGAGACAAATAAAGCAGAAATTTTCTCATCGAGAACAGAGACCACGGAGACTCTTGGAAAGGCTATTTTGCAATGTCATAATCCGCCCAGACTATGGATAAATGCAAGTACTGCTACTATATATCGCCATGCAATAGATAGACCAATGACGGAAAAGAATGGAGAAATAGGCACAGGTTTTTCAGTTGAGGTAGCACAGCAATGGGAGAAGTCATTTTTTGATTTTCAACTTCAGAATACACGACAGGTTGCACTTAGAATGGCAATTGTTTTAGGTAAAGATGGCGGCGTAATGACTCCTTTCGAGAATCTGGTGAAATTTGGTTTGGGCGGCAAACAAGGTAATGGCAAACAAATGTTTAGTTGGATACATATTGAAGACCTATTTCAAATAATTCAATATGTAGAAACTGAAAGTGACATCAAAGGTATTATTAATTGCTCTGCACCAGAACCTGTTACGAATGAAGACTTTATGCGGACATTTCGAGAAGTTAAGAAAATTCCGATTGGATTGCCTTCCCTTACGTGGATGTTGAAAATAGGGGCTCTAATCATTGGTACTGAAACTGAATTGTTGCTAAAAAGTCGATGGGTACTCCCTGAAAAATTAATCGATAAAGGCTTTAAATTTGAATTTCCGACAATTGAAAGTGCACTACAAAATATTTTGGTTTCGAGGTAAAGAAGTTGCAGGTTAGATAAAAAACCTTAAAATCTAACCTGCTTTTTTATTCTGAAAAATAAAGTTATTTTAGGCGCATAAATTGATGCATAAACCTATAACCAAAACATTTTGATGAAAAAGCTATTCAAAACGCTCTATTTCCAAGTTATTGTAGCCATATTAATTGGTGTCGCATTAGGACACTTTTATCCCGATATGGGCGTTGCTTTAAAGCCATTTGGTGATGGATTTATTAAGCTTATCAAAATGATAATAGCGCCTTTGATTTTCTGCAGTATCGTGCTGGGAATTTCTGGCATGCAGGATGTCAAAAAAGTGGGTAAAATTGGCATTCGCTCCATGATTTACTTCCAGATAACCACGTTTGTAGCCATGTTCATTGCGCTAGCTGTGATAAATCTGGCGAAGCCAGGTGAAGGTATGAATATCAATGTAGAACATCTAGATACGAGTCAAGTTGGCAATTTTATAGAAGGTGGTAAGGAGCAAAAAGGTGTTGTTCAGTTTCTTCTGAATATAATTCCAAATAATATTATTGGCTCTCTCGCTGAGGGCAATATTCTTCAAGTACTTTTTTTTGCTATTCTATTAGGATTTGCGTTTGCTAAAATGGGCGAAAAAGCAGAACCTGTCAAAGTGGTATTGCAATCTTTTTTGGATGGTATTTTCCTGGTCATTAAAATGATAATGAAAGTTGCGCCTTTGGGTGCAATGGGCGCGATCGGATTTACTGTTGGACGATATGGCTTAGACATATTGAAATCCTTAGGTATGATGATGTTGTGGTTTTATGTGGCCTGCTTGATTTATATCTTCGTATTTATTGGATTGATATTATACCGCAATAAAATTAGTCTTTGGAAATTTCTTCGCTACATAAGGGAAGAACTCTTGATTGTGTTGGGGACATCTTCTTCTGAATCTGTACTTCCCGCAATCATGGAAAAGCTTCAGAAAGCAGGCTGTAATAAATCCGTTGTAAATCTTGTGATACCTACTGGCTATTCATTTAATCTGGACGGAACAGCTATTTATTTGACCATGGCATCAGTATTCTTAGCACAGGCTATCAATCAACCCATGGGATTGAGCGAGCAATTGTTCTTATTATTTGTCTTGACAATTACTTCCAATGGTGCAGCAGGTGTTACAGGGTCCGGTTTTATTATTCTAGCAGCAACGTTACCTGTAGTCGGACATATTCCTGTAGAATCGATTGCTATTGTTTTTGGTATAGACCGTTTTATGAGTGAGGCACGCGCATTGACCAATATAATCGGAAATGCTACAGCTGGTCTGGTACTTTCTAAGTGGGAAAACGAATTGGATATGAAACAATTAAATAAAGTATTGGACAGAAAAGAATTGATTCCAGAATAAAATGAAACGAGTACTCCTGCTCTTATTAATAATCGTTTTTATTCTTGATCAAGTAATCATTGGTTTTGAATTAAGTTCAAACTTTCGATTATTTACAAAACCTTTATTGATTCCTATTCTCATTAGCTATTATATTTGGAGCGTAAATAAGAAGAATTGGTTATTCATTTCTGGTTTAGTACTAAGTTTTTTAGGAGATTTATTTTTAATGTTTTCGGGAGGATTTATAGCTGGATTAAGTAGTTTTTTAATCGCACATATTCTCTATATCCTTACATTCAAAGAATTATTTCGTAATAAGAATTTACTTTTAATTCCTCTTATTCTAATATTTATAATTGGATTGCTTTCTTATATCCGCATTTAGGAACATTGAAAATACCTGTGATTTTGTATGCAATCACCATTGGTACAATGTTGTATTTAGCTCTTGGCACAAATATAAAATGGCTAATTATTGGTGCTGGATTTTTTGTTCTATCGGACTCCATTTTGGCAATAAATATATTCTTTCAAAAATCCTTATTAGGTAGCTTAACTGTGATGATGACTTATGTCATCGCACAATATTTCTTGGTGAAAGGGATGATAAAAAGCGAGTTAAATTTGTAATTCTTTTGATTGCAATAAAACGATATATGACGTTATTATTCATTCAAATATTCTTTAATTAAAATAGAAATCTCATTATGATGAGTTAATATCATCAAATGACCTCCGCCAGCTATCCTTCTTACTGAATTACAATTTATAATGGGAATAATACATCTTTGTCTCCATGAAGATGAAGAAATTTTTTTGGTATTTCTAAGCTATCCCAATTTAGAATTGAGTACAATGCCCATCTGAAAAATCCAGAGTTCGAATCTCGTATAATTGCATTGAGCAATTTCCTATCCACTGCATCAGTTACACCAAACAGAAAATGATGAATTCTAGTTGGTGTCACTATCAATTGAGATGGAAATAGTTTATAGATTGGAAAGTATCTAAATATTTTATGATATGATGGTAAATTGGAACTGCTTATTGCTGTAGAAATTAAAACAATCTTATTAAAATCATATGTTTTTGCGAGTTCAACAATGCACATTCCCCCAAATGAAATTCCTAAAACATTAGCACCCGATACTGGAATTCGATAATATTCAGCTAATCTGTTTACATAATTGCTTAAACTTTCATTTTTTATAGATGGTAACCAATCAATATGTACAACTTCAAACTCTTCTAAATTAAGCTTTGAAAAAACTCTTTTATCAGCCCCTAAACCAGAGAAAATAAATATTTTTTTCATAACTGAAATTACTTTACTTACCCCACATTCACCTTAAAATCTTGAAATACTAAAGGTGCAATAACAGTTTGTCCTTCCTTGGTTTTAACACCTTTGAGTTCGGAAGTTTTACCTTTTTCGAGGAGATTTTTCATTTCTTTCTCTTCGAGGAAAACACCATTCAAGGTGCGCCAAATCTTAAAATCACAACCCCGTGCATAATGATCGCACTGCGCAACTTTATCGAACAAATGAATATTTCCCGGCTGGCATTTCGGACATTTAATCTTTCCTTTTTGTTGGGGTTTTATTTCCTCTTGCGGAATCGACATACGAAGCTGCAAAAGTTCTTTGGTTATTTTAACTGTATAATCCTTGATATGCTTCATAAAGACATCATAAGACACTTTATTAGCACGCATTTCTTCCAGTTTCTGTTCCCATTTACCGGTCAATGTCACTTTCGCGATAGAACGATCCTTAACCAAATTATACACAGCTAACCCTTTTTCCGTCGGAATCAATTTCTTTTTGTCACGTTTGATGTAATCGCGCTGGAATAATGTTTCAATAGTCGCTGCACGTGTTGCAGGCGTGCCTAACCCACAATCTTTCATGGCTTGACGCATCTCCTCGTCTTCGATTTCCTTGCCCGAAGTTTCCATAGCTTTCAACAAGGAAGCTTCTGTATGAATAGGTCGAGCTTTGGTAAAGCGTTCCGACAATTCTAAGGATAGAATCTCCAACATTTCTTCCGCCAACAGCTTAGGCAACTGTGCATTTTCATTGTCTTGATCGTCCGTATTTTTATCTTCATCAGGCATTTCAACCTGATCCGCTGACAAACGCCAGCCGTATTGACGAATTACCGTACCTTTTGCAATCAACTCTACTCCTGCTGCATCAATCGTTACGGTCGTAATATCTTTCAAACAAACTTCCGAAAAACTTTCAACCATACGCTTCGCAATCATATTGTAGATATTTTGCTGCTCTTTAAGCATCGCTCCTGGCTTCTCATCCGTCACCAATAACGCGTGGTGATCTGTTACTTTTTTATCATCTACAGAACGTTTATTGAGCTTTGCTCCAATTAGATTACGCGAGATAGCAGCAATTCCTTCCTCCGCTGTATCCGCCAAATGTTGGAATAAGGGCTCGATCTGTTCGAAAACATCTTCACCAATATAACGAGAACCTGTACGAGGATAGGTAATGACCTTTTTCTCGTATAGCGTCTGTGCAATACTCAACGTTTGATCTGCCGAATAGCCGTATTTCTTATTGGCATCCTGTTGCAATGACGTCAAGTCAAAAAGCAATGGAGGTTGCTCTTTCGTCTCTTTTGCTTCGACTTTCACAACTTTCGCTTCTGAACCAACTGTAATTTTAGCTACGGTTTCTTCTGCGACATACTTTTTATCAATCTTATCTGAAGTCGCTTTGAACGAAATATTATCCTTCTCAAAACCAGCTTGAATTTTATAAAAAGCCTGTGGTTTGAAATCTTTATTTTCTAAATAGCGCGAACAAATCATCGCCAATGTCGGTGTCTGCACACGTCCCAAAGACAACAAACCTTTATTGCCTGCCGCCAATGTAATCGCCTGTGTAGCATTAATACCGATCAACCAATCTGATTCCGAACGCGATCGTGCTGACTGGTACAAACTATCGTATTCTGAACCATCTTTTAATTTGGCAAAACCTTCTTTGATGGCTTTATCTGTTTGCGAAGAAATCCACAAACGCTTAAAAGGTACTTTTGAACCTAAATAATAATAAATATTACGGAAAATCAATTCTCCCTCGCGCCCAGCATCCGTTGCCACAATAATTTCTTCCGCCTTCTCCAACAAATTTTTGATAATGTTCACTTGCTTTAGTGCACCATAATCATCAATTTGCTTACCGTCTTTACGAACTTTCTTTACTTCCAAACCAAATTTCGCTGGAATAATTGGCAAATTCGCTACAGACCAAGTGTTATAGCCGTACGCTTGAGGTGTACACAATTGCACCAAATGGCCAAAGGCATAGGTAAATGCATATCCATTGCCCTCAATATATCCATCTTTCACATCCTTCGCACCCATTACACGTGCCAAATCACGTGCAACCGAAGGTTTTTCTGCTATTACTACTTTCATATATTAGTATTGAGTAGTGAGTATTTAGTAATGAGACTCCTAATCGACCAAATACACACCAATCTCTAATCTAAAAATTAATCTAATGAAGGAATTGAAATCCCTTTTATTTTACGGTACAAATCAACAGCGTAGACATCTGTCATACCAGATACAAAATCCAATACAGCCCGTATTTTAGAATATGCATCTTCTTTATCAGTATGAAATTGTTCTGGAATCATAGCCACCAATTTTTTATCAAACATAGTTTTATTGGTCTTTAAATATGCCGGTATAAACTCCTCCAATAACGCATTCATGACTTTATAACCTGCTATTTCGATTTGTACAACTGTAGGTGCATTGTAAATACGTGCTACTGAAACCTTCTCAATCTTTTTCATTTGTTGCACAATATTCGTATCTAAAGCATCAACTAGAGAACTTTGAAAAGTACCAGACAAAAATTTCTCTTGGTTTTTGACGAACACTGAAGCACAGCCGTGTATTAACGTATTTATCGCTTTTGCGCGCAATAATTCTACACGAGAACCTGGATCGCCTAGACTGTCCAAACGAGATTTTAGACTTTCGCCACCACATAATGGTAACAACAAATCTTCCACCTCCTGATAAGATAGTATTTTAAGGTGATGGGCATCTTCCAAGTCAATGATATTATAACATATATCATCTGCTGCTTCTACCAAATACACCAATGGGTGGCGTAAATAGCCGTTTGCATTCGTAGGATCCTTCTCTAACCCCAATTCAACAGCTATTTTTTCGAATGAAGATCTTTCACATTCAAAAAAACCATATTTCTTGCGGTGGTGATTACCTTTTACATGACCATCAATTGCAGCACACGGATATTTAACAATAGAAGCTAATGTTGCATAGGTCAAAGCAAAACCTTTAGGATCTTTGCCATTGAAAGCATGCGTCAAAATACGAAGCGCATTGGCGTTACCTTCGAAGTGTGTCAAATCTGACCATTGCTTTGGTGAAACTTGTTCTTGGTATTTATTACCTGCTCCCTCCGTAAAATAAGAAGAGATTGCAGCCTCACCAGAATGACCAAATGCTGGATTTCCTAGATCGTGTGATAAACATGCAGCCGAAATGATATTCCCAACTTCTTGCAAATAAGGCACCTCCTCGTCGATATTAGGATTCTCCTGTTTCATCAAATTATAAAACAATCTACCCAACGAGCGACCAACAGAAGCTACTTCCAAACTATGCGTTAATCTATTGTGAACGAAAACAGCTCCTGGCAATGGAAAAACTTGTGTTTTATTTTGTAAACGACGAAATGGTGAGGAGAAAATCAAGCGATCATAATCGCGTTGAAATTCTGACCTTGCGTCAAATTGTTCGTATGGTACACGTTCTTCATAACCCCACCGTTTGGCAGATATAAGTTGTTTCCAGTTCATTAAAATATCGGATTATACAAAGTACAAATATACGTTTTCTGACTTACAACGCGAGCGCGTTACTTAGGATTAGACTTCATAAATCCCATTAATAAGTTTACCAATCCTATTGGTTGAATCAAAAGTAATAACCAAAATAAGGATCGATAAATGGTTTCACGATCACTAATATCATGGTAATCACTACGTAAATCATGAACAGAATTATAGGACTGTGATTCTACAGCTTCCTGAAGAGAAAATGCGTTATTGTCCCAAAGGATTAACACAATAGTTAATATAAAATAAGAGATTACATGAAGATAAATCAGTCCTTCGCTGTATAATATTGTACCAAAAAAATGATAGAAAATCCATAAACAAATACCAATCCCTGCGACAAGATAAAAAAGCCATTTGGCCTCTATTAAATTAGTTTCCCAACCTGCATTTAACACAAATTGATGTGTTTCATCAACAAAAATGAATGTATATACAAACAACAATATTGCTAGAACTGCAAACGCTAGGTAAACGAATCTATTCTCCATAAGCTTAAATATAATACAAATATTCCTTTTCTTCACCTTGTCAACGTTTTTTATTATTTTTAGCAAAATCTATAAACTTCAAATCTAATGAGCACACGCTATACGATACCCGATACAGAAAAATTTGAGGGCAGCCTCAATGGAAAAAACACCCATCTATTTACGTTAAAAAATAGAGCTGGAATGCAAATTGCATTAACAGATTATGGTGCGAGATTGGTGAGTGCTTTAGTTCCTGATAGAAATGGGAGTCTAATAGATGTTGTCTTGGGATTCGATAGTATCGCAGGCTATTTGGATGCTAAAGAAATATACCATGGCGCTACAATCGGAAGATTTGCCAATCGTATTGGGAATGGAAAATTTGTGCTGGATGAGCAAGAATACACATTACCACAAAACAATGGCTCAAATTGTCTGCATGGGGGTCCTGAAGGTTTTCACACAAAGGTGTGGGATAGACAAGTGAATTTTCGAAAAAAGGTAACCTTTTATTATGTTTCACCAGATGGAGAAGCTGGATTTCCAGGCGAAGCTAAAATTACAGTTTCCTACGAATTGACTGATGACAATGAGATCCTCATTAATTTTAGAGCTACCTCTGACAAACGTACAATAGTCAATTTGACAAATCACGCTTATTTCAACCTCAATGGTGAAGGCAACGGTGATATTTTAAATCATTTTGTTCAAATAAATTCCAACAAGTTCATCGAAATCAATCAAAGTCAATTGCCTACAGGAAATTTAAAAAGTGTGGTTGACACTCCTTTTGATCTAAGAGAGCAAACTCGAATTGCCGATAAAATAGGTGCAGAAGACCAGCAATTACATTTTGCGAAAGGTTTCGATCATAGTTACGCAAACGAAAATGCCTTTAGTCAAGTCGCGGCATCAGCTTATAGTGCGGAATCGGGAATCAGCTTAGAACTATACACAGATTATCCCACAGTACATCTGTACTCAGGAAATTACCTTTCGGATGATATTGGCAAAACAGGAAAAAAATATTTACAAAATGGAGGATTTTGTTTTGAAGCACAACATCATTTAGATTGTCCAAATCAATCAAACTTTCCTCAATTTATCCTCGAACCCGGAGAAGAATACAACTTTAATATGAAATACAAATTTTGCATTCGAAAATAAAAATTATTGATATATCTACCATAAACAGAAAAATTTACATTTAAAAATTACTTTTACAATAAATTACCTACGTATAACGTAAATTTATTTTTGAATACATAGAATTAATATTGAATATTATCTTCTGTGTGTTTCATTGGTTTTTAAATAATAATTTTGTTTAACATACAAATCTATTATGAAAAAGTCCATACTATCTTTAGCAATATTAGGTGCATGCGTGTCCGTACAGACTGCGAATGCACAATTAGCCAAAAAAAAGGGTATAACTTTAGATGAAATTTCTAAAGAACTAAATTCACTAGCTCAAAAAGGCGATGATGATTCTAAAAATCAAATGCTCGTGGAAGCCAAATATCTGGTGGAAAGCAAAAATGAAAACTTTGTCAACTTTGGATCGCGTATTTATGCATTTTTAGAGAAAAATGATGAAGTCGAAAAAATTGATAAATCACTTCTTAAAAGATTTCCCAAAGGTTTGAAGGCAAGATCGCAAGCCTTTGAAAGTGTATTTAATGCTGAAAACATTACCGCTTCAGAAGCAGAGAAAAACTACAATGCGTTTCTGAAAAAATACCCTTCGAGCAATTTTGAAGAAAAAGATAGAGGATTATATGGAAATGCTGAATCAAAATTAGCAGGATTATATTTCAAAGAAAATAACCTAGCAAAAGCAAATGAATACGTAAGTAAAATCAAAAACAGCGCAAATTTCATTCAAAGTGCATATGGATTAACAAACGAACTTGCAAAAAATAAAGACTATGCCAATGCATTACCGATTCTAGAAGAAGCTATCGATAAAGCGAAAGAAGATAAAACTGTAGGTGCAAATTACTTGCCAGTACTAAATTCTTCGTACGCAAAAGCGTTATATGAAACTGGAAATTATGAAAAAGCTATTGCAAGTATTGAAGAGCAACTGAAATCAAACAGAAACGCTGCATCTAATACGACTTTAAACTTGAGTTTAGCAAATTCTTACGCAAAAGTTGGTAAAGAATTAGACGCATTTTTATTACTTGAAAAGTTTGTTCAGAAAAATGGCAAGAGCAAAGATTCAGAAGAGTTATTAAAATCTTTGTATGCTAAATTGAACAACGGCAAAAGTGATTTCAACGTATATTCTGCGAAATTAGATTCTGAAATCAAAGAAGCTAACTTAGCAAAATACAAAGCTGAAATGATCAAAAAAGAGGCTCCAGCATTTTCTTTGGTCAATAGAGAAGGTAAAACAGTGTCTTTGGCAGATCTTAAAGGAAAAGTTGTGGTATTGGATTTTTGGGCAACATGGTGTGGTCCTTGTATCAATTCTTTTCCTGGTATGCAAGCAGCTGTTAACAAATACAAAGACGACAAAGAAGTTGAGTTTTTATTTATTGACACGTGGCAACGCGAAGAAAACTACAAAGAGCTTGTTGAACAATTCATCACGAAGAATAATTACACGTTCCACGTTTTATTTGATGAAATGAAAGATAGAGAAAAAGCAACGACTACAGCATACGGCGTTAAAGGTATTCCACACAAAGTTGTAATTGACAAAGAAGGATTTATCCGTTTTGAGTCCTCAGGTAGTGGATCGGATATCGATAAAATCGTCAGCGAAATGGAAACAAAAATAGAATTAGCGCGTAAAGGCTAATACATAAAATGGGACAATGCAAGTTGTCCCATTTTTGTTTTTAGCTATGAATCAAAAATTATAGATCAATTCTGATAAATTTTCCGTCTTTGTCAAATACCAAATCGACATCATTAGTCAGTTCAATATCAAATCCATTCACTTCTCTTTCAATTCCATTAATGCCTACTGAAGCATAATTCGCCGTCACATAATCGACAATTGCAGGTAATATAAACGAAGTGTTAGGCAACGCGTCACGATCACTTCTCATTTCTACATCTTGCCACAACCCTGTATTGTCAAATTTGATATCTACACCATTATCCAATTTTACCTCGTATTCAAAATTTGAAATCCCTTCTTTATCTTTTATTGTAGAAATAATTTTTGCCGAACCAAAATATTCCGATACGAAAGATTTCGAAGTTGTTGGTAATTCCTCATTTGGAATTAATACTTCATCCTTATCACAAGATGTCATCGTAAACGCTACAGCTACGGCTAAAATCGCTTTTGAAAATAAATTTTTCATAGTTTATATATATTTATATTATGTGTGTTTTAATTAATATATTAATCGTCGATACGTAAAAATTTGCCTTTGCTATTGAAAACTAAGTCCAATCCATTTGACAATTCAATTTCATATTTGGATGAACTTCTAGAAAGTTTCACAATATTATTCTTTGGAAAACTCTTTTCTACATATTCTTTTATAGCTTGAGGGATCAACGAAAGCGGAATACTTTTGCGCTTCATATCGATTTCTTTCCATTCGCCATTTTTATCAAATTCAAATTCCGAGCCATCATTCATCTTCACTTCGTAAGATTTTTTAGAAAAGAGTTCGTCTTCCAATTTAACATACGCGACCGAAAGTTTTGAACTATATGTCTTGATAAAATTTTGGGCTTGCTTTGGCAACTGACCTAGATCAATTAATTTATCCTGTGCATTTGCTCCCATGCTTGTTGTCAATAAAGCTACTACTGCTAACGTTTTAAATATTGTTTTCATCTTTTAATCTTTATTCTATACTACAAAAATCAAAAGTGAGTTGGGAAAGAATTGGGAATAAGTGTTTGAGATCAAAAAAAATTAAACTTTTTTAATTTCAAATACTTGCATATTATCCTGATAGCTGTACTGAATATGTAAGAAAGGATATTTTTCCAAAATGGTCTGTACAATAGACAAACCTAAGCCATTGGAATTGTGGTCTTGATTTCCTTTATAAAAACGTTCGAAAATATATGCAGGATTCAGTGCCTTGTCTTGACTTGTGTTAGAAATGATTGCAGCATCTGATTGAAGTCGAACTCTTAATTCACCTGCAGGTAAATTGTATTTTATGGCATTGCTAATTAAATTTGAAAACAAAATTTGCATTAAATCTGGGTTAGCTAAGACTTCAAAATTACCATCCTGTTGAAAATCTAATCTGATATCCTTATAAGCTATCAAATCCTTGTAATCATTCAACAGATCAGCGATAACTGCATTTATAGTGACGCTTTCATTTCCCGCATACTGCTGATTATTGATGCGTGAAATCGTTAATAAGCTTTTATTAAGACTTACCATGCGCTGCAGCGAACGCTTAGCCTCCACGATACGAACCGTATCCTCTTCATTCAAACTCGAATTTTCTAACAGCAATTCCAGCTTGTTAATACTTACTGCCAAAGGTGTTTGCAATTCGTGAGCAGCATTTTCCAAAAAGCGTTTTTGACTGTCAAAGACTTTCTCATTCTGATCAATCATTTGCGAAATATGATTATTCAAATCATTAAACTCCAAAACAGGCGATTCCACTGAGACAAAACTATTGGCTTTGCCAAATCGATATTTAGAAAGATTTTTTAAAATTTGCTTGAAAGGTTGCCAAGCACGTCCCAATATATAATGATTAATCACCAAAATACTGAGCACAATTACCACATACAATACCAACAAAGAAATAGCGAGATTGAGCAAAAAATCATCTTCTTCAACGGTAGAAGTACGAATTTCCAATTGATAAGGCTTTCCGCTAGGATCATAAAATCCTGTTCGTAAAATTCGGTAAGGCTCCTCTTCCTCATCGTAAGGCATATAGATAAATTCCTTAGAAAAAGCATTTTGATCAACTTTCTCTTCTAAATTCTTTACTTCCCTTATCACGAATTGGTTAATCCCAAATTCTTTGGACTCAGCAATTAATTTGGGATTATTATAAGCTTCACGTATAATGAGAATTTTCTGATTCTTCAGACCGTCATCAATATTATCATAAACCTCGTCCATTATAACGGCGTAAAATAGCGCCGCCCAAATCGCCATAACCACCAGAATAGCAAAGCTTACAAAACGATTGGTGTAATTTTTTACTGAAATAGCCATTTATATCAATTTATAACCTACACCATACACCGCTTGCAAATCACAATCCGCCCCTGCGGTTTTCAATTTCTTACGAAGATTCTTAATCTGCGAATAGATAAAATCCAAATTGTTTGCCTGATCCGCATGATCTCCCCAAACCGTTTCCGCGAGCGTAGATTTTTCCTGTAATTTATTTGGGCGAAGCATGAAATAGTAAAACAAATCATACTCCTTGCGATTCAAAACCAAAGGATTTCCATCAATTTTGACTTCACGTAATTCAGGATTAAGACTTACATTTTTGTAGTGCAAAAGCTGTTCGCCATCTTGTGCATTACGACGAATAATAGATTTCAGACGCGCTAATAATTCCGCAAAATGAAAAGGCTTAGCCAAATAATCATCTGCACCAATTTCCAACCCAGCAACTTTATCTTCTACGGAATCTTTTGCTGAAAGTATCAATACGGGACTTTTGATTTGATTATTGCGCATTTCCTTTAGTACATCCATACCCGACCCTCCAGGAAGCATAATATCCAAGAGCACACAATCGTAAGGATAGTTCATGACTTTGTCCACAGCCTCCATGTAGGTCGATGCTGTCTCCACCAAAAACTTTTCTGCAATTAAAAAATCGCGTATTCCTGCTTGTAATGCCAGCTCATCTTCGACAATAAGTACTTTCATAGTTGAACAATAATACCCTAAGAATTGGGAATATTTTAGGAATAAGTTAGTGAAAATAACTCGGCAATAAAAAAGGGATGTAATATCATCCCTCAAATTTATATTTTAATGTTCCAATAACTCCGGCAACTCTTCTATATCCACATCGCCCGATTCGGAAATGGAAGTAAATCTCACTGGAACAATCTCATTGACCAACAATGGATCATAAGGTGTACGTACTTTCACATAATTCTTGGAGAATCCGTGCATAAAGCCATCTTTCTCATCCGATTCGAATAATACCTCTCCTATTGCACCCAAATTTTCTTCATAGAAAGCACGACGTTTTTTCTCCGAAAGGATATGTAACATTTTACTACGATCCGACCGTTGCGCGCCTGGTACAGCACCTTCCATTTGCGCAGCAATGGTATTCTCACGTTCTGAATACGTAAATACGTGCAAATATGAAATATCTAGATCGTTTAAGAAATTATACGTTTCGATAAAATCTTCGCGCGTCTCACCCGGGAAACCAACAATCACATCGACACCGATACAGGCGTTTGGCATCAACGATTTGATTTTCGCAACACGCTCCCCGTACAATTCACGTTTGTAGCGACGACGCATTTGTGCCAATACTTTATTATTTCCTGATTGCAATGGCATATGAAAATGTGGAACAAAAAGTTTGGATTTCGCCACAAATTCGATAATCTCATTTGCCAATAAATTTGGTTCTATCGATGAAATACGAATACGGTCAATACCTTCGACTTCGTCCAAGGCTTTTACCAAATCCAAAAACTTGTCTTGGCGTTTGCCATCACGAATACCGTAGTCGCCAATATTTACACCTGTTAATACGATTTCTTTCACACCCGAAGCAGCAATTTCTTCTGCTTGGCGCACGATATCTTCGATTTTTCCTGAACGACTTGCGCCACGTGCCAAAGGAATTGTACAGAATGTACATGAATAATCACAACCGTCTTGCACTTTTAAGAAAGTACGTGTACGGTCACCAATCGAATAAGCCGTGACGAATTGATTCGTTTCGTCAATCGGTCCATTATGAACAACAGCTTTCTCTTGTTTGGTCAAATCATTGATATGCTCAATAATATTGAATTTCTCCGCAGCACCCAATACCATATCCACACCTGGAATTTCTGCGATTTCTTGCGGTTTCAATTGCGCATAACAGCCTACAATTGTGATATACGCATTTGGCGAATACTTTAACGCTTCCTTCACTACCTTTCGACATTTCTTATCCGCATTGTCCGTTACCGAACAAGTGTTGATTACATAAACATCTGCAGGCGAGTTGAATGGCGTGGTATCATAACCCGCATCCTTGAACTGACGTCCAATAGATGAAGTCTCCGAAAAATTCAACTTACAACCCAGTGTATAGAAAGCTACTTTTTTATTCATAATAAGTTGCAAAAATACGCTTTTTTTTAGACTTAGCTTTATAGATATAAGATTTGAGATGCTAATGACATTTTATATCTTTATTTAAGATATATTAATTGAGCAATAATGAGTTACCTTGCTAAGCACTTTAAGAAAATAGATCCTTTAGATTTTGATGATGTTTTCGCAGAATTGAAAACACCTTCGATATAAAATTTAAAGACGAGGATTTACCTAAAGTCAATTCTTTCAACGATTTATCCAAACTCACTATATCCTATTTAAATATTCCACAAATTGATTCGTGCACTTCCCAACAAGCATTTTATAAATTCAGACGAGCCTATTTACTAACACAAAATAGGAGTCAAGAAATTAAACCAAGTTCTCTTTTAAAAGAACTTTTTCCAAAACAAAACCGAAGAGAACAGATTAAAAGTATAGAACAAGAGTTAGGTTTTAAATTAAACATGCTACAACCTCCGGCATGGGTTTCGTTGTCACTATTGGGTATCTTTGTTCTTTCATGTATCCTTTTATTTGATAAAAAATTTTATGGAGTGTCAGGGATATTAATGTCAATCTTTGGCTTTTATTTTGCTTTCAAATTCGGGAATACATTAAAATTTCATTATGTATCTGACTTAATCACCTTCATGCTACAAGAAAATTATCTTCTCTGTCGGAGTTCGAAATCCTACAATCCAAAGGAAATAGAAAAGCTAATTATGCAGATTTTCATAGAAAATCTTGACTTAGACAGCAGCAAATTCGATAGCAATACAGCATTTAGTTAGTTGTAAAAAATATCTTAACTTCGTAACATTATATTCCATTTAACATATTGAAACATGAAACAATATTTAGATTTACTAAAGCACGTATATACCACAGGTGTGGACAAAACAGATAGAACGGGTACAGGTACACGCAGTGTTTTTGGTTATCAAATGCGTTTCAATCTACAAGAAGGTTTTCCGATTATTACGACTAAAAAACTGCATTTGCGTTCGATTATCCATGAATTGATCTGGTTTTTGAAAGGTGAAACAAACATCAAATACCTAAAAGATAATGGAGTAAGCATTTGGGATGAATGGGCAGATGAAAACGGAAATCTAGGACCTGTTTACGGTTCACAATGGCGTTCTTGGCCTACGCCAGATGGCAGACATATCGACCAGATTACTCAGGTAATTAATCAATTAAAGAATTCACCTGATTCGCGTCGTATCATCGTATCCGCTTGGAATGTCGCGGAAATCGAAAACATGGCTTTGCCGCCTTGTCACGCTTTCTTCCAGTTCAACGTAGCACCAGTACAACCAGAAAAAGGAATTTTGAAACCACAACTTTCGTGTCAGCTATATCAACGCTCTGCGGATATTTTCTTGGGCGTTCCTTTTAATATTGCTTCTTATGCCCTATTGACGATGATGGTCGCACAAGTTTGTGATATGGAAGCTGGTGAATTTATACATACGTTTGGGGATGCGCATATCTACAGAAATCACTTCGAGCAAACAGAATTACAATTGTCTCGTGAGCCAAAACCACTTCCTACCATGAAAATCAATCCAGAAGTAAAAGATATTTTTGATTTCAAATTTGAGGATTTTGAGTTGGTGGATTATGTATTCCATCCACATATCAAAGCTCCTGTAGCGATTTAACTCTTAATGGTTGATGGTAAATGATTAATGATGTATAAATGAGAGAGAATATCATTAAAACCATCAGTTTTGAATTTGCGGTCAGAATCGTGAAGCTTTCTCAGTATTTGCGTGAACAGAAAAAAGAATTTGTACTGAGTAAACAATTAATTCGCTCAGGAACGAGTGTTGGTGCTATGGCTCGAGAAGCAGAACATGCGGAATCAAAGTCTGATTTCAAACATAAAATGAGTATTGCAGAAAAAGAAATCAACGAAACTATATACTGGTTGGAATTATTGAAAGAGACGGATTATCTCACAGATGAACAATTTGAAAGTATAATGAATGATGCGATAAAAATCATTAAGCTGATTACATCAATTATAAAAACAACGAAAGCAAATATGAGTTAATGTGAGTTTAAACCTTACATTTAACCATTAATAATTAATAATCAATGAGTGATACTAAAATAACATTAATCGTAGCTGCTGCGGAAAACAATGCCATCGGCAAAGACAACCAAATGTTGTGGCATTTGCCGAATGATTTTAAGTATTTTAAGAAAAATACATTAGAGCATTCGGTGGTGATGGGGCGCAAGACTTTTGTTTCCATTGGGAAACCACTTCCAGAGCGTCGCAATATTATTTTGACACGTGATATGAACTACAGCCACGAAGAAGTAGATGTAGCGAATAGCGTACAAGAAGTATTAAACTATTGCCGTGACGAGCGCGAAATCTTTATTATCGGTGGTGCAGAAATCTACAAGCAAACTTTGCCTTTAGCAGATAAAATCTTGTTGACACGAGTACACACAACTATTGATGGCGATGCGTATTTTCCAGAATTATTAGACCACGAATGGAAATTAATAAGCGCTGAAAAGCACGAAAAAGACGAAAAACACGCTTTTGATTATACGTTCGAAGTATACGAAAGGGCGTAACTATATATAACTTTCCTTCCAAAAGCATCTCCCACATACTTTTGGAAGGGAAGATTTTTAAAGACCAATTATTAAACTATAACTCTGTATTATGTCTCAAAATATTAAGACTACATCCGGACAACTTTATCTTGATAAAGATTTTAGTGTTGAATTAAATTTTAAATTATGGAGTACAAAAGGTGCAAGATTTGTTGCAAGTCATCGTATGAAAATAATTAATAGACTTTCATCATACTCTATTGGATTTTTGTCTGCATATCTTATAATTTTAGGATTATTAAGTGTTTTCGAAATAGATTCCACATTGGACATTTCTTCCAAAGAATATGCTTTTGTATCAACCGCACTTTAAATTTTAATTCTGGTTTTTAGTCAATTAGAGGGTTATAATGATTATAGATTAAGAGCAGAAAAATTTCATGATTGCACTTTAGAAATTAGCGATTTATATAATGAATTAAGATATTTGAAAACGAGTGAAATGACTCCAAAACAAATAAACAAATTATCTGAAGACCTTTCAAAAAAATATGGTATAGTTCTTAAGAAATATGAAAACCACAAGTATATAGATTTTCTTAAATTCCAAACAACAAAAAATGATTATTTTAAATTGCATTGGACAGAAATTTTTATCATTAAAATAAAGTATTATTTAAATACACATTGTTTATATCATTTGCTAATTATTTTGCCACCTATTTTAATTTATTTTTTATTTAAATGATCGAAATAACCATCCGAGAAGAACAACCAGCAGATTTCCAAGCTGTTTATGAAATCAATAAACAAGCATTTGGACAAGAAGCAGAAGCAAAATTAGTTGATGCATTGCGTAACAGTGATGCTTTTGTACCTGAACTTTCACTAGTTGCAGAACTGGACAATCAACTGGGTGGGCATATATTTTTTACGAAGATTAAGATTGTAAATGGTGATTTAGCGCATGAATCTTTAGCTTTAGCACCCATGGCGGTAAAAGAGGCTTACCAAAAACAAGGCATTGGTGGAAAACTCATTCGTGAAGGACTAAAACGTACTGCGGCATTGGGTTTTGTTTCTGTCATCGTCTTAGGTCACGAACATTATTACCCGAAATTTGGCTTTGAGTCTGCTTCCAAATGGAGAATTAAAGCGTCTTTTGATGTGCCCGATGAAGTATTTATGGCAATAGAACTCATTCCAAATGCACTAGAAAATATTAGCGGAACGGTGCAATATCCTAAAGAATTTGATAGCGTATAAATTTTTGCTAAATCTATAAGATTTAACTATTCATATTTTAAAAAAAATACAAAAAATGATTTTTAGCATATTTTTGAAATTAGAATTTTCTTAATTTTAGCGCACTAAAATTACCTAAACAACAGCATGGAATTATCGAGTATATTCGAACAAGATTCGGATGAGCTGAATAAAAAATTGAACCGTCTTAAGACGGAAAAAATAATTAATGCCGTGTTAGTTGGGTTTACGATTGGAGTATTTGCTTATAGCGCAATTAAAGGTGGCTTGGGCTTCGGTTCTATAATGACATTGGTAGTGGCTTATTTTTTTATCAAAAACGCCAATAAAAGTAATACGTTAGCTAAAGAAATAGAAAAAGAACTGGAGTTGCGCAATGCAAAATAAAATGTCTTCATTATACTATTCGGAAACCGATACCGATTGGGAGGTTTTAGATGAACATGTAAAACGCAAAATTTGCCTGTACACAGCAGATCTTATGCTGGTCAAAGTACGATTTACCAAAGGCGGCATTGGTGCATTGCATCAACACCCTCACACGCAAATCTCACATGTTCAATCCGGGAAATTCAGCTATACGATTGGAGAAGAAACCAAAATAATTGCAGCTGGTGACAGCTGCATTATTCCGAGCAACATTATTCATGGTTGTGAATGTCTGGAAGACGGTGAACTAATCGACAGTTTCAATCCTTGTCGCGAAGATTTTTTATAACAACATAAATAGGCTTCCAAAATGGAAGCCTATTTATGTTTAAATTACGCCATCAATGGATCTGAAATACTTGGTTTACCATTCTCCATGCGTCCAGCATAGTGTCTTTGCCAACCTTCTACTTTTAAAGTAACATCATACCAACGACCAAAATCTTGCGTATCAATTTGAATGCTAGTTGATTTATTTGGCTTAATAGTCACTGTTTGATTGCGCTTAGTATAGGCATTTTGGACGATGATTTCTTTGCTCTTAGTAGAAATATTTTCAATATGAATTAGCAAATTACTTTTTGCCGAATAGCTGATTTTAATTTTTAATGGTTCAACTCCTCCTTGAGATACTAATTTTTGATAATAGCCATTTGGGCCTTTTATGGCAATATCATAAGCACCATCCCTTGCTTTATCCCAACTGTACTCTAATTGCTCTCCAGCAGCTACAGCAAAAGATTTGTTGAAACGATTTTTTGCAGCAAATCATATACATTGAAAGCTCCAGCCAGTGATTTTTCACCAAAGAGCTTATTCGATGCTTCAAACCTTAATTCCAATTTTCCATTATTGTGCTTTTCCAGCACATACAATTCGTAGCAAATCGCATTTGAAGGTTTCGTCCCTGATTCTTGGTAAGGCAATGCAGCGTGTTTTGCACCCGACTTTATTTTATCAATTTCAGATGGACTGAAATCCTTAAATCCATCGGGCAAAGGTTTGTTTTTCGCGCTATCAATTTCTGCTATCTGCTTTTTCATCTCCAGAAATTCAGGCAAATTCACTTTCTCTCGTGAATTGTATGTTCGAAACACTGATGTCAAATCCCCCGTAATTGCTCTACGCCATTTCGAAATATTCGATTCGATTATATTCTTATTATATTTTTTATTCAAAAAAACTTCCAAAAACTGAATTGTAGAGGTAATATCACATACTTCAGAATTGACCCAACCGCCGCGCGTCCACGGAGAAGCTATGATTAATGGCACGCGATAACCTAAACCAACAGGTCCTTCCGTGGCATTGGCTTCACTTATACCCGAAGCCAATTCTTGTTCTTTCGTCACAAATTCAGTCTGCAAACCTTCGCGCAATTCTGCAGAAACTATACCTGAGGATTCATCTCCAGGTTTCGGTGCTACAAAAGGAGGTACATGATCAAAATATCCATCGTTCTCATCGTAATTGAGAATAAATATCGTTTTCTTCCAAACTTCAGGATTTTTGGTCAGAATATTCAATATCTCAGAAACATACCACGCGCCATACATTGGTGCGCTAGGATGATCCGAAAAATACTGTGGCGCACACAACCAACTTACGGTTGGCAGTTTTCCAGATTCGACATCTTTACGAAATTGATAAAGAATATCTCCTTTTGGAATTTGAATTTTTGATCCTTCAAATTCTACCTCTTCTGTTTGGTGGTAATTGGGATCACCTTCATTAGTTTGAAAAGCACGTTCGTGCAATTCCTTCTCAAAGGCTGAGAGCTTAGCATATTTTTCTTCCGAAAATTGCTCTACTTCACGCTTGAAACTCTCTAACTGGTTTTGTTTTTGGGTAAGTGTATTTTTAATTTTTTGTGCATTGGAATCAGAGGCTAGCTGCTTCTCCAATTCGGCTATCTCTTGTGGCAACTCCGCTATTCTTCGCTGATAAAAATCGATATGACTTTTCTTAAAACGCACATTATATTGCGAAAACCATTCTAAATTATTATCTGTGAAATTACCCAACAACCCCTCTCCATTACCCGATATTTCATTTTGAAGGCTGATTTCATTTTGATAAACTTTCCAGCTCACAGCATTTTCTTGCAAGTGCTCTGGAAAAGTTTTCCAGCTAGCCATCTTGTTGTAATAGGTATCCGAATTGCGAGTTAATGGCTTACTTTCAGAATTTGGAGCGCATTTCCCAGTCCAAAAATAATGGCGATTAGTCGTTGTACCTGTTATCGACGAACAGAAATGTTGGTCACATATCGTGAATGCATCCGCAAAAGCATAGTAAAATGGAATATCCTCGCGTGTGTAATATCCCAATGTCAGCGGTAAATCTCTGTATTCTTTGCGACCAGATTGTTTCCAATCCAACCATTTATCAAATTTTCCTTCGTTCCATGCACCGATTTGATTTTCCCATGAATGGGGTAAATCACCACTCCAACTAGCCTTAGAATTTTTGATATCCATGCGGAATGGTGCGAAAGTGTGCCCTTGCTTATTGGATTGAAGCCAGACAGGATTACCATTTGCTAGCGTGATGGCACGACGATCATTGAATCCTCTGACGCCCCTTAACGTGCCAAATGAATGATCGAAAGAACGGTTTTCCTGCATCAACATCACGACATGTTCCGCATCCATAAAAGTAGATCCTTCTAAAGGATTGATGGCTAATGCTGCTTCAATTGATTTTGGTAAATGGGCGAATATCCCGAAAGAACCGGCCAATAAACCAGCTTTCTTAATAAATGATCTTCTATTTTCCATGCAAAAGGAACGTACGGTTTATAATGTGTACAATATATAAAAACATCTAAAATAAATTACTGTTGTGCCCATTAAAATAGATGTAACAAAAATGAATCATAGCGACATTCTTTTAAGTGTGATGCATTTATCTCAGAATTGTTAACGGGTAATACAGACAAAAGCAATGAAGATTTATTCATCTGTGAGCCTCTAATTTTCAGCAGTACTACATATAATTTTTGATTGTGTATATCTGCTAAAGAAATTATAAATCAAAATTCCGTATTTGGTTAAATAGTTGGGAAACAAAAAGGTGTTCCTTATAAGAACACCTTTCCGAATATAGTTTTAAAATATCTACTTTACTAATTCTTCTAACGCTTTTTCCACTTTTTCAAAGCCAAAGTCTGCTTTCACCTCGCCAAACATGCGTTGGATTTGATCATTGCAAAGATTACCAATGCTTCCTTCGTGTGTGTGGTTAACTTCTTTAGAAGGTTGGAATGTTCCTTCTTCAATAGCCAGACCGATATTTTTATAAGCTTCGCGGAATGGTATACCTTGTAATACTTCATTGTTTACCACTTCCACAGAAAACAGATAGTCGTATTTTGGATCATCCAAAATACTATCCTTTATCTCAATATTCTCCAACATAAATGTAGCAATCTCCAAACATTCATTTAAAGATTGGAATGCAGGAAATAAGTTTTCTTTCAACAATTGTAAATCGCGGTGATAACCAACTGGAAGGTTTGTCGTCATCATGGCAATCTCTGTCGGTAAAGCTTGGATTTTATTACAACGTGAACGAATTAATTCAAAAACGTCAGGATTCTTTTTGTGCGGCATGATACTCGAACCTGTTGTCAAATGCGCTGGAAAAGAAATAAACCCAAAGTTTTGGTTGATAAACAAGGTTACGTCCATTGCGAATTTGGCCAACGTTGCGGCAATAGAACTCATCGCTTGCGCAAGAATTCGCTCCGTCTTACCTCGTCCCATCTGCGCGTACACTACATTGTAATTCAAATCTTCGAAGCCCAATAATTCTGTAGTCATCGTACGGTTCAATGGGAATGAAGATCCATAGCCTGCGGCTGAACCCAACGGATTCTTATTACAAACAGACCAAGCAGATTTCAACATATGCAAATCATCTACTAAACTCTCAGCATACGCTCCAAACCACAATCCAAAAGATGATGGCATGGCAATCTGCAAATGCGTATAACCTGGCATCAACACATTTTTGTACTGCTCACTGAGCTTAATCAATTGGTTGAAAAGCAATTCTGTAGTATTGAAAACATTGTGAATTTCCGAACGGAAATACAATTTCAAATCCACCAAAACTTGGTCATTGCGCGAACGACCCGAATGGATTTTTTTGCCAGCTTCGCCAATGCGTTGTGTCAACATCATTTCCACTTGGGAATGCACGTCTTCTACACTAGCTTCGATTTGGAATTGACCAGCTAATATTTCTTTGTATATATTTTTTAGTTCTTGCTGAACCGCAGACAAATCTTCGTCCGTCATCAAGCCAATGCTATTCAACATACGCGTATGTGCTAGTGAACCCAACACATCTGCACTCGCCAAATGCATGTCCATCTCACGGTCTTTGCCTACTGTAAACGATTCAACAAAAGAATCTACATCAATGTTTTTTTGCCAAATTTTCATTCAAAAGTCGTTTTGAATCACAAAAATACCATAAATTTAGATATAACATTTATAAACTTAATCTTTTCACAGGATGAGGAAATTACTAAACTTTCGATTTAATCCTGTAAAAGGTATTTTTCTCTCTGTCATATTATTTTTTGGAGTACCAATAATGAGTTTTGTACTTCTTGGACTAGCAACAGCCTATTCTTTCGAATTATTGGAAACGTTGATGCAAATTATTGTATTCAATCCTTATATATTAGGCACTATATTAATATTCTCCTTTTGCCTATTTATAACTTCCTCCATGATGCTAATCATTAAAACAATTAGGAACAAAGCCTTGGACTGACATTTTATTTTCAACACTTATAACATATTTAATACAGTATAAAAGATTGAAAGATAATAAATACCTTTATGTCGTATTATTTAACCTATAGAAAATAAATGACAAAAAAATCAATATTATTTTTTGCGTGTCAACTTGCTTGGTTAACACCATTTGCTCAAGAAAGTCCAAAACCACTCACTTGGCAAGATATCCCGACCTGGGAATACGTACGATTAAATGGTGCTTCTCCTTCACCTGATGGCAAGTGGCTGGCTTATGTATCAGGACCGACACAAGGAGACCTGACTTTGACATTGAAAAGCACAGCGGATACGACGAAGTTTGATTACAAAATTGGTGGCGCTACCTCTCCAATTTTTTTCAATAATAATGCGCAATATTTCAGCTTCTTTGAGAATCCAAAATATACAGAGATTAAGGCAAATGAAAAATCGCGTAGACCTTCAAGTAAGAAATTGAAAATTGTGGCATTAAAAGATACCGCATCAGTGACTTTTGATAAAGTACAGAGTCTCAGTTTTTCGAATGAAGACAGCAAATGGGTAGCCATTCGTTTTGAAGGACAAGGTGGCGCACCAGCTTCACCAATGGCTCCACGTCCTGAAGGTGCAGTAAAAGGTTCGGACTTATTGTTATACAATTTAGTCAACAAAAAGAAATATAATTTAGGTAATGTGAGCGAATACAGTTTCAACAAATCGGGACAGTATTTAGCATATATAATCGATGCCAACGGCAAAAATGGAAACGGAATCTTCCTGATGGATTTAAATACAGGAATAGTCAATGCGCTGCATAATGACGATGCTAACTTTTCAAAATTAGCGTGGAACAAAGAAGGTACAGCTTTTGCATTATTAAAATCCAAATCTGACAAAAAGTACAAGTCTCCCGTTTACACTTTATTAGGTGTTAAAAACTTAAAAGCACATAATGCAGATGTATTTACTTATAGCGGATTGGATGAAAATCAAATTACAGCGGGGTATGGCATTAGCGAGAACTCATCGGCGTATTGGAGTAAAGATTTAAAAACGATATTCTTTGGCGTAGCCAAATTAGAAAAAGCGGAAGACCCAAAATCTACTGAAAAGAAGATCGACAATATCGCAAAAGCGGATGCTAAAAAAGCAGCAGAAAAAGATTCTATAGCTGCCAAAAAAGATACAACGCAGATTGCTGCAAATACAAAACAAAATTCTGCGCCTAAAAAGCCCGAAGTCAATAAAAAAGACTTAGAAAAACCAGATATGATCATCTGGAATTGGCAAGATGTACGCTTGCAATCTGCACAAAAAATGCGTCTGCAATCAGATAAAAATTATACAACAATGAGCGCTTGGGACGTAGACGAAAACAAATTCGTCTCTCTAGCTGATAGCGCCATCAAATCAATCGCACTTTCTCCAAATCAATTGGTAGGCTATGGATTTGATTACAAACCATACGAATTCGAAGCAAATTTGAATGGACAAACTTTTGGCGACTTGTACATTGTAGATATCAAAACAGGGAAAAAACAGTTAGCCTTCAAAAAAATGTATTTGAATGCGATGCGTGCTGTACAATTCTCTCCACTGTCTGATTACTTGTTATTCTATAATGATGGCAATTACCATACATTGAATACGAAAACGTTAGCTGTAACTAACATTACAGAAAATATCAATAGTTCTTTTGTAGATATATTGGCTGATCACAACGTGGATAAGCGTGGAATTGGTCCATTTGGATTTAGCGCAGACAACAAATTTGTATTGTTGAGAGACAATTTTGATGTTTGGAAAGTGTCGATCGATGGCAAATCTGCTATTCAATTGACAGATAATTGGAAGAACCAAAAGCTATTGACTACAAATCTCAATTATATCTATACTGACGATGATTTCATTGATCTAAAAAAAGACCAGTATTTCAATTTGTACAATCACGCCACTAAACAAAAAGGTGTGGCTTTATTACCTGCGAATGGTAAGAGATTGGAAATTTTGAAATTGGATGACATCAACTTTGGAGGCATTCGTAAACCAAAAAACAGCTCAAACTTATTCTACACAATCGAAAAATCGAATGTTGCTCCTGATATTTTTGTGTCAACAGATAAAAATTTAGCGCAAGAAAAAGTTTTGACTAATAACACGATTGATAAGCAAAAAGATGTACTATCTGCTGGATCGAAGCTCATTTCCTATGTTTCGGCACATGGCGATACGTTAGAGGCAACATTGTATTTGCCTGCTAACTATGTAGAAGGTCAATCTTATCCGACGATTACCTATATCTACGAGCGTCTGACAGAAGAGAAAAATAACTATTCGCAACCAGCTTATCCAGGTGGTGGTTTTAATCGTGCGATGTATACCAATAATGGTTATGCGGTATTGATGCCAGATATTAAATACAAATTGAATGATCCGGGTATGTCGGCAGTAGCATGTGTCGTTCCGGCTGTAAAGGCTGCAATTGCATCTGGGATTGTAGATGAGAAAAATGTAGCAATCCACGGTCACTCATGGGGTGGATACCAAACATCATTCCTTATCACACAAACTGATATATTCAAAGCTGCAGTTGCGGGCGCACCATTGACCAATATGATTTCAATGTATTCTTTAATTTATTGGAATACAGGCTCATCAAATCAGAGTATCTTTGAATCTAGCCAAGGTCGTCTGACAACAGGCTATTGGGACAATTGGGATGCTTATGTACGTAATTCGCCTATATACCATATCGAAAAAGTGAATACGCCATTAATCATCATGCACAATGACAAAGATGGAGCTGTAGATTACACACAAGGCGTGGAATATTACAACAGTTTGCGTCGTCTCAACAAACCAGTGGTTATGCTAACTTACAATGGCGAAAATCATGGTCTAGTGAAAGAGGTTAACCGAAAAGATTATGCAGTACGCATGATGGAATATTTTGATTATTACCTTAAAGGCAAACCAGCACCGGATTGGTGGGCAAAAGGAATTGATTTTATTGATTTACCTAAACACTTAGAAGATCGCGCATTTTAAAATTAAAAGCTAGTCAACTGACTAGCTTTTAATTTTTTAGTATATTAGATATTGAAAAACAAAAAGAACATTTACCATAACATGGATTTAATTTTGGCTTTTCCGCATTAAATAGTAAACATTTCAACTATTTTTATGTTATTATTTCAGTGTTAACATTATTAAGTAGATAAACTCAGGTTTGAATAGATTTACCCGTGTCGCTGTTCGTATTTTCCTTTGGATAATAGGTTCAATAATAGCCCTATTGCTCTTGGTCGTATTTTTAATACGCCTGCCTGCTGTACAAAATTATATAGCAGGAAAAGTATCAACCTACCTAGAAAACAAAATTGGAACTCCAGTAAATATTGGCTACGTGAATATAACTTTCCCGAAAATGTTGGTATTGGAGAATGTGTATTTCGAAGATCAATCGCGCGATACCTTGATCGCTGGCGAAAAGATCAAAGTGGACATCGATATGTTTAAGATTTTCAAAAACACAATCGAAGTTCAAGAAATACAACTAGCTGGTATTACTTCTAAAATAAAGCGTACTGCCCCTGATGGGAATTTTAATTTTGATTATATCGTAAGAGCTTTTGCTTCGGAAGAAGAAAGTACGCCTACAGCTACAGATACGACTTCCGCATTGATCTTTAAATTAGACAAAGTTGGTTTAGAGCGCATTCATTTTGTGTACAATGATGATATGATTGGTACTTCAGCCGATATACGATTGAATAAATTGGATACGCGGGTGAAAACTTTTGATTTGGCAAACAACATGACTTTTGATTTGCCAAATATTAATATTGATGGTTTGTCGGCTATTGTTAAGCAATGGGCGCCAGCAACCGAAAGCAAAGAAGTAAAAGCGGAAGATTTTGGTATTACAGATGCGTCTGTTAACGAAACGTCTCTCCTACCAAATCTAGGAACAGAAACCATCACATTGAAAAACATTTTTGTCAAATATGACGATGCATCTTCTGCGATGAAAACACAATTTGACATTAAAAACCTTTCTGCGAATGTTGACCAAATTGATTTAAACAAAGAAATAGTCAATCTCAAAGAAGTTATTTTAAATCAATCTGATTCGTATGTTGTCTTTGATAAATTTACTAAAGTCAAAGAAACGGCAGACACAGCTTCTGCTCCTGTTAATTGGATAGTATCAGTAGATAAAATTGCTGTAGACAAAACGAATTTCTTATTCCGTGACGACAATCAAGCGCGAATGAAGGGCTTTGATTATAGCAATATAGGGATTAAAGATCTCGCAGGAGCAATTAAAGGTATTTACTACTCCAATGATTCCATTTCAGGTTCTGTTCAAAATTTAACAGCAAAAGATCATTCCGGCTTGTATTTAAAACAAATGAAAGGTGATTTTGTGTACGGAAACACTGGCGCAGTTATTGAGAATCTGCTAGTTCAAACCCCTAAAACAATCATTCAGGATTATATCAAAGTTTCCTATCCTTCGTTGGACGCTGTATCTAAATATCCACACCTTGTCACAATTGATGCGCGCATCAAAAAAACGCAAATCGATATGACGGATATCAAATTCTTTGCGCCAGATCTAGAGCAAATGGATGTGATGAAACCATTGATGACACGTAAATTCTACATTGATGGTCGTGTGGTAGGACGTTTAGATGATTTAACTATCCCAAATTTGGAATTCAAAACTTTAGATAAAACACACATCATTGCGTCAGCTAAGATCAAAGGTTTGCCAAATACAGATAAGCTTAACATCGATTTAAATCTTAAAAAATTAACTACAGGCAAAGCAGATTTGGATCGATTAGTGGCAAAATCCTTGTTGCCAAAAGATATGACGATTGAATATCCAAATTCAATATCATTGACAGGTACATTTAAAGGTGGAATGAGTGGATTTGACGCCAATATGAAACTTGTCACTGATAAAGGGAATGCCGCTGTGAATGGTTATCTCAATATGGCTGGACGAGACACCACATACGATGCACAAGTTTCTATTGATAATTTCAATTTAGGTCATCTTTTAAAACAAGATTCTGTATTGGGTATTATCTCCGCTGATGCACAAGTAAAAGGTAAAGGATTAAATCCCAAAACCATGGCTGCTGACGTCAAAGGTACCATCAATCGTTTTGATGCGATGGGTTATGCTTATCATGACATCAATTTGGACTTGATGGCGCAAAGTGGCGATATTGCTGGCTCTATAAACAGTACCGATCCGAATATTCGTTTTCAAGCCAATCTTGCAGCCGATATGCGGGATACATATCCTAAGGTAAAGATGAATATGATGATCGACTCCGTCAATTTGCAAAATCTAAAATTGATGGATCAAAATTTCCGTTATCACGGTAAAATCGACGCCGACTTTGAAACTGCAGATTTAAATTATTTGAATGGAAGACTTCATGTTTCTCAGTCTTCTATTGCATACAATGAAGAACGTTATGCCTTAGATACCATCTCCTTGATTGCACGAGCAGATACTTCGCGCAATATGTTGATGTTACGCTCAGAATTTTTACGTGCCCATTTAGTCGGAAAATATAAACTGACTGAACTGGGAGCATCCATGCAAGACGTTGTAAGAGTTTATTATAACCCGAATAATGAGCCACCAAAAGAATTGAAATACGATGCACAGAATTTTGAGTTTTCTGCTACTTTAAATTATTCTCGATTCTTAAAAGATTTCTTCCCTGACATTCAGAAAATGAGTGATATCACCTTGGATGGTACATTCAACAGTCAGCAAAAAAGCATAATGGCAAAACTCTTGGCGCCTAGTATTATTTACGGCGGTATTGAGGTTGATCGTTTGGGTATGGATTTTATCACGGTCGATAGTACATTGTATTATTCTGCGCTAATTGACAAGATAAAAGTCAATCAAATTGAGCTGAAAAACACCACTTTAAGTGGACAAGCCGTTGAAAATAATTTAGATTTTGGGCTTTGGATAAAAGATAAGCAAGATAAAGATCGTTACCATTTGGGTGCACGAATGGCCGTAGATCAAGGAAATTACCTATTGAGTCTGTTGGAAGACGGCTTAATGTTGAATTACGATACATGGCAAACTTCTCCAAGCAATCAGTTGAGCTTTGGAAAAGATGGAATTCGAGCACATGAATTTGTGTTGAATAATAATGGTCAAGAGCTGCGTATACAATCCCAAGATTCTACATTGAATGCACCAATTGATGTGACTTTTAACAATTTCCGTATTGAGACCTTGACAGAAATTTTAGAGTCAGATACGTGGAATGTTGGCGGTGGAATCAACGGTGCGGCGACAATTTCTCGTCTGGATGCAAAACCTGTTTTCGTATCGGATTTGGAAATCAACAAATTCTATTTTGGACAAGATACTGTTGGAAATATTTTAGTGAATGTACACAACCAACAAGAAAACACTTTCTCGGCGGATGTTCGTATCACAGATAATGGCAATGATGTGCAATTATTGGGTGAATACATTGCTCCTCCTAATGGCACTCCGACATTCAATGCAAAATTGAATTTAGCTCCACTAAAAATGAAAACTATCCAAGCATTTAGCATGGGTTATCTAAAAAATAGTGAAGGCGATTTAACTGGTATGCTGGACATTTCCGGTAATTTGGATGCACCAAAAATCAATGGTGATCTAACATTCAATAAAGCCAGACTAAATGTTGCGATGCTAAACGCTGACTTTTTGATGGACAATCATAAGATCAGTTTCACGAATCAAGGTCTTCAATTTAGACAATTCTTGTTGAAAGATGGAAAAGGAAACGAAGCCAAATTGAATGGTACGATACTCACTAAAAACTATACAGACTTCGATTTCAATTTGAATTTGACAACGAATAATTTCGCTGTCGTAAATTCTACGCGTGAAGACAACGATTTGTTTTACGGCAAACTGTATGCGACATCAAACATCCGTATTCGTGGAAATATTGACAAGCCAGTAATCGACGGAAATGTGTCTGCCAACGAAAACACAGATTTTGTTTTCATTGTGCCAAATGAAAACCCTGGTATCGCCGAGCGAGATGGCGTTGTGAAATTCGTAGATAAAAGTGATACAGTGCGCAATAATGTATTCGCGAAGTTAGATTCGATGACTACCGCAACACGTCTTACAGGTATGGATTTATCCCTCAACCTAAGTACAGATCGAGATGCCAAATTCAAAATAATTATCGATGAAGGCTCGCAAGACGCCTTGAATATTCAAGGTCTTGCGGAATTGACTACTACAATTGACGCCAGCGAAAAAATCACCATGTCCGGGACTTTCACTGTTGAAGACGGAAATTACTCTTTCAGTTTTGGTCCGATTAAAAAAGAATTTGATTTCCAAAAAGGAAGTACAATTACATGGAATGGAGATCCGCTAGATGCTAGACTAGATATTACAGCCTTGTACAAAGGTCGCTTCCCTACGCTAGATTTGGTAGCCAACCAAATTGGAACAGAAAGTGGTAACTTGTACAAACAACGTATTCCTTTTGATGTAAAATTGATTTTGACTGGCGAATTATTCAAGCCACAGATCGCATTTGACATTGATCTTGACGAGAATAACGCGATAGTTTCGCAAGATGTCGTATCAAAAGTTAATAATGCTTTGGTTGCATTGCGTGATGATCCAGCAGAATTGAATAAACAGGTATTCTCGTTAATCATCATGGGAAGATTTATGTCAGCAAATCCATTCGAAAGTTTGTCTGGTGGTGGCGGTGTGGAAGGCATCGCGCGTAGCTCAGTAAGTTCGTTCTTGACTGGTCAATTGAATAATTTGGCTTCCAACTTGATACAGGGAGTTGAGCTAGACTTCAATTTGCAATCCGAACAAGATTACCTTTCTGGATCTGCACAAAATAGAACGGATTTGAACATCGGCGTTTCCAAAATGCTATTTGATGACCGCTTAAAAATTACGATTGGCTCGAACTTCGAAGTCGAAGGAAAAACCCGTCCAGGCGAGAAACCGAATAATATTGCAGGTGATATTTCTTTGGATTATCAATTATCAAAAGATGGTCGATACTTCGCCCGAGTCTACCGTAAAAACCAGTATCAAGCCACTTTGCAAGGACAATTCGTGGAAACAGGTATTGGTTTCATTATCAACATGAGCTACAATCAATTCAAGGAACTATTTATGAATGAAAAAGCTTTGGCAGCCTATGCAGACCCTAATAATAGCAGTTTCCGCAGAAGATTTAATGTAGAACGAATGGAAATCGATTCAGCTTATCGTGATAGTGTACGTTTGGTCATTCGCGATAGCATGATGACACATAATCCAGCATATCGCAAACGTGTAGAAGAACAACAAAAGAAAGAAGAATTGAATAGAATCCAACGTGATTCTACCGAAAATGAGAAAGATACGACAGACGTTAAGTCCATCAAAGACACAGCTATTCGCAACGAAGATGAGGAAAGGAGATCGAATGAAAAGTAAAAGAATTGGCATTGCACTATTAAGCACATTGTGCTTGTATATGATTTCTTGTAGTACAACGAAACATCTTCCAGAAGGTGAGAAATTGTATGTAGAAGGTGATGTCAAGCTGGAAATGGACAGCAATGTAAATGCTGAACGCAAGCAACTCTTTGAAGAACATTTGGAAGGAATGCTGATGCCAAAGCCAAATAAAAAAGCTTTTGGCGCAAAATGGAAACTGATGATGTGGAATGCTGGTGGTGGTTATGACACGACGAATAATTTCTTCCAGCGTTGGTTGAAAAAACGGGGTGAAGAGCCGGTGCTCCTAAGTGATGTTAATCGCGAATACAATGAGAATTTACTCCGAAACCGTATGGAAAATTTGGGTTTCTTCAATGCAACTGTTAGTTCAGATACGAGTATTGATGGAAAAACAGCCAAAGTTATCTACACAGGAATTCCGCGTAAAATCTATCGTATAGACACAGTAGTGTTTGAAATTGATTCTGCAAGCAATATTGGAAAAGATATAGCGTCTACAAAGTCCGAATCCCTTCTTAAAAAGGGTTCAAACTACAATTTGGATGTAATTCTGAATGAGCGCGATCGTATTGACAATGATTTGAAAAATAAAGGATATTACTATTTTAATCCAGATAATATTTTGGTAGAAGTAGATAGTACCGAAGGCGATCATAAGGTAGATATGTTTCTAACTATTAAACCTGAAACTTCCGCTCAAGCAAAAAAACCACAAAAAATTGGCGATATTTTTATCTACCCCAATTATACATTGACCTCACAAGGGTATAGCAGAAGACCAAATACGGAGTATATGGAGCTATTCAATGATAATTATTATATCATTGATAGACAGAATACATTCAGAAAAAAAGTATTAGCTAATCATATTTTCTTTCAAAAAGGTCAAGTTTACAATAGACACGATCACAATCTTACGATTAATCATTTGGTAAATCTTAATGCATTTAAATTCGTCAAGAATAGCTTTGAGCCAAATCCAGATTCAGCAAACACATTGGATGTATATTATCATTTGACGCCATTACCAAAGAAATCATTACGTTTTGAGTTGTTGGCAAAAACCGCTACGGTCTATAATGGTTCGGAGGCGAATGTAACCTGGACACTGCGTAATGCCTTCAAAGGTGCTGAAACCGTTTCTGTAAATGTATTTGGCGGGTATGAGACACAAACAGGTGGTAATGTTAACTTAAATTCTTCGTATTACCGCTATGGTGCTGAAATGGCTATTACTTGGCCGAGGCTTTTGTCACCTTATAAATGGACGCCCGGTAGACGTTTTATTCCCAAAACTTATTTAAAATTTGGCTATGAGTTTTTGAATCGTCGTACGGCTTATACCTTAAATTCATCGAGTTTGAACTATGGTTATATGTGGAAAGAAAATGAGCAAAAACAACATGACTTAACTTTAGCAGAAATTATCTACGTACAACCTCGCAATATTTCCGAAGCCTATCAAGCGCAAATGGATACCGTTCCTACGTTGCGCCGTATTGTAGAACCTCAATTTTCTTTCGGTCCAAATTATACGTATACCTTTACAAACACTATGGAGGAGTCTAGAACAAATACATTTTATTTCAAAGGTGGGATGAATTTGTCTGGAAATGTATTGGGGTTGATTCAGGGTGCAAGCTATAAAAATGACAATCAGAAAGAATTATTCGGAACCATATACAGTCAATTTGTGAAGATTGAAGCCGATGGTCGCCATTATTGGAAATTGGGTCAGCATGCACAATTGGCATCTCGCATAATGTTAGGAATGAGTTATTCCTATGGTAATTCGCGTTCACTGCCCTACTTGAAGCAATTCTATTCGGGTGGACCGAATGGATTACGAGCATTTCGTGCTAGAGCTGTAGGACCTGGTTCTGCCCTTCCAGAAAATTTGGGTGAAGATAATTTCTTTGCGGATCAAACTGGTGATTACAAATTGGAACTAAATACCGAATACCGCAACCGTATAGTTGACTTCGGTGTTGGAATTCTGAATTGGGCTGCCTTTGTTGATGCTGGTAATGTCTGGTTGCAAAATAGAGATGACGGCAAGTTGGGCGGAAAATTATCGAAAGAATTTTTGTCTGAATTGGCAGTTGGCGCTGGTGCTGGTTTACGTTTTGATTTTACATTTTTAGTTCTTCGGACAGATTTAGCAATTCCAGTTCGCGTACCTTACTACCCAAAAAATGACCGTTGGGTCATCAAGGATATTGACTTCAAAAATTCACAGTGGAGGCGTGATAATTTGGTCTTCAACTTAGCAATAGGATATCCTTTCTAGCCAGAAAGGATATTTTATTTTAAGGCATTCTTCATTAAGTGATTGATATTAACTATATTTAATCAACACAAATAATCCTCTTTAAACATGAAAATAACGGTCATTGGAGCGGGTGCTGTAGGTGCTACCACTGCAGACAACATTGCTAGAAAAAATTTTGCTGAAGAAGTCATTTTATTGGATATCAAAGAAGGTTTTGCGGAAGGTAAAGCACAGGATATGATGCAAACTGCCGCCTTATTAGGTTACGATACCAAAATAAAAGGTGTAACAAATGATTACTTGCAGACAGCGGGTTCGAGTATTGCAGTTATTACTTCCGGTATTCCACGAAAACCAGGTATGACTCGTGAAGAATTGATCGGCACCAATGCCAATATCGTAAAGGGTGTAGTGGAAAATCTTGTGAAATATTCTCCAGAGATTATTATAATCGTTGTATCGAATCCTATGGATACGATGACATATTTAGCCTTAAAATCTTCTGGTCTTCCAAAAAATAGAATTATAGGTATGGGCGGAGCATTAGACTCTTCACGCTTCAAGTATCAATTGGCAAATAAACTCAATGCTTCTCCAGCGGACTTAAATGCAATTGTAATTGGTGGACATGGCGATACGACAATGATTCCATTGATTAATAAAGCTACTTGGAACAGTATTCCAGTAAAAGAATTTCTTGATGAAGATGAGAAAAATGAAATAGTACAAAAAACAATGGTCGGTGGTGCGACATTGACGGCATTAATTGGCACATCAGCTTGGTATGCACCTGGTGCTGCCACAGCAGCTATGGTCGAAAGTATTGCGCTCAATCAAAATAAACTCTTTACTGCTTCAGTTTATTTAGAAGGTGAATTGGATGAAAACGATATCTGTATCGGTCTACCTGTGATCATAAATAAAAATGGTTGGGATAAAGTTGTTCCTATTCAATTAGATGAGGATGAAAAAGCAAAATTCAAAGCTAGCGCAACCGCTGTTCGTGCAATGAATGCTGTTTTATCAGAAAGCAATATTATCTAAATTGATTAACAAACTTTCTATTATATTTGAGAGGACTTACATCAGTCCTCTTTTTATTTATTTGCAAAAGACATTACATGAAGATCATTCCGTTTGAGATTTTAACGCTACAGCAAGAAGGATTTCACATCATCCTGCATATCGAATTATTAGAAAAGAAATTTAAAATGGTATTGGATACAGGAGCATCAAAGACTGTTTTGGATCGAAATACATTGCTAGATGCAGGTATTGACGAACAAAAACTGATTGAAACCAGTATACTTTCCTCGGGATTAGGAACGAATGAAATGCAGTCTGCTATGTTCACCCTTCCCTATTTAAAAATTGGCGATTGGGAATGTAAAAAATTTGAAGTAGCTGTTTTGGATCTTTCTACTATTAATTATGCGTATAGCCAAATAAATGCTGACCCCGTAGTAGGTGTATTAGGTGGAGACATTCTGTACAAGTATGGTGCTGTAATTAATTATAAGAAAAATATTCTTCAACTGAATGAAAGGACAAGTAAGAAGAAATAATTTCATTCTATAATAGAAAATGCTCCAACTTGTAGAAATTGGAGCATTTTTTATTGCAAATATATTTAAAATACTACGTATTTAACAGTTTCAAAGCAGTATAGAGCATACCGCCGATTGATTGATCAAATGCATCTTCATCGATTTGAAAAGTTGGCGTATGTAATTCTGAGTTTATTCCCTTTGCATTATTAGAAATACCAACCATATAAAATGTAGCGGGATAAACCTCCGTGTAATAGGCAAAATCTTCTGCTGCCATCCAAATATCGGATTGTAAAACGGCATCTTCACCATGATATTCGGTAAGCGATTCCGTTACAAATTGTGTTAATTTGCTATCATTTATCAAAGCTGGGTAGCCTTTTCTGATTTCAAATTCTGCAGTTGCACCATACAAAGTTGGCAGTTCCTTAATTTGTTTTTCGATTAGCTGTAATGCCCTTTCTCTCCACGCTTCATCCATAGTTCTAAAAGTTCCTTCCAAATACACTTCATTTGGAATAACATTCGTCGCGCCATTCGCAATAAATTTTCCAATAGACAATACAGAAGGAATAGCAGGATTAGCAACACGGGAAACCACTTGTTGCAATGATAATACCAATTGAGAAGCGATTACTACCGGATCAATATTCAAATGCGGCTGAGCTCCATGTCCACCTCTACCTTTTATAGTTATATATATTTCATCTGCCGAAGCCATAAATTTTCCGGGACGAATTGCTACATGACCAACCCTATGTTTGGGCGAAACATGTAAACCTAATACGGCTTTGACAGCGTACGGCTTTAGTTTTCCCGATTCTAAAATAGTCTTAGCACCACCAGGAATTTTCTCTTCTGCAGGTTGAAATATTCCCAACACAGTACCAGCAAATTCATGCCGATGCTGATTCAAAATTGTGAGTATGCTCAATAAATTTGCCGTATGAAAGTCATGCCCACAAGCGTGCATAACATTCTCATAAATCGAATCGAAGTCTGTGCCGTTTATTTCTTGAATAGGAAGTGCGTCAATATCTGCACGTAAGACCACACAATCTACATTGTGCGCTTTCAAACCTTCTATTTTGACAAGGATGCCTGTATCTGCTATCTCTTCAAAAGTCAATCCTTCTTGCGTCAAGACAGATTTTATATAAGCTGAAGTTTTGTATTCCTGAAATGATAATTCAGGATGCTGATGCAAATAGCGTCTCTTGTGAATAGCATCTTCTTTGATATTCGCGACAAGATCTTTGATTCGATTAATATCCATTTAATTCTTATACTGTTACCCTTATACTTATTCAAAAAATCCTTTACAAAATCATCATCATGCAAAGTCGGATAATCTTGATAAACGCGTGTCAGCTCTTCTGATTGTCCCTTTGAAAGCACTTCATTTGGATTCAGACACCAGATACCTTTCATTAAGCCTTGTCTGTACAACACTTCGTGAATACCAGGTATACAACCGTGAAAATCATTTGCTACATCAAATAAAACGGCATTTACATCAGTAGTTTGATTCGCCAATACTTGAAGCTCTACCCACTTTTCGTGCGTAGGAATTGCTTTAAAAGATTTCACCTTGTCCATTAGTTCTACGGCTTTACTTGTCCATACTGCCCAATGTCCTAACAAACCTCCTCTAAATTGTACATCCTCTTCTTTGCCATTGACATTGAATTTATAAATGGAAATCAAATCACTAACAATATTGTCATCATTACCCGTATATAATGCAATTTGATCTTTTCTTGGCGAATTTGCAATAGCTCGTACAACATCGAGTGTTTGGTATCTATTGAAAGAGGCACATTTAATTGCTTCCACATTTTCAATGTTCACAAATTCTGTCCAAAATTCGTACGTAAAAATTCGTCCTCCAACAGATGGTTGTAGATAAAATCCAAACACAGGAATCACTTGGGCAACAGCTCGCGTACAATCCAATATTTCTGCTTCTGTCAAATCTTGCAATCCACCCATCGACAATAACCCCATGTCATAACCATACTCAACTGCCAATTTTGCTTCTCGCAATGCCTGTTCTGTTCCTAGTGAATCTATCACCACCCCTCGAACCAGAGATTGATAGTTTTCAATACCGATTACACTTGCTTCTGTTAACGTTACCGTAATCAAGATTGTATAAATTGCCAATAATAATTTACACCCCTGTTTTGGTAATGAATGAGATCTAACAATAGATTTTTTCTCATAATATAGGTTTTTTTTAGGATTAAAAAATTGTTTCGTAATACATTTCATAGGCTTTTCATGTAATACACTGCAAGCTATATAAAAAAATACAAATTAAATTTTTTTTTAATTTTCATAAAATGCATAATTTTCTTTGGTCAGTATATCTATCGGCATAGACTTGAATTCATTAGTACTCTCTTTCAGTAAAAAATAACGGTACAAGTGATTTAATGCTAGGTATCCTTGCTTATCTGGACGCTGACAGATTAAGAAATCGACACAGCCTTTGGAGAGGTAGTCAACATTCGATTTCAAAAAATCAAATCCTATAATGTGGGGCTTGGAAACTTCTTGATGTTCGTGAAAAAACTTTGCAACGATGGAAACACGTGAATTCGTCACAAAAACTACATCAGGTCTCAGTTCGTAATTCAATCGCAGTAATTCGGGCTCGATTTCATCGTAATTGTTGAATGGAATATCTTTTACTTCAAGTTGATATGCTCTGTTCAGCTCATTTAAATAATCTCTATACCCTTCTATCTTAGTATTTAGGTATTTGTAATTTTCGAGTCCTTTGGCAACATTCAAAATCAAAACTTTAGAGTGTTCTTTACCAAGATAAGATGTCAAATTACCAGCTAACTTACCCGTACTATACAAATCAGGACCTATATAGCCCATGGACGAATGACCAGGGATATCTGAGTTGATAAAAATCGTATGAATATTCCTTGCCTTACACTCCTTGACAAATTCCTTCGTTTCTTCAATAAAAATTGGCGCGATGATGACTGCATTAAATTTTTTACTTAATAATCTTTCTGTTGCATCATGAAATGTTTGTTCAGCCTCTTGATCAAAAAAGAAGACTTCAATGAAAATCCCAAAAGAACTAAACTCGGAAATTCCCTTATTAATTCCGTCCAAACACAATTGCCAATAACCCGTTTCTAATGAGGTACGTGGAATAACAACAGCAAAGCTTAGATTATTTTTTACAGATAAAGATCTAGCATATAAGTTTGGTTGATAATTATACTCTTTAATAATATCCTTGATTTTTTGTCTTGTCGCCTCCGATACATCCTTTCGATTATTAAGCACGCGATCCACTGTTGCGATGGACACATTAGCGATCCGCGCAATGTCTTTTATACCAAACTTTTTTCTCTCTTCTTTTTCACTTATAATTATTCGTTTACCTAAAAATATATTAATTACTAAAGTATTAATAAATATTCATAGACCTTTAATAGAATTATATGATTTAAGAAAAAATACCAATAAAATCAGCCTCTATTAATCAACTTTTCAATTACAAAGATTACAAAATCAACACTATAGTTAATCATCGAATAGATTTACTCACTTCAATTGGAAAATCTGACTCAAGGATAGATGCACCATCCGCAAATACAGCTTTGTATTTTTCAGCTCTCTCTTCCTGAGTTTTAAATTTGTCGTAAGTCGGTGCTGTAGAAATCATACACATCACTCCTTTGTCCTGAAAGTATTTGTACATGTCTTGATTGGCGTCTTTAATCTCTGGGCCAATGTATACAATCATGCGATTGAATGGCAATCCCGAATGAATGAATTTGTCCAATGCAGCTTTATCTTTGATGTGCATCGATAAATATTGATTGGGATTCTTATCCAAATAAAACTTTGCTTGCTCTATAGTATGCACTGTCACCCATACCCAATTGTATGCATTATGTTTTCGGATGATTTCGGCAGTAGTTTCTAAAGGCAGATCTTTTTTGTCAAGATTCAAAATCGTTTTACCTTTTGCCCATTTTATCATTTCATCCAAAGTATTGATTTTATACGTGGTGACATTGCCCTTGGCGTCTTTGAGATTTAGCTTTTTTAATTCTTCCCAGGTGTAGTCACTTACCTTTCCTGTACCTGTTGTAGTACGATCCAATGTTGCATCGTGCACCATCACCGCAATGCTATCCTTTGTCAAGCGCGGATCTACCTCAAAAATAGCTGGCGTATGCTTTAGCACTTCTTTCATGGCCGCAATTGAATTCTCTGGCATACCATGCTCTATTGTTCCACGATGACCGCTAATGATCTTCTTATCCTTTGCATATGTAAAATAAGTCTGCATTTCAGCGATGGTCTTAAAATTTAGTTTATGCAATTTTTGAGCAAACACATTGTTTTGAACACTTAGAAAAGTCAGAAGTACAAGGAGGAATATTGGTTTTTTCATAGTACATCAAATTTAGAATATTGCTGCACTTTTCGAGCATTTTATAGATTATATTTTGGTTAAATCAATTGTGTCATAAAACAAAAAAGGAACTCTTACGAGTTCCCTTTATATCTAACAAATTGATAGCGGTTTAAAAACTAAATTATTTTACTGCGTCAATAACTGCTTTGAAAGCATCTGGGTTATTCATTGCTAAGTCAGCTAATACCTTACGGTTTAAGCCGATGTTTTTAGCATTTAATTTACCAATCAACTGCGAATAAGAAATTCCGTGTTGACGAGCACCAGCGTTAATACGTTGAATCCATAAAGCTCTAAACTCGCGTTTTTTGGTTTTACGGTCGCGGTAAGCGTACTGTAAACCTTTTTCTACTGTATTTTTAGCAATAGTATATACTTTGCTACGTGAACCGAAATAGCCTTTAGCTAATTTCAAAATTCTTTTTCTTCTTCTTCTCGAAGCTACTGCGTTAACCGAACGTGGCATATTTGTAAAAATTAAATTTGGTATGAGGCGCTGTGTTTTTCAACTAGCTTACAACCTAATACCCGGTTATAAAATATTGTGAATTTTGCTGAAAACGATTGATTATTTACCAATCGCTAACATGCGTTTTACGTTACCTGTATCAGCGTCAGAAACTAATGCTGCGTGAGTCAAGTTACGTTTTTGTTTTGTAGTTTTCTTAGTCAAGATGTGGCTTTTGAAAGCACTTTTTCTCTTGATTTTACCTGTTCCAGTCAATTTGAAACGTTTCTTAGCGCTGGAATTGGTTTTTACTTTTGGCATAATACTTATTATTTTATATCAATCTGTTAGAATATCTTTTTATTTTTTAGTTCCTTTAGGAGCCAATGTCAAAAACATACGTTTACCTTCCAATTTTGGCAACAATTCTACCTTACCGTACTCTTCTAACGCTTGCGCGAAACGCAACAACAAGATTTCACCTTGCTCTTTGAATACGATAGCACGACCTTTGAAGTGAACGTACGCACGTACTTTTTCACCTGCCTCTAGGAAACGTATAGCATGTTTTAATTTGAATTCAAAGTCATGCTCACTTGTATTAGGTCCGAAACGGATCTCCTTAATAATCGTTTGCTTCGCATTCGCTTTGATTTCCTTTTGTTTTTTCTTTTGTTCGTAAATGAATTTACTATAATCCACGATTTTACAAACAGGCGGCACAGCATTTGGCGAAATCTCTACTAAATCTAACTCCAACTCATCAGCCATTTCCAATGCCTTACGCGTAGGATACACTCCTGGCTCAACATTATCACCCACTAAACGTACTTCAGGCACGCGTATAAATTCATTTATACGATGCTCTGGTTCTTTCTTTCTCATTGGTGGTCTTGGACCACTAGGTCGTTTTAATGCCAAATGTTTAAATTTTTAAACGGTTATTTCTTTTATTAATAAATCTCTAAATTCTTGTGCTGTCATAGAACCCAAATCCACTGACCCGTGTTTACGAACAGAAATTGTGCCACTTTCCATCTCTTTTTCCCCTACAATCAACATATAAGGCAATTTTTTAACTTCGGCGTCACGGATTTTGCGTCCTACCTTCTCGTCTCTAAGATCGATCAGACCGCGAATATCGGAATTATTTAGCGAATCTAAAAGATTTTGAGCATATTCTTCGTATTTTTCTGACACGGGCAAGACGATAAATTGCTCAGGCGCAAGCCATAACGGGAACTGTCCACCACAGTGTTCGATCAATACCGCAACGAATCTTTCTAATGAACCAAATGGCGCACGGTGAATCATCACTGGACGGTGCTTTTGATTGTCCGAACCGGTATATTCTAATTCAAAACGTTCTGGCAAATTGTAATCCACTTGGATTGTACCCAACTGCCATTTGCGTCCCAACGCATCCTTCACCATGAAATCCAATTTTGGACCGTAAAATGCTGCTTCACCGTATTCTACAACAGTTTTTAGTTCTTTTTCAGCTGCTGCTTCAATGATTGAATTTTCGGCTAATGCCCAATTTTCATCCGAACCAATATACTTAGAACGGTTTTCAGGATCTCTTAGCGACACCTGTGCCGTGAAATCTTCGAAACCTAACGCACCGAAAACGTATAATACTAAATCAATTACTTTTTTGAACTCGTCTTTTACTTGATCAGGACGACAGAACAAGTGCGCATCATCTTGCGTAAACCCACGAACTCGTGTCAATCCATGCAACTCGCCCGATTGCTCGTAACGATATACTGTACCAAACTCCGCAAAACGAACGGGCAAATCTTTGTACGAACGAGGTTTTGTTTTGTAAATCTCGCAGTGATGAGGACAGTTCATCGGTTTCAAAAAGAATTCTTCCCCTTCCACTGGTGTGTGGATCGGTTGGAACGCATCCGCACCATATTTTTCGTAGTGACCCGAAGTGATATACAAGTTCTTGTTACCAATATGCGGTGTGATTACAGGCTCGTAACCTGCTTTCAACTGTGCTTTTTGTAAAAAGTCTTGTAATTTCTGACGTAATGCAGCACCTTTTGGCAACCACAATGGCAGACCTGCACCTACTTTCTCCGAGAAAGCAAACAGTTCCAACTCTTTACCCAATTTACGGTGATCACGTTTTTTCGCTTCTTCGATGAATTTCAAATATTCTGTCAATTCAGAAGCTTTCGGGAAAGTAACACCATAAATACGTGTCAATTGCTTACGACTTTCGTCACCTCTCCAATACGCACCTGCTACGTTTGTTAATTTGATAGCTTTGATGAATCCTGTATTTGGAATATGTGGACCACGGCACAAATCCGTGAAATTTCCTTGAGTATAGAATGTGATAGAGCCGTCCTCTAGATCCTTGATCAAATCCAGTTTGTACTCATCACCTTTTTCTGTGAAATACGCTACAGCGTCAGCTTTGGAAACTGCTTTGCGATCAAAAATTTCTTTTTGTTTCGCCAACTCCAACATCTTGTCTTCAATCTGTTTGAAGTCATCGGATGAGAATTCTCTATCACCAAAATCTACATCATAGTAGAATCCTGTTTCGATATTTGGACCAATACCAAATTTTATACCTGGATAAAGAGCTTCTAACGCTTCAGCTAATAAGTGTGCGGATGAATGCCAAAAGGTTGATTTACCTTTATCGTCATTCCAAGTCAACAACTTCACCACTGAGTCTTGCTCAATTGCACGAGAAGCATCCCATACTTCACCATTTACTTCGGCAGCTAATACATTTCTAGCTAATCCTTCAGAAATAGACAACGCTACTTGCATCGCTGTTGTCCCTTTTTCGTACTGACGTACTGAACCGTCAGGTAGTGTAATGTTAATCATCAACAATTATGATTTAAAATTTTGAATTTAATAATGCTGTATTTAGCTACAATGCTTACAAACACACTGCATACCTACTAAAATCAGCGAGGTGCAAATTTACTAATTATTTAACCAAATACAGAAGGATGTGAAAAATGAAAAGGTTCTGACGAGCAATTGTGTAAATAAGAGTACCTTTGGAATGAAAATACATAATACATGCATAAAAGAAATAAGCACTTACATGGATATGATTTGAAAAAGCTCAAAGCAGCCTACAAAGGATTGAGCAGTCACATCATCCAATTGAATGAAAAAGATACCATCGACTTTTCGAATCCAAAATCTGTTTTGGAATTAAATAAAGCTCTTTTAATTGCGGATTACAAATTAAAATATTGGAATATAATGCCGAATAGTCTTTGCCCTGCTGTACCAGGAAGAGCGGATTATATACACCATCTTGCGGATCTATTAGCAACAACAAACAAAAGCGAAATTCCGACAGGAAAAGATGTCAAAATATTAGACATCGGAACAGGATCTAGTGTCATCTACCCTATTATTGGTGCGCAAGAATACAATTGGGACTTTATCGGAACTGAAATTGATCGCGGATCTATTCAACAAGGTGAGGTAAATGTCAACAAGAACATTTGGCTTAAAAAGAAAATCAAATTACGTTTTCAAGGCGAGCGCGAAAATATCTTGGACGGCATTATGTTTCCAGAAGATAAATTTGATGCTGTAATATCCAATCCACCATTCTTCAAATCAAGAGAAGACAACTGGACGAAGAGTACGAAAAAATTCCAAAACCTTAAAAAAGGTACTGAAGCACCGACAGTTCAAAACTTCGCAGGTCATCCCAATGAATTGTGGTGTCCTGGAGGCGAGAAAGCGTTTATCACCAAATTGATTTACGATAGCCAGAAATACAAGAAACAAATCAAATGGACGACATCATTAGTTTCGAGTAAAGATCACTTAAAACCTTTGATTTCGGTCTTAGAATACCACAAGGCTGCACAAGTCGAAGTAATCGAAATGACGCAAGGTCAAAAGAACATGAGAATTCTAGCTTGGCGTTGGGAATAAAACTTAGAAAAGCTTTTAGTTAGGATCTGAAAGCTTTTTCTTTTATAAATTAGTATTCAAATATCAATTAGAGTTAAAAATATATGTTGAAGCCCTCATGCCGGGCAGGCGGTGACTTTTTTCCGCAAAAGTCACCAAAAACTCGTCGCTGTACCGAGTTGCAACAATGTCTCGACATTCCTACATTTAGCAACTCACTAAGGCGACTTTATTCGCTAAATAAAAAGTCGTTGCAATAATCTGATTCATATCATATTGTGCTATAATGACATATTAAAGAACATTTATTTCATCCATATATCAAAAAAGCTCCTTTGTAAATTCTACGCGTATACGAGATTGAAAGCCTTCTATAGTTTTGAAGATTTCTTTGAGTGTCACCTGTTCTATTTTTGTTAAACTAGTCGGGTCAATAAAGTTATTAGGCTCTGAATTATCCTGAATAATATGATTAGCCTGTTTTTGCAGGCGTAATGCCATTAGGTAATAATAGGAATGAAGCAATTCGTGCGCAGCGGATTCCGAAAAAACTCCAATTTTTTGAAGTGCCTTAATTCTTTCACCAGTATTTACACTGAAAATGCGATGCTTTAGCGCATACACACGTACAAGATCCACGATCGGCGTCATGGCTTTCTTAATATCAAATACCTCCCTGTCTCCTACATTTATCGTACGAATATTCTTAAGGAACGATGTCAGCGGTGGTTGGTACTGCAACGCATTTTTCGCCATCTGAAAAAACAGTTTTTCTAAGGGTTGTTTCAACTTTTCATCTAAGAACTCATGAAGTTCATCCATGATAGTCGGATCCCCATAGATATATCGGCAATCAAAAAAAGTCGAAAATTTTATACTAGTCTCAGGAACAGATTCTTGCAGCCAAAGCTCATAATTATTTTTCCAATGCGACAAAGAATGCGTCCATTTGGGATTTTTAGCCATGAAACCACCTGTACAAAAGCTAAACCCAACAAAATCAAGATGCCCGGAAACCATATCAGCAAACTGAAGGAAATAGGCTCTGACTTCTTCCCTATGCTCATTAGCTTTGTCTTCGTAGATAATAGCATTGTCTTGATCCGTTTTTAAGGTCTGCTCTTTTCGTCCTTCACTACCTAAAACCATAAAGACAAATTTTGCTGGTGGCTTACCTATTTCATCTATAACACTGTCTATTATCTTAATCAAGATTGTATCTGCTATAGACGTGATAATTTGATTTACGATCTCTGCATTGACCCCTCTCCCTATCAGCTGCTTAATCATGTGAGGCACATTCTCCCACTTTCCCTTAAGCTCATCTACAGATAACGCCAGCTTTACCGATTGAATAAAGACTAGAGGCGACTGTGCTTGCTCACTTAGTAGACGGTTTCGGCTAATAATACCATCTAGAAGTCCTTTGTTCTCCACGAGAAGATAACGGGTCTTCGAACGAAACATCATCAGTATCGCTTCGTATACATATGCTTGATTATCGATGGTCACAACAGGTGTGTCCATTATTTCCTTCGCCGCGATCCTGTTATCAAATCTACGCTGGGCTACTATTTTGTCCCGCAAAGTAATATCGGTAATATATCCTACGGCCTGTCCGACTCCATTACGTACGATGATACAACTTCTTTTGTGATTTGCCATTAGCGTTGCAGCTTCCCAAGCAGGTGTATTTTCTTCACAATACAATATATCTTGAGCATCAACACTTTCTATTCTTCTCGAATATAGTTGTTCGGAAGCGATATAGCTTTGTTCGAAGGAAGGTGGAGCTTTGGTAAAATGTGCGAAATCGTCATTCAACATTAGACGCCCATATTCGGCAGTGAAATACTGAAAAAAAGCATCGTTAGACTGACAAAGTCCAGCAAAATATTTACGTTTTAACGAAAGGACAACAGTACCCTTGGTAGCAATGACAGTACGCAGGGATTTCTTTCTATTCAAAAGTATGGAGATGCCGCCATAGCAATATCCTGGCCCATGTGATTCGGGCAATCTTTTATTCTGCTCCTTATCGTAAAAAAAAGATTCGTAACTCCCCTTTACAATGACATCAACACCTTTCATTTTGGTGATTTCCTGTTGATAAATCAAGGTGTCTTTGCTGTATTTTGTTTCCGTAAAAAGATCCGCAAAGTCATCGAGTACTTCCGGAGACAACAAATTGAACGGGGGATTATTTCTTAGGAATTCAACTCTGTTCATTGTAAAAGGGCTATTATAAAACTACTTTAAGATAATCGTTACTTATTTTTCTTTCGTTGATTTGTTCCAAAATGGATTGCTCGGTAATATAGCCACTTTTTGAAAGTTCAAAAAAACATTCTGCTGTAGCCAAAGTATCGCAAAGGGCATCATGGTAATTTTGGAGCGTTCTATAGAAAAGGATGGCATACAATTGAGACAGATGGAGAGGTCTCGCCTTGGCTGTACCTGCCAGAAATCGTGTCGCCAACATCGTGCAAAAAGCCGGAACTTGATCCAAATCAAATTGAATCCTTGCTCGATCCAACTCAACCTTAAGTAAATTGATATCAAATTTTAAAAAATGACAGACTAACACAGGATCATACTTCTGTAAATCCAGCAGAAGCCGACTCAATACATCTTTGCGAGAGTTACCATGTTGCTGCCTATATATATCCGTAATCTTATGTATTTTTAATGCCGAAGAAGTACTTTTAAAATCTCGTTCATGAATATAAAACTTTTCCCGCTTAATTTCTTTTCCATCAATCGTATAAATTACCCAGGAAATCTGCACCATATACGGCCAGTGACGACAATCCACTGAAGATACATCCCAACTCACTGGTTCTCCAGAAGCCTCCGTATCCAAAAACATATAATGCGATTTTCTCATTTATTAAGCCTAGATTAATCTAAAAAGCAATGATTATCAAAATATAACGCCATTCGTAACAAGCAATCTTATATTTCGGAAGAATAAGATTTACCTGATCAAAACAATAATAGCTTCTAAAAAACAAACTTAAATAAAGTTGATGGCATCATCAATATAATTCGCTTACTAATAAGATTTTGGTAAGATTTACAATTTGATTAGCAAAATTTTAAATTGTAGCATCATTGTTTTTATTTTCGTTGTAGCTCTAAAGTTAACTAACCAAGACACCATTATGCGTATTCTATTATTCTTAATTACACTTGTATTGTTTTTAGGTTGCAAAAAGTCCAAAGAAAATACAACAGAAATCCTTTGTCATCAAGAAATGAAAGAACGCTTAAAAAGTGAACTCCGATGTGAGGAGAAAGATAAGCTAGAAGTAAATTTATATTCAGGAAGTTACGAAGGACAAAAAATCTTTTTTACAATGACAATGTGTCCAGCGTGCAATACCATCCCCCCACAATTTGGATATACCTGTGATGGTTCAAAAATCACCATTTCGGAATTCAATACCAAAGTTTCGGCTATAAAAGAAATTTACAACAGTTGTACGAATAAATTCACTGATTAAGTTCATAAACATTAGCCCTTTAATCTGGAAGGGCTAATGTTTATGCATATTCGTTAGCCATAGCCAAATGAATCTTTGTTCCAAAATGTTGCTGATCCAACATTAGAACCTCTCCAAACAATGCTTTTGCTCCTTGAATTTGGCCTAATCCCAACTGCCCTAATCCAAGAATATATAAACAATGGATTTTGTTTCTTAGATTCAAGTCATCATCAAAAGTCATCATATTCGGCAACGATACAGCAAAATAATCTATTTCAACGACGTCCTGCATATGTTGCTCTCCGTAATTGATTAGATTAGAAAAAACTGCTTGAGCTTCGCTCTTTTCTCCTAAAGCATGTAGCGCAAGTCCTTGATAAAATATTTTGTCAGGTTGCTGATCGTTATAGAAAATAGCTGCCGAAGGTTCACGCAACCCTAAAGTTGCTCTTGTATAATTTTCTTTGGAAAGCGATTCTTCATTCAAGCCTTCATATGCTTTTCCCGTCCAATAAAACACATCATTATCATGCGTACCATACAACTTACCTTCACCAAGATTCTCTGGGAATTTTTGCGTCTTGGCCAAAAGTTCCAAAGCTGCTGTGTATTCATTATTTTTAATAGCTGATTTCGCAAGTTCAACCAACGCATTTACATATTCAGCAGTTACTTTTCCTTCTCCACCTTCCCAAGGATGAAATTTTCGAGCCATAATGAGCGAATATGCTTTCTTAGGAGCACCTAAAAAATTATGTAACGAAAGATATTCCATATACAGATCGTCACGTTCCACTACGACTGTGAACTCTTCTTCCAAAAGTTGTAATCTTTCGCTAGGACTTCTATTCACACGCTTGTACAATTGATGCAATTCCATTAGCACACGCGCATCAGACTTATCTAAAGCAAAAGCTTTCTCATAAAATTCGATCGCCTTCTCTTGATTTCCTCTTTTATTAAAGTAAGCGATACCGAGATTGCGATAAGCTGTAGGAAAAGTAGAACAAATCTTTACAGACTCTTCCCAATTAAAAATTGCATCCTCATATTGCCTTTTATCGTACCAAAGATTACCCAAATAATAAGGTGCTAAATGATCCTGATTATTATGTTGTATAGCATTTTCAAGAACAGCAATATCGTTTACATCATTTGGAAAACACAAATAAGAATCTTGTTTAAAAGCATTATTCAAATAAAAATCACTCAGTTCATTATCATCCAATTTATGCGCATAGTATGCTCGATAATATTCGGTCAATGGCGTGCGACATTCCGAATCCAATAATTCAATGAAGTTCGTAGCTTCCGTATATAATCCAGCATCCGCATAATCTCTAGCATAGGCAAGCATATTATTACCTTTATTGCGTGATAAGAAGATAATTTTGTTTCGACAATTTTGTGATTCCTGAGTTTTATTTTGCGCAGCAAGTACATTCATCTTTTCGAACAATGCCCCCAAATTGAAACGATCCCTTCGAAGTGCCTCCTCTACTACTAATAAGGCATCTTGTTGTCTATGTAATTTTCGTAACAAAAAGGATTTGAGCACATACGCCTTGCCGTTATTAGCATTTCTATCCAGCGATTTGGAAATGTGATCCAATGCTTCTTCATATTTTTCGTTACTAATATCAATCTGCGCTAGAGAGAAGTATCCTACATCCTGCCACTGACTAGTCCAAATCGCTTTATAGAATGAGTCATACGCTTTTTGTAAATTCCCTACAGCTTTACAAGCTAAACCAAGATTGTAATAAGGTTCACTGTCATACGGATTTGGATTACGAGAAATTAAAGTTTCAATAGCTTTTTCGAAATAAGGAATAGAGGTTTCAAATTTCCCTCTTCGCAGATACCACAAACCCAAAGCATTATTACAACGTACATCCTTTGGATCGCGATCCAATGCCTCTTGGTAATATTCTATTGGATTGTAAGTCGCATGACGATATTGTTCCAGATGTAATCCTGTAAGATAGAGCTGTTCATTATTTTCAACTTCTGAAGGTTTCAATGCTGCCTTTGCTGGAGAAGGTAATTCATTAGAGATAGCATTAACATCATATTGATATTCCAACAAAACCTTTTGCGTATCGCGGATTTTGACAGAATATTTTGATGAATTTAGATTCTGGGTTAAATCAAATTGAGCAGAAAATACCTGCTCCGGATTGACATTAAAATTTTCTTCGTGAATCAGATTCTCATCAATAAAAAACTGAAGAGTCAGGTTTTCAAATGCTGAAGTCGCATAAACTTTTATTTCAGCTTGCTGATTATTTAATTCGACATTCAACAAGAGGTCTTTTGTAGCATTTTTTACTAATCCCAATTCGGCATAAGGCAAAAAACACTGCGTAAAAGTTTTCTCTTCATACGGATTTAGCCAACTAAAATCAGGCTGATTATCCGTATACATACCTGTCATTAGTTCGATATATGGACCATCCTCATCGGTCAAATTTCTATCCCACGCAATTCCAAAATCACCATTTCCCCAAGTCCACTGTTTCTTTCCTGGACTAACATGATGATTTGCAACATGCAATACACCGGCTTTAGTATCGTGCTCATAGCCACCCATAAAATCATATTTCGAATTGATGGCCATATAGGACGTTGGTACTGGAATATTTTTGTAGCGCGAAATATCAGTACCTGGCGAATAATCTACTTTGTAATACACCCCAGTCGCAATTGGAAAATCTGAAACATCACGCTTTCCATGGTCAAATACAGCATTGACATCGGGCGGAAATACGGATTGATAATCGTCATTCACTTTTACTGCTGGATTTGCCCACCACAAAAATGTTTGTGGAATAGGCGTGCGATTGTACAATTGTGCCTTAATCTCTAAATAGGCCTTGTCTGGATAAAGCGTAAAACCAGCTATGCCTTTTGTTCCAAACATCTTCTCAATTTCATTAACCCACACGGTCTTGCTTCCATCCTCATTGATTTCAATATCATAATCGATAGGCTGAAATGTAGAAGGTCTATGGTGTTGTGGCCAATTGAATTCAATACCTCCCGAAATCCATGGACCCGCAAGACCAACCAACGCTGGTTTGATTACTTGATTGTAATAAATGAAATGCCTATTCCGAATTTTGTCGTACGCCATTTGCACGCGCCCACCCAACTCAGGGAGTACAAGAATTTTGAGATACTTATTTTCTAAAAATAACCCTAAATACTCTTTATCTTCTTTTATATCTTCAATTTTTTCAATTACAGGATTTGGATATACGACTCCCGAACTTCCTTGATACACTCTTTTCTCAAAGAACATTGGATTTTTATCGGGCGTTCCAACCCCATATGTTGGAATTACAATATTTTCTGTCCAAATATTTACAGCATTTTCCATAATAATAGTCTCTAGCTTAATGTCTAAAATTTCCTCCTAATTCCTCTAGTGTCTGTCCTTTGGTCTCTTTGACTTTACGCAATACAAACACAAAACCGAACACACAAATACCAGCGTACAGATAAAATGGCCCATACGTACCTAATTTTTCGGCTAATATCGGGAAGGTAAAAACCAATATAAAATAGGCTGACCAAAGTGCGACCATAGCTAACGAAGTAGCCATACCTCGTACCCGATTTGGAAATATTTCAGAAATTAATACCCATGTTACAGGCGCAAGAGAGGTGGCGTACACACTTATAGACAAAAGCACAAAAATGGAAACCATAACAGAACTTAATTGATTTTGGAGTAGAAATGCCAACACAACATATGTGATTGCCAATCCTAAAGAACCTATCAGCATCAATGGCCTTCTTCCTAAACGATCTACTTGCCACATAGCGACAAGAGTGAATAACAAATTAACTATCCCAATCGATACAGTTTCGAATAACTGCTGATCCAAGGAAGCACCTATGCTCTCAAAGATTGTTGAGGTATAATTGAACACAACATTTATTCCGCAGAATTGCTGAAAGATCGCCAAAGTAACTCCAACTACCACTGCAGGTCGAACACTTTTGTGCAAAACTTCTTTAAAGGAAATTGGCGAAGCTTCTTTATTTGACTGCACCACTTCAACCATTGTTTTATCAACGACGGTTGAATTTCCAAATCGAAGCAATACAGCTCTAGCTTCTTCTACCCTGCCTTTAGCAATCAGCCAACGCGGACTCTCAGGCAACCAAACGATACCAATCAAAAACAACAAAGAAGGAACCACACCTAACCCAAACATCCAACGCCATGAATCTTCTCCAAGACCTGAGAGTTTATAATTTACAAGATTCGTGATTAATATACCTATTACGATAGTTAGTTGGTTAATGGCAACATTTCGCCCTCTAACATGCGCTGGTGATATTTCAGCTATATACATTGGACTCAGCATGGAAGCCATCCCTACACCAATTCCAGACAAAAAACGCATTAATACAAAAATCTCCAAATCAGGAGCTATACCCATTCCAAAGGAGGAAATAGCAAATAGCAAAGCAGCACAGAAAAGTCCAGATTTACGACCATATTGATCTGATAATTTTCCAGCAATAAGACAACCTACAATACATCCTAGCGCAAGAGATCCTGTCAAAAAGCCTTCCCACCAAGCGTCCAACTCAAATACGATTCTCAAAAATGGTAATGCGCCAGATATTACAGCAAAATCAAATCCGAAAAGATATCCCCCAAGAGCGGAAATAAAAGATATAGCTAGGATATAGCTGTTGTTATAATCATCATTTTTCATAGGTCATATAGATTTATGATTGGTAAAGTAAAATTAAGAGGTTATTATCATCAAAAAATAGATAATAAAAAGAAATAAATATACTATCTTACGATTAAACCTATTAAAAACAACCATTGGTAAACCAAAAATGGACAAAACTAAGAATTCGAAAATTAAAATAGAAGAAGGCTTTATTGGTCAAAAGATGCAAATTTTGACAACTACTGAAATTTCAAAACTAATGCATAACATCTTTTCACAAAATCTCTATTTCACAGCCATAGGATTATACCCGAGAGCGCTTTCGCATGAAAGATTTAGACAAAGTGGTTGTGATGAGTACATTTTGCTATACTGTACAGAAGGTGAAGGTTATATTGTGCTAGAAAAAGAATTTTACAACCTAAAGGCAAATACATACATCATATTACCAAAGAATATAAGCCACAAATATGGAAGCTCATTAAACAATCCATGGAGTATATATTGGATTCACTTTAGTGGTCATTACAGTGACTGTTTGTATTCCCGCTACAAAGAGGAATATAAGGGAAATGTAGTCGAAACACCATTTGATCCCACAAGGATTAAACTTTTTGAAGAATTGCTCGCACTAACAGATCATGATTTGACAACTTACAGCATAGAATTCTTACATGTGAAGTTGTTACAACTTATTTCATTATTTATTCATAGAAAAAAAGATGAGCTCGAAAATGAAAAAAATAGAATCTATCAGTCGATAACCTATATGAAGAAAAATGTAGATCAAAAAGTATCAATCAAAGAATTAGCAAATTTGACCAATTATTCTGTTACCCATTATTCTCAACTTTTCAGAGAACAAACAGGCTATTCGCCCATTCAGTATTTTTTGAGATTGAAAATTCAAATAGCTTGTCAATACCTTTACTTTTCTAAACTTTCTATGAAAGAAATTTGCAAAAACATAGGAATAGAAGATCCCTACTATTTTTCACGATTATTTAAAAAACAAATGTCATTATCTCCAAAACAATACCGTACAAAGCACAGAATGTAAAATTGGAATATAAATTTGTATAAAGCAAAAAAGCCTTCAAAAAATTGAAGGCTTTAATTTTGCTCTCCCTCTTGGGCTCGAACCAAGGACCCTCTGATTAACAGTCAGATGCTCTAACCAGCTGAGCTAAGGAAGAATTTGAAACTTTACAGTTTCTGGTTAAATCATGATGTCAAGTTTTCACACTTGAAAGTCCTAACGACACTGGACTTTTTTTGCTCTCCCTCTTGGGCTCGAACCAAGGACCCTCTGATTAACAGTCAGATGCTCTAACCAGCTGAGCTAAGGAAGAATTCAACCTACTTCGTTTCCGTTTCGGTGATGCAATTATCGGAAGATTTTAAGAGTTCTCCAAACATTTTTTTAAGGTTTTTTACAACTCATTCATTCCCAATAAGAATATTTTACAACAAAACACCTTTTAAAAGCAATGTGGCGAATGTAAAGTATATAATCAAGCCCGTAACATCGACTAATGTGGATACAAATGGAGCGGACGAACTTGCCGGATCGGCACCAAGCTTACGTAACAAGAATGGAAGCATGGAACCTGTCAACGATCCCCATAAAACTACACATACTAAAGAGAAGCTAATTACTAACCCAATCAAAATCCAATATTCGCCGTAAACCTCCGAAAACATTTGCCATGTTGCAATTCGAATAAAACCTAAGATTCCAAGAATAAGTCCAAGAATCAATCCAGTCAATATTTCTCTTCGCATTACACGCCACCAATCTATCAGTGTAACCTCTCCCATAGCCATTGCCTGAATAATCAATGTCGACGCTTGTGAGCCACTGTTACCGCCGCTAGACATAATCAATGGCATTAAAGCAAATAACACAATAGCGCTTGCCAATTGCGTCTCAAAATGACTGATAACAGAAGCTGTCAACAATTGTCCCAAAAATAAAACAATTAGCCAACCCGCACGCTTTTTGACTAAGTGCATAATTGACACATCCAAGTAAGGCTCATCCAACGCCTCCGTACCCCCGAAGCGTTGCATATCTTCCGTGTACTCTTCGTTTGCTACCCAAAGGATATCATCGATCGTCACAATCCCCAACATGATCCCTTGCTCATCGATCACTGGCAAAGCCACACGATTGTTCATACGAAAAATTGTGACCGCTTCTTCTTGTGGATCGTTCGCGTTTAAAGAGATCATTCGGTTGTCGATCAAATCCCCAACTTGCGCATCAGGTGAAGCCAGCAAAATATCTTTGATTCGAATATCGTCAATCAGCTTTCCATCCGCATCAATCACATACAATACATCAATGGTTTCCGACGCACTTCCGTAGCGACGGATATGATCCAAAATTCGTGTGATTGTCCAATGTTGTTTTACCGTGATATAGTCCGGCGTCATCAACCTTCCCACACTATCTTCTGGGTACCCCAACAAAGACAAAGCTTCCTTTCGCTCATCTGGGGTAAGTAAGGTAATTAGACGTTTCACAACATCACCTTTCGACTCACTCAAAAAAGACGTTCGATCATCGGGAGGCATTACGTTTAATATCTCACGGACTTTATTTGCTGGAAGTTTTTTGAAGATACGTTCTTGGGTAGGGAAGTCTAAAATTCGGAAAACATTAACCGCTCGGTTGAGGTCTAAAATTTCAAGGAAGAGAGCACCATGTTCGGGAAGTTCGTCTATCAATTCTTCGACATCAGAAATATTTTGTTCGTTCAGATATTCCGCAAGTTCTAGAAGATTATTATCCTCTATTAACTGCTCCACTTGCGTAACTTTCATTTCCAATTCTTCCATATTGCTCCTCCGAAAATTATATCCCTACATTGGTTGACTGACTTTAGTTCGTTGCAAAAGTCGCTTTTTTCTAGCAGAATATATAATATTTTTTTCGTGAATCGTTAAAACCCAGAAAATAAAATTCAGCCATTATGACAGTACAATTTTTAAATATACTAGTCTCCAAAATCCGTACAGCAGCAATTTAAAATCAACACTAAAGGACATAATAATACCTTCAAATTTTAAACGCAATTTTCATAAAGTAAAAGGTATTATAAATTAATTCGCAAAAAAACTTTGACAGATACAGAACCTAGTATTACTACAAAAAATACAACAGCTTCTTCCTTCTATCTAACCATTTTAAAACCATAATGTAATAAAGGAAATATTTAAAAAAATAATGTACTTTAGTAGAGTGTAATATGAAATATATTGAATGGTTTGGGATTATGTAAAAAAGACTTTTTAAGTCCTAAAGAACAATCAGAATTAAAACATTTTAAGTATACATAAATCAAATATTATCAATTAGTTATACTAAATTAAACAAACTATCAAATTACATAAAAACCTATTTTAATACTAAAATATTTAGCAAACAATCTACATGAGTCAATTTAACATAAATAAACATATAATTATCAACATATTATCAACACTAATATCAAGCTTATATTCACCAATTAGTAAAGCTCAAATATTTGACAATTCACAACCCCACTTTAGGGTAAGATGGAATCAAATTAACACCGAGAATTTTAGATTAATTTTTCCACAAGAATACAATAAATCAGCTCCTACCCTTGCCAACCAAATAGAACAATACTTAAAATTCAGTGCTAATGCACTGGAAGAAAAACCAAAAAAAATAAATATTATTTTACAGCAAAATCATATACTTCAGAATGGCTTTGTCCAACTCGCACCACGGAAAACAGAGTTTTTCTCCACGCCATCTGGCGTTGCAGACAACCAAGAATGGCTACCAAATTTAGCACTCCATGAGTTGCAACACGTAACACAATTTGACAAATTGACAGGAAAGATTAGGCGACCCTTCGGTGAACTTTTAGCCATGGCTCTCTTCGGAATTAACCTTCCATCCTGGTTTTATGAAGGAGATGCAACCCTACATGAAACGCTTTTTTCCAATGGCGGAAGAGGGAGATTAAGCTCTTGGGACATGGAATTAAGAACAAATATTTTGTCTAGTAAACAATATAATTTCAACAAATATATTCACGGATCATTCAAAGATATTGTACCAAGTTACTACACAATTGGTTATTTCATGAACAGTGAAATGCATGAAAAAGACTCGAAAATAAACGCCAAAATTTACGAAGAAATGAACGAAAAATTGCTTCTACCATTCAATTTTCAACGTGCATTGAAGAAATATTACGGTACAAAAGCAAGTGGAATTTTTGATAAAACGATAGCTAACTTATCACAAAAATGGAGTGAAACCAATATTTCTAATCTGCCCAACCCTATAACATTTGATGACAAATATCCTACCGATTACTTGTTACCACAAGTAGAAAACAGTACAGTTTTTACCCTTCAGAGAAACAATCAACGCACAGCACGAATCGTAAAATTTGACCAAACCTCAGCGCAAGAATACAAGGAAGTCGTGAAATTTGGTACGCAAATCATGCCCTATTTTCACTTAAAAAAACACCTAATTACCTGGGATGAATACCGAAAAGATGCTCGTTTTTCTAAACAAACATACAATGTAATTAATGTATTTGACACACATACGAACACCAAAAAAACCATTACCAAGAACTTTAGATACTACACGCCCGTCCTATCAGATGACTTAAAAACGATAGCTTGTATAGAGGTTAATTTGAATAATGAGAGCTCCATTGCACTCCTAGACGTGACATCAGGAGACAAAATTGACAGTATCCCAATACCTATAGGCATGCATATTCAACAACCTTATTTCAACGATAAATCCACTAAAATTGTTGCCATAGCTGTGAACGCCAAAGGCACTAACCTAATTGAAATTGACTTACAAACCAAAGAAATCACAGAGCTTCTCACATGGTCAAACTTACAATTAGAACGCCCTATTTATGCTGAAAACAATATTATTTTCAAAGCGAACCAAGACGGCAAAGACAATATTTACATACTCAAATCTGGGAAATTAGCGCAGATAACAGAAAGTAAATTCGGTGCATTTAACCCATATTACACCGATGGACAGCTGTGGTTTAATGATTTCACGGTAAAAGGTCACAAAATAAATAATATAAATGTCGCAGATATTCCATTCAAAGAAACGACTTTCACGCGCGCAGAGACATTATTTGCCACACAAAACAATGTACAAATCGACACAACGCGTAATAATCGTGATTACGCTACTGAAATTAAACCGTATGGAATACTTAAAAATAGCCTTAACTTTCACAGTTTAACACTTAGTGCAAACGATTTTGAAAGTTTTGACAATTATAAACCTGGAATTTATTGGCTTTCTAACGATCTTCTCAACACTACTAAAGTTAAATTAGGATATGAAAGAGAAGTCGAGTTAAAGCAGAATTCCTATTTAGCTGATTTAACTTATCAGCGTTATTATCCAAAATTTAATATCAGATACAAAAACTCTGGTAATTATGGTGTAGCCAAAAGCTCAAGCGGCAAAGATAGTTTGCGGTTTGATTTCAGATACCACCAAATCACAGCAGACATTCAACTCCCATTCAGTATTTACAGAGGCAATAAAGTGTATTCGTATGGCGTCAATTTTGGCACATACTATATTAAACGATATGATTTGAGCTTAAATACGCTTCGTAATTTTCAAGATCAAATTCGATTTCCATTAAATTATCAAGCGTATTTTAATAAAAATACTATGCTTAGTGTGATGGATTTAGCGCCGCGATGGGGGCAAAACTTCAATTTCATTTATCGTCATATGCCATTTGAAAAAGGCAACAATCAATCGTGGGCGATTAGAACGAACTTCTATTTTCCTGGCCTATTTCTTAATCATAGCTTCCAAGCACGCTTCAGCGCACAAGAATCTAAAGGTGTTTTTGACAGATCATACGATATACCTTTGGTTGACGGATTTAGTTACCTACCGAACTTTCTAGTGAAGAACACATTATTATTCGATTACCGCTTACCATTGATGTACCCAGATTTTTCGGTTGGACAATTCGCTTATGTTAAACGTATTCATGGCCAATTTTCAGTTGATTATTTGAATGTACACGACAGCTCATTGGCTCCAAAATCACTCAGCGCAGGATTAAATTTTGACTTCAATTTATTCAAATACAACGAGCCATTATTTACGTTTAGTATCTTAGGAACATACATCAATGACATACGCGTCAACAATCGCATCAGCCCTACATTTAGCTTTAGTTACAGTTATTAATCAATTATTTAAAAATCAAGCTTTTAGAAAACAATTTTAATTGTTATATTGTTTATTGATTTTACACATCAATCTAGTAAAATATGGCAATTATCTCAAAAGCGGCCGAAGTTCAGGAAGAACTTATTACGATTTATGAACATCTAATTGAAAAACGATCAATTATACTCAATGAATTAAAATCAATACGAAATCGATTTGAGAAACAATGCGATGTATTTATTTTAAATGGATATGAGGAAGAAAAATCGCCAATTATTACCAATAAAATTTACCACATCAAATTCATTGAATACGACACACATTGTCACATTATCGACATCGTCAATGACTTTAAAGATGTATATGGCTATTTTCCGGAATACGGAGAAATGTACAATACATTATACGAGACTATGATACAATTTGCAAACGAAGAAAATTATGAGTGTGCAGCGTTTGTAAAAATCTGGGTAGACCAAATCAAACATATCATTCTGGAAACCAATTAGACAGCCCTTTCACTTCTAAAATGCAAGACCGAAAATAGGATATACAGTAAAAAAATTATTGGTATAGCTAGAATCTCAAGTGAGACAACCAATATAAGTGACACTATAAGAAATAAATATTTGAACTTATTGAGTTCCCATTTTATTGAATTCAACTTCATGGAGAAAAGTTTGAGCTCAGACACCAATAAAATACTTGTAATTAATGTTATTCCCAATAATAGAAATTGGTTATAAATAATATTTGGTGCAATCTCGCCAATAAAAGGCAACGACACAATTAAAAATGTATTCATAGGTGTATTCACACCGATAAAGTCAGAAGTTTGGCGCTCGTCTATATTGAATTTTGCTAATCGCAATGCCGAAAATATTGTTACCACAAAACCTAGATAAGGCACATATTCTGACGAACTAACTTCTCTCAGCATAGTATACAGAATTGTTCCAGGCAAGAATCCAAAACTAATCACATCCGCCAAAGAATCCAATTCCTTACCTATAAGTGATTTCACCTTTAGTAAACGTGCTACCATTCCGTCAAAGAAATCAAAGATTCCAGATGCTAATACACAATAGAAAGCTGTAAGATAATCCCCCTTCAAAACCATCAATATGCCGATACATCCACTAAACAAATTCAAAGATGTAATCGTATTTGGTATATATTTCTTCATCACTAATAACAAAAAAGCCGTCTATTTATTAGACGGCTTAAAAATATCAATTTAATATGAATTATCCATTCATACTCATCAAAAACTCTTCGTTTGACCGTGTTCCACGCAATTGTTGCAATAAGAATTCCATTGCTTCAGTAGAATTCATGTCTGACAAGTGATTTCTCAACACCCATAAACGTTGCAATGCTTCTTTGTCCATCAACAAATCATCACGACGTGTAGATGATGCTGTCAAATCGATAGCAGGGAATAAACGTTTATTCGCCAACTTACGGTCCAATTGAAGCTCCATGTTACCCGTTCCTTTGAATTCTTCAAAGATAACGTCATCCATTTTAGAGCCTGTATCTGTCAATGCTGTTGCTAAAATCGTCAATGATCCACCGTTCTCGATGTTACGTGCCGCACCAAAGAAACGTTTTGGCTTATGCAAAGCATTAGCATCCACACCACCTGATAAAATTTTACCCGATGCAGGTGCAACAGTATTATATGCACGAGCCAAACGCGTAATCGAATCCAATAAGATTACCACATCATGACCACATTCTACCATACGTTTTGCTTTTTCCAAGACGATATTTGCAATTTTCACGTGTCTGTCAGCAGGCTCATCAAATGTAGATGAAACTACCTCAGCACGTACTGATCTTGCCATATCTGTAACCTCTTCCGGACGCTCATCGATTAATAAAATAATCAAATAAACCTCTGGATGGTTTTTTGCAATAGCATTTGCTACTTCTTTTAATAAGTTTGTTTTACCTGTTTTTGGTTGCGCAACGATAAGACCACGCTGTCCTTTACCAATTGGTGTAAACAAATCCATTATACGAGTTGAATAATTATTAGAACCTAAATCTAAGTTCAATTTCTCATCCGGGAATAATGGCGTCAAAAAGTCAAAAGGGACGCGATCTCTGATTTCTGCAGGATTTTGACCATTTATTGACTCTATGCGAACCAATGGGAAATATTTTTCTCCTTCTTTGGGAGGACGGATAGATCCTCTTACGTTATCACCAGTCTTCAGACCAAACAATTTGATTTGCGATTGTGATACGTATATATCATCAGGTGACGTCAAATAATTATAATCCGATGAACGTAAGAAACCATATCCATCAGGCATAATTTCTAAGACACCTTCATTGACAATTACATTATCGAAATCTGTATTGGAAGACGATGTCTCAACCTTCTTAGGTTCTGCTGGTTGCTCTGCAGAAGTTGGTTGCGAAACTGGAAGTTTAGGAGTGTTTTCGGAAGTAATAGGAGAAGTTTCTTCTTCTGTTCTCACTCTTTTAGTTACCGCAATAGGCTCTGTTTTTAACGTTCTAGTTCTTTTTCTAGGCGAATGTTCAGACTCTACTCCTATGGGTTCTTCTACATCCACTTTCTTATCTTCAGTGTTTGATTGTTGAGCAATCTCTGAAATTTTGTCGATGAGTTCTTGTTTACGAAGTTTTTCTACGTCTACAATACCTAACACCTTTCCTATCTCGCGCAATTCGGACACGAGCTTTGAATTCAATTCGTTGATATTCATTAATATTGAATTATGATTATATCTTTTTGGATTTTTAATTTGAAATCTAACCTATTTATTCACAATACCTTTATAAAGGGTTTGAAAATTTGACTTGCTCACAATCTCTAAACTGATTTTCGAAATAGATAAATTATGAACTAGGATAAATTTGAGAATGTACAAAGAAAACCATTACATTTGAATTTTCAAAAAAAAAGTAATAAAATAATAATTGATTTAAAAAAATGTGCATTTTTATACCTACTAAATTGTTTTATCAATTATAATAATAATTATTTTTTTCATACGTTTACATCGAAAATATATTTCATAAAAATAAAATTATGAGCCAAAGTAATAAGCCTACCAATTATCCAGCACTCTACACACTTATAGTAGTGTTCTTCTTTTGGGGATTTATAGCTGCTGGAAACAGTATCTTTATCCCATTTTGTAAAAATTATTTTCATTTGGATCAATTTCAATCGCAATTGATTGACTTTGCGTTTTATAGCGCTTATTATATAGGTGCTTTAGCTTTATTTATTGTCGGAACGATCTCTGGAAGAGATTTAGTAGGTAAATGGGGCTACAAAAAAAGCATAGTATACGGATTGTTGTTTAGTGCATTAGGCGCTGCAGCAATGATTATAGCCGTAGAGGTGAATGTGTACTTAGGTATGTTGATTGGCTTATTTATTGTTGCACTAGGATTTTCATTGCAACAAACGGCTGCCAACCCATTTGCCGTACTATTAGGCGATCCCAAAACAGGAGCTTCACGTGTGAATCTTGGAGGTGCAGTCAATTCATTTGGTACGACAATTGGTCCACTAGTGATTGGTTACGCATTATTCAGCACATTTGAACCGATTTCAGATTCCGAAATTTCCAACCTACCCTTAAATAAAGTTATCTACTTATATATTGCTGTAGGATTATTGTTCATATTCGCGGCGGGTCTATTTAATTTTTCAAAAAAAGTACCTCCAGGTATCAATAATGAACCTATGGAAGGCGCTTCGAAGGCTAAAAAGACATTAATAGTCATGACTATCCTTCTAGCCTTATTCTTTACTCCTGTATTTTTGAGTTACAAAAGTGAAACCGCGCTACAAGTGGAACAACTGAATGCACAAATAAAGGCTGCTACTGATTCTTCTATTATTGAGAATCTTAAAACTCAGGTCAAAGAGCTAGCACACCCAATGGAGTTACAGCGTATGGCTCTACTATTTGGGGCTTTGGTAGCTGTAATTGGATCACTTTTATTCGCTTACGGGAAAGCACAGAAATCGCCTGAAGGCTGGGGTGCAATGAAATACCCACAATTGGTACTGGGTATGCTTGCCTTATTTATCTACGTTGGTATCGAGGTTTCTATTGGAAGTAATTTGGGTGAATTGCTGACTTTAGATGAATTTGGCGGTCTTCAATCTTCTGAAATCACACCTTATATATCTATGTATTGGGGAGGAATGATGATTGGACGTTGGGCAGGTGCGGTTACGGCATTCAATTTCGCTAGCTCAACCAAGAAAATATTGACAGCAATTGTGCCCTTTATCGCATTTTGTGTAGTAATTTCCGTAAACACAGTTGCTGGTTTCGACATGTCACATTTATACTTCTTTGTTATTTGTATTGCCATTCAAGTGATAGCCTTTTTTATAAGTAAAGAAAAACCTGTAGCGACTTTGGTGATTTTTGGTTCACTGGGATTACTAGCGATAATTGTAGGGTTATTAACTACAGGTACAGTCGCTATCTATTCGTTTTTAACAGGTGGTCTTGCGTGTTCAATCATGTGGGGTTCTATCTTCTCTTTATCTATTGTGGGAATTGGCAAATACACAGAGCAAGGTTCTGCATTTTTGGTAATGATGATACTTGGTGGAGGGATTATCCCACCTATCCAAGGTAAGTTAGCAGACATTATTGGTATTCACAATTCTTATATAGTTGCTGTATTAGGATTCGCCTATATTATTTTTTTCGCTATTTTAGTTAAGGGATTTTTGAAAAAGCAAAATATAGATATTGAACATATTGAGGGTTCAAGTAGTCATTAAGGAGTAAACTAATTGTACTTTCTACACTAAGTAAGAAAATAAAAAAACCGCTTTTAATGAGAAACAAGGCGGTTTTTTAACATTATTTAAAAACTTATTAAAAATAAAATTTATAAACCCTATTGATTATTGGAATAAAAATGTATCTTCGAAAGATATAATTTTGAATAACTATACTAAAATAAACTAATAATGATCATTATTGCAGATGGAGGATCAACCAAAACCAATTGGTGCCTATTAGATGATAATCAAAAGAAAATCTATTTTAACACTGAGGGCTATAACCCTTATTTCGTTGACAGCGACTACATCGTTAGTTCTCTAAAAAAAGGATTGCCCAATGATTTGCCTCTAGAAAATATTAAAGAAGTAAATTATTATGGTGCAGGGGTACATAATGATGAGAAAGCTAAAATTGTATCGGATGCATTTCGTGTATTATTTCCTAATGCAAAGATTGAAATCGGACATGATTTATTAGCTGCCGCTCGTGCTCTTTTGGGGAAAGAAACAGGCTTTGCAGCGATCTTAGGTACAGGTACAAACACATGTATCTATGATGGAGACAAAATTACACATAACATCAGTTCTGCAGCATACATCTTAGGTGATGAAGGTTCTGGTTCTTACATCGGTAAAAAACTTTTGACTGATTTCGTACGTGATTTAATGCCTACAGATGTTGCAAAAGCATTCTACGATACATACAAATTGTCTAAAGACGAGATCATGGACAGCGTATATACGAAGCCTTTGGCTAACCGCTTTTGTGCTAGTTTCAGTAAGTTCGTTTATGACAACAATGTAAATATTGAATACACACGTAAAATTGTTGATGATGCTTTCGAAGCATTTTTCGCAAACTTAGTGAGTAAATACCCTAATTACCAAGATTATACTTTCAACTGTATCGGATCTGTTGGCTACAACTTCCGTAATGTATTGGAAGAAAAAGCTTCACAATACGGTATGAAAACAGGTAAAATCTTACGTTCGCCAATTGACGATTTAGTACAATTCCACATTGATAGATATTCGAATCAATAATAAAAGTACTAGTTTTATAAAGCATAAATGCCCAATCAAATGATTGGGCATTTATGCTTTATAATTGCATTATAACGATTTATAAATCGATAGTTTGCCCCAATTCCAATAAATTCAAATTGATATTGGCATTTGCGAAAACATGCTTCGCTTCATTGGTATCGATAGTAACGGGAGAAAATGTATCGTAATGCATGCCAACGACATTTTTACAGTTAATAAAATCAGTAGCTTTGACCGCATCATACATATCCATCGTGTAATGTCCACCAATAGGTAGGAATGCCCAATCCAAGTTTAGATCTTCTAACAATTTCATCTCCAAAGTAAGTGCTGTATCGCCGGCAAAATATATTTTTTTCTCACCAATGAAGAATACAAATCCACAAGGAGCACCGCCATATGCGCCGTCAGGAGTAGAATTTGTATGCAAAGCATACACCATTTTTACTTTTCCAAAGGGTAGACTTAAAGTACCTCCAAAATTGAATTCTATAACTTTATCATCTGATATTCCTTGTTTTCTAACCCATCCCGCAGTTTCTACAATAGCTGCTACGGTTGCATTAGATTGCGCCTGAATAGAAGCCAAATCCGCGACATGATCTTCATGCGCATGCGACAAGAAAATGTAATCAGGATTTAGTTCGGACACCTTAATGTCTTTCGCTAAGGGATTATATGTTACAAAAGGATCAAGTAATACTTTAGTACCATTAAAATTAAATTCAAAACATGCATGCCCTAAATACCTGACCGAAATTTGATTTGCCATAGTGTCTATTTTATTTTCCGAATAAATTTCCTAAACCACCCAGACTACCCAACATATCTTGAGAAGCAGCAGCCATCTCAGTCTGACTTACATTTTCAGCTTGCGCTAAAGCTTTATTCAAAGCGACCAACAACAAGTCCTCAATTTGCTCCTTATCGCCTTCAGCGAAAAGTTCATCACTGATCGTGACTTCTTTGATTTCCTTATTTGCCGTCGCAATAACACGTACTTTCCCTCCTTCAGCTTCACCTGAAACCGAAATATTATCTAATCTCGCTTTGATTTCTTGCGCTTTTTGCTGCGCTTGGAATAATTTATCAAACATAGTCTCTTGTTTTTTATTAGACCAAAATACGAAATCATGTTTTGCGTTCAAAATAAGTAAGAGAATAAGCTTATTTGCTTAAATTTGCAGCATGACAAAATACCAAGAAATAATCTCTAATCTGAAACAGATTGATACTGTCAAAGCAGAATATCTTGAGGAAGAAATAGACATTATAATTCATAAATTAAAATTTCTGACAGCGGATAATTTTCCCAAAGCAGTAGTGTTGGATCAAGAAGATAATTTTTCTCCATTATCATCGTCTGTCTTAGCCGAAAAGATTAAAATTGCAGGAGGTAGATACAGTTCAAATTTAGAAGAAGGCGCAGACTGTATTATTATTTTGCAATCCAATGAAAGTCTTTATGGTCAATTGGCTGAAGTTCTAGATTCTGTATTTATAAAATCTAGTGGAGCTTATCAAAATAATCATATTTACATTATACAAGAAAGTGATTTCAATTCGGGAGATGATACTTTCCTAAAAGACACCGAAATATTAGCTGAGATCTTACAACCCAAATATTTTGTATATGGTCATGACGGTACAGCTTGGGTAAAGTTTGACGTACAATAATAAAAAAATCCTGTAATTATTAACTTACAGGATTTTCTTGTTTTATAGAATATTGACTTTTTATATATCAAATTTCTTATGTAATAAGGTATAGAATTTATCTACTGTTTGTGATTTCTCCGCCCAGCCATTCTTCACCGCATAATTGGTCTGTAGAAATGCATCAGCTTCAGCAAATGAATCAAATCTATTCAACAACTCGATAGCTTCACTGTAAGCCAAACTATAACCATTAAACAAATCTTTAATATACAGCAACTTATCATTCAAACTTACTGCAGTTTTCAAATCCAACACTTTCTCTTTCGCAGGTGAAGTCTGAAATTGCTGAGTCACATTAACACCAGCCTGTTTTTGTTGCTTAATAAGTTCATTAATAGATAATGGACGTGCAGTTGTCTCTTCAACAACAGCTGTATCAGCAACAGGAACTACGATTTCTTTTGCTGGAACAGTTACAGGTATAACCACTTCTTCCTCTTCTTCTTCAATTAATGGTGTTGACTCTATAATATCCTCTACTTCATCCGCTGATTCAATTGGATCCTCTTCCTTTGGTACCACTGGTGTAATATCTTTCACATCAAAAGCAAAAGTAGATTGTTTTGGTTCTTCCGAAACAACTGGAGTTTTAGTAAGTTCTTCCTCTATTTCTTCAAACACCTCTTGTGTATCATCAACAGGTTTCTTTATTTCCGTAGGTGGAGTAAAAATATTTTTACTCGATTCTACGTTTTGACTTGTTGCGGATGTATTGGCTTGCGCTTGAATCTTTAAAGCCTCGAAATGTTTGGCTAGAGAAGCTAAATTTGCTTCCAAAAGTGTCACTTCTACTGCATCAATTTCACCCGACTTTTTAATTTCACTATATTGAGATTGAATATCTACGAATAGATAATCGATTTTTGAGAATAATTGCCCTTTAGTTTTTGCCATGGATATTTTAATTTGAAAACGTGGTTGCTACGATACAAAGTGGAAAACAAAACCAATTGATAATGACTTGGTTTTAGTTTCATCCTACTATTTATACTTCAAAAATAGGATATTATTTCGATATTCGTATCGTCAAACACAGGTTGATTTGTATTTATTTAGTTATTCATTGAATCTACCTTTACAATAAAAAATATGCTTTTTTCAGAACAATATTTCAGTCAAAGAGATAGACAAGTGGGTAGTATTGAGGTGATTTGCGGGTCTATGTTTTCAGGTAAAACTGAAGAACTGATTCGTCGTATGAAAAGAGCACAGTTTGCAAAATTACCTGTGGAGATATTCAAACCTGCAATAGACATTCGCTACGCGGAGAAGGAAGTGGTTTCTCACGATAGCAATAGTATTCCTTCTACGCCGGTTGAACATTCTTCCGCGATTTTATTATTGGGTGGGGATGCTAAAGTCGTAGGTATTGATGAGGCTCAATTTTTTGATGATGAATTACCCAACGTCTGTATCCAACTGGCAAACCGAGGTGTACGTGTCATCGTTGCAGGATTGGATATGGACTATCAAGGAAGACCATTTGGGCCTATGCCAAATATTATGGCTGTCGCTGAAGATGTATATAAAGTACATGCCGTCTGTGTTAAATGTGGAGCTCCAGCTAATTATTCCTACAGATTTACTAAAAACAATGATGTTGTACTATTAGGTGAAAAAGAAAGTTATGAACCGAGATGTAGACATTGTTACTATATATTGGAAGAGAAATAAAACAACAAAGCCTTCGAGAATCTTTTCGAAGGCTTTGTTGTTTTAAAGTTGATTGACAATAACTGGATCCAAAGGTTTTATTTTGGAACGGTAACGGTGAATTAATTTCCCTTTCTCATCGATCAAAAATTTCTCGAAGTTCCAATTTATATCACCTGTGAAATCTGGATTTGGTTGTGCTGTAAGATATTTGAATAATGGATGAATGTTTTCTCCTTTGACATCAACTTTTTCAGCAATCAAAAAGGTAACACCATAATTTTGTTCGCAAAATTCAGCAATATCTTCGTTGCTTCCAGGTTCTTGATTGCCAAAATTGTTCGCTGGAAAACCAATAATAACGAGACTTTTGCCGTATTGCTTATGCAATTCTTCTAAATCTTTATATTGTGTTGTAAAACCGCATTTCGAGGCTGTATTAACCAATAATAATTTCTTGCCTTTAAATTGTGACAGTTTAACTTCTTTTCCATCGATAGAATTAAATGAAAAATCATACACCGAAGATGGTGGAAAAATTATGTTAAAAAGCATTAATAATGTAATCATCTGTATGTTGTTAATATGAAAAATTATTTGATGTTTCGCGCTCGATCACATAATCGAACAAATCATAGATTGGGCTTGCAAGAATTTTGCCAACTTTTACGCCATGCATCTGACAGACCTGACGGATTTGAATATCAAATGTATAGGCCACACGTCCTACAAAATTTACCGTATATTCCCAATAATTGGGATATGTCATAATATTCGTACGGACAAACTCGTCAAATCCTTCTGTCAGTAATTTCTCTATATACGGATGTGCACGATGTTCGGACATAAATGGAATAAATGACGCTAAATACGAATTTGGTCTTTCCTTTTGATATACATTTCGGATGACACCGTCTTTAGTCAATCGATATTTCTCACCAAATGCTTTTGAAATATCTCGAGGCATAGTACCGTACAAAAAGCTGGTAATTAATTTCTTACCGAACCAAGCACCAGAACCTTCATCCCCTAAGACATAACCGATCCCATGATGACTTTGGAATAAATGCTGACCATCATAAAAACTGATGTCTGATCCTGTTCCCAATGTTGCAATTAGCCCCTTTGAGTTTTTCAAGGTCGCATAAGCTGCACCTAACAAATCAGATTCGACAGAAATAAAAGAGTTTGGAAAAAGCGTAGTCAAAGCATTCGATACAATTTCCCTGCGATCCGGGGTAATACTACCTGCGCCAAAAAAGTAGACTTCCTTTATCTCTTGTGAATAAGGAATAATCTCAGGCACATCTTTCATGACCCTTTCTATTTCCTTTTCACTTACAAAAAATGGGTTTAATCCTTTTGTCTTAAAAAATAAAGGCTTGCTGTCAGGAAGATTCAACATCCAATCTGAACTCGAAGACCCACTATCCGCAACTAATATCATTATCCGTGTTTAGTTTAAGTTTGCTCACCCAAATATAATAATTCCTTGTAGAGTTTTAGCGATTCAAAATTGTATTATTATTAATATTTTGAACTCCTTTCCATTAATTCTACCTTTGGTTAAATTTTCTAAAGTTCACAAAGCATGGCAAAATCTATACATTTCGAATTATCTTTTTCCGAACCTCAAGCACATTATGTTGATGTAAAAATGTTGGCAGAAGGATTTCAAAATGAAGAATATATTGACATCAAAATGCCTGTATGGGCTCCTGGTTCATATTTGGTGCGAGAATACTCCAAAAATGTAGAGAGATTTCAAGCCAAAGATAATCTTGGTCAAACTTTGCAAGTACAGAAGATTTCTAAAAATACTTGGCGTGTATTTGAACCTAGCGACAAAGTAGCTGTGAGCTATTCAGTTTATGGATTTGAAGTTTCAGTTCGCACTTCGTTTATTGATGATTCTCGAGCTTTTCTGAGTCCTGTAGGAACATTTATGTATGTGGACGGGCAATTGGATCTTGAAACTACAGTAAAAATACATTTGCACAAAAATTGGAGTAAAATTTCTACCGGACTACAAAAAGTTGCAGTAGATAATGTTTATTATGCTCCAAATTTTGATATTCTATTCGACTCTCCTATCGAAATTGGCAATCAAAACACTTGGTCATTTGACGTAGATGGCATTTTGCACGAATGTGCAATGGTCGGGGAAGCGGATTATGACAAAGATCAGTTAGCAGAAGATATCACAAAGATTGTACGCGAAGAAAATAAAATTTGGGGTACCAATCCGAATGATTATTATTTGATCGTCACGCATAATTACCAAAATGGTAGCGGAGGTCTAGAACATTTGAACTCTACTATACTCGCTGCCTCGCGTTTTGGATATTCGCAGCCTAGCACTTATAAAAATTACTTGAGTTTGGTGGCCCATGAGTATTTTCACTTGTGGCACGTGAAACGTCTTCGCCCGATTGAATTAGGACCTTTTGATTATGAAAAGGAAAATTACACAACTGGTCTTTGGATTATTGAAGGATTTACTTCCTATTATGATAATTTAATTATACGCCGTTGTGGATTTTTTGATGAAAATGAATACTTACAAAAATTAGCTGTAGATTTCAATACCGTATACAATCGCCCTGGATATCTGTTGCAAAGTGCTGCCGCATCCAGCTTTGATACATGGATTAAACAATATCGTCCAGACGAAAACTCACAAAATGTAGCTATTTCGTATTATAATAAGGGTGCTATGCATGCTGCAGCACTTGATTTAAAAATTATAACAGCAACTAAAGGTGCTAAGCGTCTTGATGATGTGATGAAAGCTGCTTACGAACATTTTTATTTGATTCAAAACAGAGGTTTTGAAGAAGATGAATTCCGCACTTTAGCAGAAGAGGTTACTGGAGTAGCATTAGGCGAAATATTCGCAGCTGCGCACAGTGCTGAGGAAGTAGACTACAATCAATATTTCAATGCTGTTGGTTATGAATTAATTGATAATGCAGAAGATCAAGATCACCAAAGTTTAGGTATAAAAATTGGAAGTAATGAAGGTCATACGGTAATTAGAAACGTAGATCGTGATTCTGCAGCTTGGATTTCAGGATTAAATGTGGGAGACGAACTGATTGCCATAAATGGACATCGCATAGAAATAAACGGTAAAGCGCTAGATTATTTTATATCGCGCAGTCAGGAAAATGATGTCGTAAACATACTTATTTCACGAGATGGTTTGATACGTGAAATTCCTGTACAACTGATACCATCCATCAAAAAGTCATATAGTATTCGAAGAATAGCTAATGCAACAGAAGAGCAACGTCGATTAGGAGATATTTGGTTGTCCTTGTAAATAATAATAAAACAATAATGGGTTTTCTGATTAGAAAACCCATTATTGTTTTAAACTTAAAACTTATATCGGATCGAAAATCCTATTGGATCAAACAAACGAATAGTCGATTCTTGTACGAAATCAAAATAAGGCTTTACATCCAAAGACAGCGCAATTGGCGCAGATGGCAAACTATATTCAACACCTACTATACCGTCAATACTTAATGATAACTCAGAATTTTTCGGGATTTGCACCCCTTGATTATTTGTATACGATTTATAGGTATAGTTACCAATACTTCCTCCAAAACCATAATACCAGCTAAAATTGTTTAACGGCAATTCTTTGTGATATTGGTACAACCCCACTAATCGAAATGTACTTGAAGAAGAATTACTTCGTATACTCAAAATACCTTCCACAGCTCTATCTTCCGCTAAGGTATGACGATAGTTAATACCCGAGGCAGATCCGAAACGTAAACCTACCGCATGCGGAGTTGTTAATTGAGCAGATGCTTCGTTGCCCATTACAATTGCTGCCGCAATCAAAAAAATATTACGTATTGATTTTTGCATATAAACTAAAATTGGATTTTACCAAAAATAAGATATTTTAAATGCTATCGCTAATAAAATTCGTTAAGCTGTGTTAATTCATAAATTTTAGCTAAGAATCTTTTATTCTCGATATTTTTTCTTTAAATTTATTATGCCAACATAGTTTTGTGGTAACCACTTATAAATATAAATCGTACACCATGAGTAAACCAACACGATTATTTGACTATTTAAAAAGTAATATTGATACAGCTGGACGTATCCTGAAACTTGCTAAAAGAGAAAAAGGTGGCTGGAAAGCTTACGGTAAGGAAGAAATTATCCAAATCGTGGACAGTATTAGTAAAGGTCTATTGGCGAAAGGGATCAAAAAAGGAGACAAAGTAGCCTTGATGTCTGGTAATAGACCCGAATGGAACTTCATAGACTTTGCATGTAATCAGCTAGGTGTAGCTTTAGTGCCGCTCTACCCTACGCTTTCTGCGCAAGATTTGTCTTATATTGTTAAAGATGCCGAAGCTAAAATGCTTTTTGTTAGCAATCAAGATCTAGTACTGAAGGTGGAAAAGGCTGTCTCTGACAATAATCTAGAATTGGATATTTATACGTTGGACGAAGTTCCTAATCATCAACATTACAGTGCACTAATCGAAGCGGGTAAACAGCAAGATATAGACTTAAAGCCCTACAATGATGCGGTGCAACCGGAAGATTTGTTGACGCTTATTTATACATCCGGTACAACCGGTAAACCGAAAGGAGTATATCTTACACACCAAAACATCATCAGTAATGTGGGAGCTTGCTCACATTTATTAACAGATGACATCAAAAAATCATTGAGTTTTCTTCCCTTATGCCATATTTTTGAAAGAATGGTGGTCTATATGTATATTTCAAAAGGTGTAAATATATATTATGCGGAGAATCTAGATAATATCGTAGTGGATATCAATGAGGTAAAACCCGAAGTTTTCACCACAGTACCAAGAGTATTGGAAAAAGTCTATGATAAAGTCATCGAAAAGGGCAAAGCCTTAACAGGAATCAAAAAATCTTTATTCTTTTGGGCTGTTGAGTTAGGTCATCAATACCAAGAACCGAAAGTAAATAGTGCCTGGTATAATTTTAAGTTAGGCATAGCACGCAAACTTATTTTCTCAAAATGGCAACAAGCTTTAGGCGGAAATATCAAATTTATTATTTCTGGAGGTGCTGCATTGCAGCAACGCTTGGCTCGCGTGTTTTGGGCTGCTGACATTAAGGTGTTAGAAGGGTACGGATTGACGGAAACTTCACCTGTAATCGCTGTAAATTCATGGGATGCGGATGATGTAAAGTTTGGATCTGTAGGTCGCGTTTTGAAAAATTTAGATGTAAAAATAGCTGAAGATGGCGAAATCCTAGTGAAAGGGCCGTCAATTACTGTAGGATACTACAAAAATGACGATGCCACGAAAGAAACAATAGATAATGATGGATATCTACATACTGGAGACATCGGCGAATTGACAGCGGATGGATTCCTAAAAATTACCGATCGCAAAAAAGAAATCTTTAAAACTGCTGGAGGTAAATACATAGCACCGCAGGTGATGGAAAACAAATTGATGGAATCAGTGTTGATAGGTCAGGTGATGATTGTAGGAGAAAACAAAAAATTCCCTGCTGCACTTATCGTTCCAGCATTTGAAGAATTGGAGAAATACTGTAAGGTTAAGGGAATTCAATTTGATTCGCGTGATGCATTATTAAAAAATCCGCAAATTTTAGAAAAATACCAGCAGGAGATTGATAAAGCGAACGAGAACTTTGGACACTGGGAAATGGTTAAAAAATTTGTATTATTGCCTAAGGAATGGACCATCGATAATGGCGAATTGACACCAAAATTATCGTTGAAAAGAAAGATTATTCTTCAAAAACACGAAGAAGAAATCAATAAAACATATGCTGAATAAGACAGAACAAGCTATAACAAAAGAAAAAGAGCCTTTTATCCAAAAGATAAAAGGCTTTGGCAAATTATTAATAGACAGTGGTAATGGTTTCGCTGAAGACAATTGCATGAAGCTCAGCGCATCACTTGCTTATTACACGGTTTTCTCTATTGGTCCATTGATTATTATTTTGATTTGGGCTTTGGGATTCTTTTATGGAAGCCAATTGGAAGGTCCAGATGGCGCTCAGCATAAAGTGATCACAGAACTAAATGAAATATTTGGTGCTGAAATAACTAAACTCCTGGATAATGCTGTGAAGCAAATTTCTTTAGAGAATAAGTCTAGTATAGGTTTATTCGTGGGTATTATTACGCTGGTGATGACTTCTACAACCATTTTTGTGGATATTCAAAATTCCATCAATTTAATTTGGAAAGTAAAGGCAAAGCCTAAAAAAGGTTGGCTAAAATTGATCATTAATCGATTAATCTCATTTTCCATGATTTTGGGATTAAGTTTTCTACTAATGGCGTCGCTCTTGATAAGTAGTGTAATCGGTATCATCACCAAAAATCTGGAAGTGTTGTTAGATCGATTTAATATTGAGCATTTCAATATTGAGTTTTGGAACTTGGTAAATAATGGTGTTACTTTCGTTGTCATTGCTGCCCTATTTGGTTTTATTTTTGCCTTTTTGCCTGACGCTAAAGTACGCTTTAGAGATATTCTAGGTGGATCGATTTTTACCACAATTCTCTTTATGATTGGTAAATACGGAATTTCGTTGTACTTATCTTATAATGCAACCGCTACCGCTTACGGAGCTGCGGGTTCTATCATAATTTTGTTGGGGTTTGTATACTATTCAGCTGCTATATTATATTTTGGTGCAGAATTTACCAAAGAATACGCTGTAAAATATGGGCGCGGCATCATGCCTGCCTCTTATGCTGTTCTCGTCAAACAAACCGAATTGGAAATCGACCCTGAAACTGGAAAACGTGAATTGGTAAAAAAACACAACGAACCAGTTCAGTAGTGAAAGATCAGAGTGTAAAATACATGTTGTTGGCTGGATTTTTCTTTGCCATCATGAACGTGTGTGTGAAATTTGTTTCGCATCTTCCTACCTTAGAAGTTGTGCTATTTCGAAGTATATTTAGCTTTGTAATCACATATTATTATTTGCGAAAAAATAATATTCCTCCTTTAGGAAATAATATTCCAGTACTAACCATGCGCGGAATAGCTGGATGTTTGGGATTAGTAGGATCATTCTACACACTGCAACATATACCTTTAGCCTCTGCTGTAACTATCAATTACCTATCGCCATTTTTTACTGCCATTTTGGGAATATTTATAGTCAAACAGAAGGTTCGACCTATTCAGTTCCTATATTTTGCACTTTCAATCGCAGGCGTTTTTATGCTTAAAGGATTTGATTTTCGCATATCTACAGTGGATGTGGCTATCGGTCTAGGCGCAGCTTTATTCGCAGGATTAGCGTACAATATGATTGCGCGGAGCAAAGGAAGCGAACATCCACTAGTTGTCATTTTCTACTTTCCGTTACTGACAATCCCTATTGTTGGCGTCCTAAGTATTTTTGATTGGAAAACGCCAGTTGGCATGGATTGGTTCTACCTTTTGCTTATAGGTATATGTACACAAATAGCGCAATACTACATGACACTATCCTACCAAACGGCAAATCTTGCTAAAGTCGCTAGTTTAAATTATTTGGGTGTAATCTATGCCTTAGGTTTTGGGTACATCTTCTTTCAAGAAACTTTCAACACTATGAGTATATTAGCTATTCTCGTTATTTTATTAGGTGTATTTTTGAATCTTTTTGATCAGAAGTTATTTAAGATTCGGAGATAAATTTAGAAAAGCCAACCTCTCGGCTGGCTTTGCATGCTTATTTTAAAAAATAATTAATTTACATCATAATGGTAAACCGTACGTCCAATGCGCCCCGTACTATCTAGACCTTCTACTACCACTTTATATTTGCCATTTCCATCCGCATTGTAAAAATCTAACGTAGCTTTACCACTTTCGTCTAATTCAACTGTAGGATTCCAATAGATTGTAGTACGGTAATCATTCGTAGCCTTTTGTGCATCAGTTTCGTATTTAGGTGCATAGAATTTACGTTCCTTAACGTATCCTAATGGAAATAAATCAATAACATTTGTTTTAGGCAACATTGCTTCGATTTGTGTTAAAGTCATACGTGGACCTTTAGGTTTTTCCTTTTTCGTAATAATCGACACAACACCGTCATTTTGGTACAAACGGCTTACAGTACCCAAATCATCACGTGTAAAAATCTCTATAGCCTCGATTTCAGTTGGGCTAATAGAATTTAATGTGTTTTCATCGATTGGCATACCGTTTAAGAAAAACTGAACTGGAACACGACTACCTTGGTTATAACTTCTCGTCAGATAATATTTCAATGTATTAGAATCGTATGTGACACCGGTTAACATTGTATTTAAACACATCGTCAATACATTACAACCACTCAGACGATCGCCTTCTATGCGATGATCTGCCATAGATAATCCCGTCAAAGCAGAAAACTCTTTACTCGTACGCTGTACTTTACGATCTGCAGTAACTGTTACTTCATCGATCAAAATAGAAGTACGGAATTCATTCTTGCTATTAGCCAAATAACTGGACATTTCCTTATCAATATTTAATACATCATTTGCCTTATAGGGGTTATTCTCATCAATAGAAGGGAAAAATGATTGATCCATATTAATCACAATATTGCGATAATTGTCATTTCCACGCGCATTGATAGTTACTTTCACTGAATCCGGAAAGTTTAAGTTTTCAAAAGCAAAACGACCATTATTGTCTGTATACGTATCTTTTCTAAAACCACGAGCAGGAATGGAAAGCAATAAACCACCATTCGGATAAGTACGACCCGTATTTAAACGTAAAGTTCCGGAAAGAGTTATACCTTGCTCCGGCATAAAGTTAACTTGTGGATATTTTTCAGCGATTAGATCATCATAAGAAAATCTTCGAAAACCTTGAGTCAGCAGTAAAGCGTCCAAAGCTTCTTTGCGGTTCGTAACTTTCTCATCAAAATAATAATTTGGTTTTTCGACAAAGCCAGCTAAATCCGAAGTCAATAATAAATTACTCAAAATCGTATTTTCTTGATGATCATCGAAAGGTGTTTTTGCTTCGTCAATAACCGAAATTGAAAGATTTGTAGCTACTTTTTGCGAAGTCATATTTGCCAAATCCAACACAACTTTATCTTTCCTTTTATAAGCTGATTTGTCCGTTTTAACTTGTATTGCTAAATTTTCAGCGTGATCATAAAATACCAAACGTTCACTTACAGCTTTGCCTGATGCTGTCATTAACGTGAATTGCATGACGCCATTTGGCAATTCTTGAACGGGAACACTTATGACAGAACTTGGATTTTTGATCGTTACCTGTGCTCCATAAACTAGATGACCATTCATTTGACCAAATATATAATACGGTTGATCCTGAATTTTAGTCAGATAAGAGTCGCTTGTAATGATTTCCAGTTGTACTGCTTGCGCAGATACATCCTTCAACGTCACATTTATACCGTCAGTTTTTACCGCTGGTAAGTCATACGTGCGTTCTTGACCATTAATAGTCACAATAGCTTTATACGAATCTCCTATAGCAGGTGTAAAATTGGTATAGCCCATCCCTAATCCCAAATCTTCGAATTCAGCAATTGCTGCTTTTTTGCTGTTGATAATTTTACCTTTTACACGAACACTTTTGCCATGTGAATCGATAGCTTTAAATGCTATACGCTTATCAACACCAGCTAATAAATCACCCCCTTCTGGAAAAAATTGAACATCGTATTCCATCAAAGCATTCTTTAATGGAAAGTCACCTACCATTGCAGATTCACCATCAATCTTTACAATAAGTCTTCCTTTTTTAAATAATTCCTTTTCCTTCGCAGAAAATGAAATCGTCGCACGACCTAAATCATCAGTTTCTCCTTTACCTTTGTCAAATGGATCCCAACCGTCAATAGTCTCCCATGTAAGTTTTTTACGGGCTAGCAATCCGCCATTGCTATCTCTAAATTGTACGGTTGCTTTGGTTTTGTTTCCATCTGTTGCATATGTAATTTCCGAACCCAACTTCTTATTTATGGCATCACCTACGGTGATAATTTTATTGAATAAATAATCCACATTAAAGTTCATCATCCATTTAGTATATCCTCTAAAACGGTAATTATCCTGTTTTATAACTTGTGGATCTAACACAAAATGACCTTCACCTCCATTATTTTTTAACGGAATACGTAATGTTTGTATCAGTGAATCTCGTCCATTTACAATATCCACATATACAATTTTACTCGGCTCATATTCCAATTGGTTGGTATACAAATATGTCTTAAACCATAACGTATCCCCGACAGCATAATAAGGTTTATCAAAATGTACGTGAACCTTCTCAACGGGGTATACACCCAAATATTTTTGCACTCGCTCTACAACTGTATTAATGGGAATACGTGGCACTTCTTGTGCGAAAATTGAATTTATTTGAAATAATAATAGAAAGAATACGGAAAATATTAGGTTTCTCTTTTTCATCAATACAATGTGTTTAGCTAAAAATACAAATTTTAAATTTCTTTGAGACAAAACAGGAGCTAATACAGGTTATTTTAACATTTTTTACAACAATGGAGCTAACAATCGGCACAAGGAATCAGCCGCTTTTTGCCATCGAGGTCTTGCTTTCCAAACCCGTAAGGTCAACAATTCAGACTGTGCCTTATCTTCTTCAAATTGATTAGATAATTGAACCGCAAATTTAGAATCAGACACCACTGCAGCGATTTCATAATTGATGTAAAAACTGCGAATATCCAAATTAACAGTTCCTACAAATGCTAATTTGTTATCAAAAACCGCTGTTTTGGCATGTAAAAATCCTTTATTGTATAAATAAACTTTCACTCCTCTTTCCAATAAAGGTTTTAGAAAAGAAAATGAAGCATGCTGTACAAAAAATGAATCGGACTTGCTAGGCACCATAAGTTCCACTTCTACACCTGAAGAAGCCGCGATTATCAATGCGCGTTCTAATTCTTCACTTGGAATATAATATGGTGTACAGAGTTGAATTTTTGTATTCGCTTCACCTATTGCAATGAGTAACGCTTCCATATTGTAGGGTCCGATCGAAGCAGGATCACTAGAAACAAAACCTACGCCAGCTATACCTTTTACCTCACTGTTTTCTTGCAAGGCTTGTAAATATCCATCCTCTAAATAAAAGGATTCGCCATCGGTCTGATTCCAAGAACTCCAAAATGACACTTGCAACAAATTAATTGCTAATCCCTTAACACGAAGCGAGGTATCTCGCCAATACATCTTGTTTGGTAATTCAGATGCATTAATGTATTTATCCGAAATATTAATACCTCCTACATACCCCACACGACCGTCTATAACACATATTTTGCGGTGGTTACGGTAATTTGAATTTGCTAGTGATGTAAATGTGACAGGTAAAAAAGCGTGAAAATCAATTTTCGAATCCTTATGTTTACGCATATATTTTACCAAATCAGGAGAACCAAAACTATCAGCAATTAATCGAACTTTTACACCTTCGCTAGCCTTTTGTTCTATTTGATTTAAGACTTTTAATCCTATACTATCAAGTTCGAAAATATAATATTCCATATGAATGGAATGCTTTGCAAGTGCCAAATCTCGTAATAACCAATCAAACTTCACTTCTCCATTGATTAAGAGATCGACGTCATTATTTAAAGTCGGGGAAGATAGACGTTCCTTTTTCATAAGTCTGAAAACCTTTGAAAGGTCTCCAATATCCTCCTGAATATCTTGTATAAAAGATTCCATAATCGGATCAAGCTCTTTCCATTTCTTCTCCAAACGAACAGCTTGTTCCTTATTTAAACGTTTTATTTTTTTGACTTTGACAAATTTCTGTCCAAAGAAATAATAAAGAATAAGCCCTACAAAGGGTAGAAAAATAATTACTAAAATCCAAGCGACAGTTTTTGTTGGGTTACGATTTTCAATCAGTATCGCACTGATAATTCCTGCATACAACAGCAATAATGGTATCCAATACCAATTGATCACAAAGTCAATAAATGGTTTTAATTGTTCTAGATGCATCAGTAATAGACTCTATTCTGTATGCTAAATATACTATATAAAAAATAAAGCCTACAAAATGTAGGCTCATAATTCTTATTAATATCTATATAACGCGATCTTTATCCCAGTTTTCTAGGTAATCCCCTACTCGTTTTAAGAAAGTTCCACCTAAAGCACCATCAATCACACGATGATCGTAAGACATTGTCAAATACATCATATGACGGATTGCGATGACATCACCGTCTTCTGTTTCTAAGACAGCAGGCTTCTTGGTAATCGAACCCACTGCTAATATTGCCGCTTGCGGTTGATTAATAATTGGCATCCCAAAAATATTCCCAAACGCGCCAATATTCGTAAAAGTAAATGTGCCACCTTGCGTATCATCAGGTTTCAATTGATTAGCACGCGCGCGATTTGCCAAGTCATTGACAGCCTTGCTCAATCCCACCAAACTCAATTGATCTGCATCTTTGATAACCGGCACAATAAGATTACCTGAAGGTAAAGCAGCGGCCATACCAATATTGATATGTTTACGCTTAATGATATTATATCCGTCAACAGAAACATTAATCATTGGAAAATCCTTTAAAGCTTTGCTTATCGCTTCAATGATTAACGGGGTGAAAGTAATGTTTTCTCCTTCACGCTTTTTGTATGAATCTTTAACCTTATTTCGCCAATTCACCAAATTCGTTACATCAGCTTCAACAACTGAGAACACATGCGGTGAGGTTTGAATACTTTGAACCATATGATCAGCGATCAAGCGGCGCATACGATCCATTTCTACAATTTCATCACCATTCATGCTTTTCACCACCTGCGCAGCTGTTGTTTGAATTGGTGCTGATTTTGGAGCAGTAACGGGGATAGATTGTGAAGAAGTATGTAAATGTGTCGACTGATGAACTGGAGCACCTCCGCGAGATGCGATATAATCCAATACATCTTGTTTAGTGACACGTCCATCAGAACCAGAACCGACAATAGCATCTAATTCTGTCTGCGACACATTTTCTTGCAAAGCGATGTTACGCACCAAAGGCGAATAAAACCTTCCCTCTGTATTTATAACATTTTGGATTGGCGTGCTTTTTCGCTCTTCATCTAAGTGTGCCAATCCTGGAATTTCCAATTCTGGGGTATCAGTATGTTCTACAACTGTTTCTGCTACCACAGATGCAGGTTCTACTTGTGCAGTACTTGAAGTGGTTTCATCTTCTCCTTCGATTTCAATTAATGCAATTGTATCGCCAACTTGCGCAACGGAACCTTCCTCAAAAACTATTTCCTTTAAAACACCATTCACTGGGGATGGTACTTCCGAATCCACTTTATCTGTAGCAATTTCTGCAATAGTATCATCTTCTTTTATCGCATCACCAATGGATTTTACCCATTTTGTAATGGTCGCTTCCGATACACTCTCACCCATTTTTGGAAGAATCAACTTAAATATTGCCATACTGATTTTGTATTTTATGTCACTAAATTAAATAATTAGGAATAGAATCCCTAAAAACAAAATATAATATTTTATATTATTGATTTAACAGTAGAATATTTCTAATTGCTCTTGTCATTTACATACATATTCCAAAGCATCGCAAACGCCTGCGCAACTGTACGCTCAATGTTGATTGCACGATCGTTACGAAAGTGAAAAAGTTTTGTTTTGGTTTCATACTTTCCACTTACCGCAATCCAAACCGTTCCAACTGGCTTGTCGGGAGTACCTCCTCCTGAGCCAGCAATACCACTTGTGGCAATGCTGTAATTTGCTCCAGCTAATTTTTTCACCCCTTCCGCCATTTCGATTACTGTTTGTTCGCTCACTGCTCCAAATTCTTTCAATGTTTCTTCCTTGACACCTAATAAATTTTGCTTAATGCTATTATGATAAGCCACAATACCACAATCAAACATAGTACTAGCTCCTGAAATCGCAGTGATACCACTTGCAATACTTCCACCAGTACAACTTTCTGCGGTAGCCAATTTTAAATTGTCATTCGAAAAAGCTTCTACAATTGATTGCTCGATAGACACGTCCTTCGTAGCAACCACATGATGCCCCAATCGCTCTACCAATTGCTTATGGTAAAAATCTATAGATACATCACTTTCTCCAATTTGAGACAATCGCAAACGCACTAACCCAACTTTTGGCAAATAAGCTAATTTTATGTTTTCTGGGAGGCTATTTTCGATATCGGCTATTTTTTCTGCTAAGAATGATTCCCCTAGACCAATACTAATAATATGTCGATGCTTCACAAGCTGTGATGAAGCATTTTCTTTCAATTTTGGAAGAATTCGATTAGTAACTAGAAATTTCATTTCGAATGGAACACCAGGCAAAAAAGCAAAAGACTTACCCTTTTCGGTGATCCACATGCCCGGCGCAGTACCTACATCATTGAACAGCACTTCACAATCTTTTACTACATCGGCTTGTGCTTGATTCACTTCTGGCATTATTTTGTCGGGAGCAATACGTGTAAACAATCCTTGCACATGCGCCAAAACCTTTGCATCACGTACTAATTTTTTACCGAAATAAGAAGCTATAGTTTGTTTTGTAACATCGTCCTTAGTCGGCCCTAATCCTCCTGTAACGATTATAAGATCTGCCCGCTTTGACGCCAAGTTAAGCGCATTGGATATTGCTTCGGCTGTATCCGAAATTGAAGTAATTTGCTGTACGCGAATATTAAGTAAATTCAACTGTTGACCAATCCACGCTGAATTGCTATCAACAATTTGACCCAACAATATTTCATCACCTATGGTTATGATTTCTGCATTCATAACACATAGTTAGCAAAAAAAATCTAATATGAATAATGGCTATTGCGTTTTGTTAACTTCAAATCTTGTAGCACAGACGCCTTAGCACGTATAGTAATATTATATGATTGAAAACGACCAAATGGCACCCATCCAACGGACATATCCCAACAGTGTAAATCGCGATAAATTGAGAAATTTGTCATCGCAACTTCTTTCTGTTTGATATCATAACCTGAGTTAAATTGAATTTTCCACTTAGGTGTGACATTGATATCACCATGTAAATTGATTGTAGCTGTATAGTCACTACGTACCCTTCGTAGATTATTATCGAAATTTTTAAAGTATTGCAGACTAAATGAACCGGCCAAGTTCCATGGAATATTGAAATCTACAAACGCATTGGGATCACGGCTTATACGTGCCAAAGCTTCAGATTGTTCTTTGGTCATGTTAGGCATTTGATTACGCATAGAGTCTACGTTATTGTTACGACTCTTATTTGCATCAGGATTGAAACTATAGTCAAATGAAAGTCCGAAGTTGGTCAATCGCGCTAAATTTCCGTCTTGTATGGCATATCTATCTATTCGCTGACCTTGATTATCCAATTGATATGGATCCAATGTACCGTTGAAATTCAAGTTTATTTTTTCGTTGAATATACTTGTTCGACCCGAAAAAGAAATCGTTGAAAGTTTTAAAGAGTCTGCTGCAAAGTTGTAGTTACCACTAAATGTCAAGCCTTGAAGAATTGGAATTTTTTTGAAAGCATCTTTTCCCGATTCCGTTGAATCCGCTTTATTTCTAACTTTTGCTTCAATATTATTGTCAACAGAAAAACCGATTCCCATAGATCTTCCAGAAGATGGACCACCAAACATAGCTCCATCAAAAATGGAATAATTTGACAGTTTGCCATTTTGGTCAATCCAATCTCTATAGAATCCATATTTTGGATCTCCAAAATCAGGTCTATAGTTAAAATTAACAGAAGGTGTTACAACGTGACGAATAGCCTCGAATTTTCCGATCTTGGGATAAACACCATATACTTTTGTTGACAATCCACTAGACATTGAATAGTCATATGCACGACGAAAACCACCAACGGTATCTCTTACATTTATATAACCATTTATTTCATTCGCTCTATAATTACGAATAGTTTGCAAATACCAGCGTTCGGTATAATTTACAGAAGTATTAAATTGAAAATACTTGAACGCATTTAAACTCAAACTAACAGGAATATTATGTTGGAAACCGTTTGTAAATTGTTGTAGCGTTTGTTTGCTAAATATTGTAGAATCTCCTGTCGAAAGGGAGTTACGACCTTGTAAACTATAACCAACAGTGATTCGTTGAAACCATTTTTGCTCACCGACGCGATCTTTAGAATCAAATGGATTAAAAGTAGATACGTTCAATGCGAACTGTGGCAATTCTAAATCTACTTTACCCGTTTGCATATCCTGACGATGAGAAGCACTTGATGTAAAATTCACTTTTCCATCTGCAAATACTTTTCCATATGAAATAGAGGAAGACATGTTATTTCGTGTCAACTCGTTGTAATTGTAAGTACTTCCTGCTCCCGAATTTTGAAAATATGATGAAGTACCGAAATTCACTGATGCTGAGAAGGATGTACCTGGATTAGCCTCTTGTCGTTGTGTATGAGTCCAAGTGACATTAAAATCCTTTGCACGCTTGTAATTATCAGAACCCTCTACTCCTGTTGGGGTAGAAGCAAAACGAATATTAAAGCCACCACTAAATTTATAATTCACCAAATAATTAGTACGAATAGAAGATTCCCATGCTCCTTTCGAATAGAATGAACCTCGAATTTCGGAATCCCAATAATCGTTAAATGTCAAATACCAGCCAAAATCACGTAAACCAAACCCTCGTGTAACATCATCACCAAAAGAAGGAAATAAAAATCCCGCTTGTTTTTTATTAGTTTTTGGAAAAAATCCAAATGGTACTGTTATAAACTTGAAAGGAATACCTTGAACTACGAGATGTGGCCATTCTGCTATCACTTGTTTTGAGGTAATTAATCCCTTCGGAATTGCTATACCAAAATGCGTATGTGGAAATGGCAAATCACAAGTACTGTACATCGCATGTTGAATTGACATTTCATCATAGATGTTTTTACGAAGAACACGCGCTTGAATATACCCTCCGTCTTCTTCTGTCATTATGCCAAATGTTTTTCCCTCTTGTGATTTATAGTTATACAATAATGAATCGACAGCTTTTGGTGTTTCATTTGGAAAAAGAACAACAGGTCGTCCCACATATTTACCCGTATGATCTGTTACACCACTCGCATACAACATATTTGTGTTACGGTCCAATCGAATATAATCTGCAGACAGCTCAAAGTCTTGATACTTTACTTTTGCTCCACTATATAAGTGAATAATATTTTTACTCACTTCATTCCAAGATGAGTCATTTGCAACAATAGTTACCACAGTTTCCAAACCACTTTCATCTTTCATCACCACCGTATCCTTACCGTTGGTAAGTTTCAAATGATTTTTGGATGTATCTGCAGTAGCTTTTATGGTGTCTTGGACAGATATATTTGAATTCTGTGAACGAATCATCTGTGCATACCCAACATTAATTCCTGAAATCAGAAATACTAAACCGCATAAAAAACTCGTTACCGTTTTCAAATTGAAAATCTTATATATTAATTTAGCGCAAAAATAAACTATTAACGACAAAAATAGTCAAAAAACGAATAGATAAACATGTTATTTTTTTGAATAAATTTTATGCTTTATCTTTGCCTTGAAACAGTTTTTGATTAATCACACAAAAATGTTAAAAATATAAAAATGATTCTTTTAAATAGTGTTAAATATATAAGTTCTTTTTTTGTAGCTGCGTTTATTATCACCATAGCCTCTTCTTTTCATCCTGCCTCAAAAATTAATACTGATCCTCCTAAAAAAACATTCACAGTGGTTTTAGACCCTGGGCATGGTGGGGCAGCATTAGGAGCTGTGGGGCGCAGATCAAAAGAAAAAGATATTGTATTGGATGTATCTATTAAACTTAAAAAGGAGCTTGAAAAAATCGGAATCAATGTATTATTGACACGCAATTCTGACACTGATGTTCCATTCCGTACTCGATCAGAGATAGCAAATAAAAATCACGCAGACTTATTTATTTCCATACATGCAAACTCTGCTAATACTGCACGCAGAAAAAACCCACAAGTTACAGGTACTGAAACACTGGTTTTAGGATTTCATCGTATGAATGAGCAGGATGTCGCAATTCGCGAAAATGCCGATATGTTATTGGAAGATAATTACGAAGAGAATAACGCCGATTTAATTGGTTTTGATCCAAAAGATCCTTCTTCTTATATTGTCTTCAAAGTAATGAAACGTCAATATCGTGACCGCAGCATACGATTAGCTTCATTGATGCAAAATGAATACATCACCTCTAACAGACCAAATAGAGGAGTAAAAGAGCAAGGTTTGGCTGTATTAGCGCGTGCTAGTATGCCAGCAGTTTTGACAGAAATTGGATTTATATCGAGTCCAAGCGAAGAAGATTATATGTTATCAGAAGAAGGCCAAGCCGAAATTGTAAAAAATCTATTTGATGCTATTAAAAACTACAAAGCCGCAGTAGAAAGATAGTAAACCAAACTCGAATAAAACTGTTTAAATAGCATATATGTTTAATACTAGAAAAGCGAAGAATATATTAGGTTTTGTGACAATACTTATTTTGAGTATAAGTCTTTTTCCATTAATCAGCAGTTTTACAAGTTCATCATCAGAATTTGAATATCAACCAGAACCTCCTAAGTCGAAAGGTAAAATAATTGTATTGGATGCAGGGCACGGTGGAAAAGATCCTGGCGCTGTTGGGAAACTTTCACGTGAAAAAGATATTGCGCTAGCAATAACGCTTAAATTGGGGAAAAAATTAGAAGCTGAACTTCCAGGAACAAAAGTCATTTACACACGTAAAACAGATATATATCCTAATCTCTACGAACGTCCAGCAATAGCGAACAAGCATCATGCTGATATTTTTGTTTCCATTCACCTGAATGCCAGTGGCACGACGACAAAACGAGTCAAAAACAAAAAAGGTAAATGGGTAACGCAGCAAGTAGCAAATAATTCAGCAAGAGGTACAGAAACATTTGTTTTGGGTTATAGTAACATGCAAAATCAAGATGTCGCAATTCGCGAGAATGCTTCTATTCTTTTAGAAGAAAATCACGAAGAAAATTATGGGGGATTTGACCCTAAAGATCCTTCATCTTATATTGTGTTCAAAGTATTGAAAAGAAAATACCGCGACCAAAGTATTCGATTAGCCAAATTGATGCAAGAAGAATATGTAAAGGCTGGAAGACCTAACCGAGGAATTAAGGAAGGACCATTTGCAGTGTTAAAAACAGCAGGTATGCCCGCAGTTTTGACGGAAGTTGGTTTTATCAGTAATTCGGAAGAAGAAAAATTCTTAATGTCCAGCACAGGTCAAGAGGCAATTGTCAACAGTTTATTTAATGCGATTAAAAAATTCTAATTATTCGGATAACTAAACATTTTCTATCTTTAGGATGTTATTAGTATATTCATGTAGAATCTAAAACGTAGTAACTTTGAAATTATCGAACGAAACTAAAGTTGGCGCACTAACAGCAATCGCCATTGCATTATTATTTATTGGATACAGTTTTTTAAAAGGGAACGATGTTTTCAGTTCCGAAAACACTTTTTATACGGATTACGACAACGTGGATGGCTTAGCCGTATCAAATCCCGTATTGGTAAACGGATTCAAAATTGGTCGAGTTTCCAAGACAACACTTCTTGATAATGGTAAAATTCGAACTGAATTCAAAATCGAAGACGAATACGAAATTCCATCAAATACCATCGCTCGTATTTCTAATGATGGTTTTTTAGGTGGAAAAGTAATTGTATTTGACTTAGGAAATAGCAAAACATACGCTCGTGATGGCGACCCATTGCAATCCGACGTACAAGCAAATCTTCTCCAAAAAGTAGAACCGCTACAAAAGAAAGTAGAAGATCTTGTCGTGAAATTAGACTCCGTGCTATCTGCTGTCAACACTGCATTGGATGATGAATTCCAACGTGATTTCAAAACAAGTCTGCGAAGTATCTCTATTTCATTAAAAAATGTTGAAAAGATCACGACTGATGTTGAAGGCTTAATGGGATCTGAGCGAGTACGCTTGGCGAAAATTATGCAAAATCTCGAATCTATTACCAATAACTTCAAAAACAACAGTTCCCGAATCAACCAGATAATTGCAAATCTTGACAACCTGTCATCTGATCTGTCAAAAACGGAGATTAAAGCTACAGTAGATAATGCCAATAAGGCAATGCAAGATGTGCAAGCTATTACTGACAAGATAAATAAAGGTGAAGGTTCAATTGGATTACTTGTCAATGATGACAAATTGTACAATAACTTGACTAATGCCTCTGAGAACCTGGATCAATTAGTTTTGGATCTCAAAACTAATCCTGGAAAATATTTGAAAATATCCATCTTCGGAAAGAAAGACACTAAATAAAATATAGCCTTGAGATTATCAAGGCTATATTTTTAGCATATTGTCATTTATCTGTCTACAAATTGTTAAACAATTGTTAAAACAACTGCTTGATACAACATTGGCATAAAATTGGTCGTTATACTAGTAATTCATAATTTAGGTTAATAATTGGTTAGTTAGAAATGTCTGGAGTTCCCCGCTTCAGACATTTTTTATTTATAGTCTTTTGCAAACTCTTATACTGAATTTATAAGAATTAGTAGCTAAACCTTAATAACTACCTATAAATGTTAAACAATTGTTAAATCAACAATCACATACAACATTGGCATAAAATTGGTCGTTATAGTAGTAATTCATAATTTAGGTTAATAATTGGTTAGTTAAAAAGTCTGGAGTTCCCCGCTTCAGACATTTTTTATTTATAGTCTTTTGCAAACTCTTATACTGAATTTATAAGAATTAGTAGCTAAACCTTAATAACTACCTATAAATGTTAAACAATTGTTAAATCAAC
>NZ_VIQM01000076.1:91848-149561 GCF_008520265.1 Sphingobacterium cavernae
ATCAACAATCACATACAACATTGGCATAAAATTGGTCGTTATAGTAGTAATTCATAATTTAGGTTAATAATTGGTTAGTTAAAAAGTCTGAAGTTCCCCGCTTCAGACTTTTTTTATGCTATAATGTTTCATTCAACCAGCCAAAGAACTCACGTTGCCATACTTGCGCATTGTGACCAGATAGCACCCAATGATTTTCTTCTGGCATAAAAACATACCTACTTTTGATTCCTTTCAATTGCGCCGCTTGAAAAGCTTCCTGTCCTTGTCCAATAGGCACGCGATAATCTTTTCCACCTTGTAAAATAAGGATAGGTGTATTCCATTTATCGACATGACGAATCGGGTTGAAGTCTTGGTATGTTTTCGCATTGGCTTTATCCCAATATGGACCACCTAAATCATAATTGGCAAAGAACAACTCTTCTGTCGTACCATACCACGATTCCATATTAAATAATCCACAGTGTGAAATAAAAGTTTTGAATCGGCCTTCGTGCACACCTGCTAACATAAAAACAGAATATCCACCATAGCTCGCACCTATAGCGCCAATACGGTCGTTATCTACATAGGGTTCTTTTTTGAAATCATCTATTGCCGAGATGTAATCTCGAATTGCTTGTCCACCCCAATCTTTTGAAATATCTTTATTCCATTTTGTACCCCATCCAGGCATACCACGACGATTAGGAAGAATAACGATATAGCCTTGCGAAGCCATCAATTGAAAATTCCAACGGAATGAATAACCTTGCGTTGTAGCCGATTGTGGCCCACCTTGGCAAAATAATAAAGTTGGATATTTTTTAGTAGGATCAAAATCTGGTGGATAGATCACCCAAGAAAATAAATCTTGACCATCCGATGCTTTGGTAACACGACTTTCTACTTTTGTATCTTGAAATTGTGCGTATTTCGCATCATTCACCGTAGTTATTGGCGTTAGGTTTTTTGTTTTAAAACTATACAAATATACTTCCGTTGCGCGTGTCATCTTGGTAGAAGTAACCACTAGCCCATCTTTTGTTTCACCGACTATACCCGAAACATCGAATTGCCCTTCACTAATTTGTTGGATTTTCGGTAAAGAACGTAAATTCAGATTTGTCGGAATGTCTACGGCGAATAATTGCACTGTTCCTCCTTTTGGGGCAACAAAATAAATCTTCTTACCGTCTTTACTCCATTTGTACGAGTTGACTGTTTCATCCCAATGCGCTGTAAGATTTAGCTTTACACCTGAATTAACATCCAGCATAATAATATCATTTTTGTCCGCTTCATACCCATCGGTCTTCATGCTTGTCCAAGCTAAACGCTTGCCATCACCACTGAACTCTGGATGATTATCATAGCCCAGCATGCCTTCCGTGAGATTTTTCGTCTCTTTTGTAGCCAATACATATTGGAAAATATCCGTATTCGTGCTTGTCACATACTCTTTCCCAAATTTCTTTTTACACACGTACAAAACTGATTTTCCGTCAGGTGTCCACACATAATCTTCAGCTCCGCCAAAAGGTACAGTAGGCGTATAAAAAGGCTGGCCTTCTAAAAGATCAATTGCTTCACCGATTTTACCATTATCATATGTCGCAACGAATGGATGATTGAAACGCCCATCGTTATCTTTGTCCCAATGACGATAATCTAAATTATCATAGATATAAATATTTGATTTGGGTAAATCAGCATATTTATCCACGCTGTGGTTTTTGTTAATAAGTACTTGCTTACTGTAGATAATATGTTTTTTGTCGGGAGAAATTTTTACATCCGACAATCCACCTTCTACATCTGTCAATTGAACTGCATTGGCACCGTTGATATTTTTCTTCCACAATTGACCTTTGAAAAGATAAATGACATCATTTTCAGCAGTAATTTCAATCACGGACTCACCCCCCGACTCCGTAGTGAAAGCTTGTGCTGTACCACCTTTTACAGGAATTGTAAATAAGTTTTTTTCTGATTTATTTTCTTCGAAAGAATAATTCGAAACACCATATACCAAGGTAGTACCGTCCGCAGTCAAACCTTCTGCTGAAACACGTCCCAATTTCCACAAATCCTCCGCATTCATAGGTCGTTTGGTCAAATAATCGTTTATTTTACTCGTCAAAACTGATTTCTCAATTCTTTTCTCTGGTGCACGTTGCCCCATTGCTGATGCACTCATAAGTAATAAAGCAGTTAAAATAGAAACTCTATTCATCATCAAATATTTTTTAAGGCAAGATAATAAAAAAGCCAAAGGGAATAAAACAGAAAAGGCTCAAGTAAAACTCAAGCTTCACACGGACTTTTTAAATTATTAGATATTTTTGATTAAAATCCGCGACGAATAGGGGAAATTAACAAAACGTAGAATAATGATATATTCCAAAAGACGATTCAAAATTCTCCCAAACAAACTTCATATTTTTTTCTTCAGAATAAGCATCAAGATGCATGTAACATACATCTTGATGCCTTCAAATCCTAGCTTTATCATTTGCGATCAAATTGATACCAGTTCACTTTTGTGGACACACGCATAAGTACAGCTAGAATTATAAATATTCCCACAGTTCCAACTATTAGCGAATAATCTCGCAATTGCATTAAGACGTATATAAACGTATAGAACAAACCCAAAATTCCAGCAAAAAGCAATGCTGTATTACGATTTTTGGTAATCATATAAATAAACGAAGCAATGAGCAGAATTGTCGCTAGTGCAGAAATTAAGTATGCTGGATTGAAACCAATATGTTCTGAAAAAGCCAATAATAAAGAATAGAATAACACCATAGCAGCGCCAATCAAAATATATTGGATGAGGTGAATACGTTGCTTCTTAATAATCTCTGTAAAGAATAAGGATGCAAATGTCAATATGATTACCAAAATGCCATATTTGGCCACACGCGTAGTTTTTTGGTAATTGTTTACTTCTGGTAAGAAATTAACCTGTATCATGTCCATATCCGTAGATACTAAATTGGAGTTGGCTCCAGCAGCAGGATTCAATTCAGGCAAATTATCTATAGTTTATTCGGATAAAGCTAAATCTTGAAAACTATAAATCTGGGACTGTCCAATCCATTGTTGCGGCAACTTACGTGCGAAACTCGGGATATTCCATTCTGCCGTAAAGCTTGAATCTTGCACATCGCGATCGTCAGGTAGAAAACCTCCATTGAAACTTGGATTACCCCATTTTCCTGTGACATTAAGTTTCGTTTGATTTGCCAAAGGCAAATAATTAAAAGATTTCGAACCTTTTAATTCGTACGCGATATGAAATGATGATATAGAATTTTCGTCAGTCAATTTTAAATCCGCAACCAAATTATTTGGAAAGAGTGTAAACAACTTTCCATTCATTTTAAGTGGAATTGATACACCAGCAAAATTCAATTTTGGTGCTATCGAGACACCTTTAACATCCTCTATACCCAAAACGATTTTGGCTTGTGACCAATTGACAGCATCTTTAGGAACATTTAAACTTTCCAAATCAATTTTCGAAAAGCCACCTCGCATATCCAATTTTGAGGTATAGACTACAGACTGAAAAATTCCTCTTTTGAGGTATTCTGGATTAACATCTACTTTTACGTGAGTCTGTTCTGGTAAAAGGAAAATCCAATCTTCTACAATGGTGTGGGTTACTATTTCCTTTCCTAACGCATTTTTCTCTATAGATTCTTCACTGTATTTATAAGGAACAGCCAAAATAGGTGTAGACACAACTTGAGATTTCCCCCACTTCGCAGATATATCTGTTGAAACTTGTGACTCCCTTATTTTTCGTTCGCGAATTAAGTCATTGACTAAGTTCAGCGGAATTAACATAAGTAGTGTAAGAAATAATATTACACCCAATTTCAGGACAATTGAATTCACAATACGGTCATATAATGTTGGAGAATTTCGATTATGTTCTTCCAGAGTGGGGTTTTGATTATTAGTTTCCATGATTATATAGTTTGAAATTTTGACTTTAAATAAAGTGAATGCTGAAGTTCGACTAATGGTTTGGCTAAATAGTCTTTGAATTCTATATGATGAAATTTACTTAGTGATTTCCCTTTTTGATAACTGAACATGTAATATCGAATAAATTCGGGATAGATAACTGTACCAATGCCAATCATCGCATACATATAGAGACTTCGTTTTCCGTTTCCCATAAGTAAATATTGCATAGCTATTTCGCCCTGAATGTCCGTATTCGTTTCAGTAATCACGTGAAAGACATCGTGATTTTCCAGCTTTGGCATGACATCAAACCCGTTTGATAAATAGAAATTTCCCAGTGCGTAGCCTAAAGTATTCGTCGGATATGCCAGGAAATCCGATACACTTAGTCCCCAAGCTTTTTTATTACGTTTGAATAGCTTAGTATATAGATCGGACGAACCATTATAAAGAAATAACATAAATCGTAATCTCATAATTTACAACTTAAAAGTACTTTGTATCTCAAAGTTCGTGGGTAAAAAAATTTATTTGTACTGTTGTTTTATTAAATTTTCGAACGCTGCGAGATGATTCTCAAAAGCTTTCTGACCTTTATCTGTCTTACGGTATTTTGTATTGGGTTTTCGATCTACAAATGATTTTTCTACCGTAATATATCCCTCCTTCTCCAAACTTTTGAGGTTTGAAGCCAAGTTTCCATCCGTTACTTCCAAAAGTTCCTTCAACGAATTGAAATCATAATGTTCGTTTGCGACCAAGATACTCATGATCTGCAAACGTACACGATTTTCTAATACTTTGTCATATAGAGATAAATCTAAATTCACTTCTCGTAGCGTTGATGAACGATTAAACCGTAAATAATGTGTAAAATACCGAAGCCGACAGCCCAAAAGTAAATGCCGTATCCGGGAAGGCACAAAGCTAACAATCCTAAAATAATATCCAAAATGCCCAACCAACGCAATTCTTTGAATGTAAAACTTGAAGCTGCACTTAATGCCAATCCATAAAAAATCAACATCGTAGACGCAATCATACCATAGTCCCCTTTATAAATAAAAATCAGCGAAAGTAAACCACCAGTTAGTAATGGTACTGCCATAGCCTTGAATAAGGCTTTGCTTGTTGGATTCCAAACAGATTGTCCGGATTTCTTCGCTTTTTGTCTAGCCATATAATAGCCCGTTCCTATGGATACAACCAATACAGATAAGGCTATAACTACTAACGTTGGAATGTTTCCATTATTGACATAATGATCGCGGTAACCAAATCCACTATCGAATCCGTATACCAATACATAAGCTACAAAAGCTCCTACTAACGCATAACTTCCGATTAAAACACCCGAAAGCCCACTTATTGACATGAACTTTGATGATTTCTCCATCAAGGAGCGTATCTGTCCAATTTGATTTATTAAGTCTTTCTGATTCATAAAAGTACTTTGATATACAAAGTTATATATATTATCCAGACTTGCAAATTATTTTTATTTAAAAGGACAAAAATTAATGGTCTTGCTTTTAGTCATTTAGAATATTCATCCGAAAATAAATACATTTTTTTCCGAACAACACTTGACAAGTATGCAAAATGATTCTATCTTTGTGACACAATAAAAAAATCCTAACTGCGGAAGTGGCGTAATTGGTAGCCGCACCAGACTTAGGATCTGGCGCCGCGAGGCGTGGGGGTTCGAGTCCCTTCTTCCGCACTTGATATCCTCCCGAACAAAATGCATCGGGAGGATTTTTTTTATAATGCGAAAATAACGCTTAACAAGTATGAATATTTCACATCAGAAAATCGACGACATCAACGCTAAAATTACCGTTGATTTAGCACCAGAAGATTATAATCCGGCAGTTGACAAAGCGATTAAAGATCAAGCTAAAAAAGCAAAATTACCAGGATTCCGTCCAGGGTTGGTACCTGTAGGTCACATCAGACGTACTTATGGTAAATCAATTCTACTTGACGAGATCAATCGCGTAGTAAACGACAAAATTTCAGCATATATCACAGAACAAAAATTGGAAGTATTGGGTCAACCCCTTCCAGTAGAAGGTGATGATGCCAATTACAACTGGGATTTCAAAGATACATTCAGTTTCAATTATGAAATTGGTTTGGCTCCAGAATTCGAAGTTCCTTTCACGGCAGAAACTGAATTTACAGAGTACGACATCAAAGCTGATGAAGTGACTTTAGCAGAGCGTATCAAAAACTTACGTCGTAGCTATGGCAAAATGACGAACCCAGAAGTATCTGAAGCAGGTGACGTATTATACGCTACATTGAAACAAGATAGAGAAGAAGGTATCGAGCAAACTACTTCAGTTCGTACAGATATTATCGAAGATGAAGCTATTAAAGCATCATTAGTAGGTCTTAAAAAAGACGACGTTGTAAAAATTGATGTTAAAAAAGCATTTAACTCTGCTGATTTAGCACGTATTTTGGCTATCACTGAAGAACAAGTTGCAGAATTGGACGTAACTGATTTCGAATTGACAGTTAAAAATATCAACCGTCTTGAAGAGTCTGATTTGAACCAAGAGTTTTTCGATAAATTATTCGCTGCTGATGAAGTAACTACTGAAGAGCAATTCAACGCGAAAGTAAAAGAAGAAGTTGAAAACTTATTCAAACAAAACTCAGCTCAAAAATTACGTAACGATATGTATACTTTCGGTATGGATAAAGTTGACGTAAAATTCCCAGAAGAGTTTTTGAAAAGATGGTTAAAAGCTACAAATCCTAACTTATCTGCTGAAGAAATCGAAGAAGGTTTTGCTGACTTCGTAAGCAACTTGAAATGGACTATCATCGAAAACCGTATCGTTACAGCTAACAATTTGGAAGTTAAATACGATGAGGTAGTTGATTTAGCGAAAGAGCGTATCTACGGTCAAATCAAAATGTACAACATCAACGAAGAACCTACTGATGAGCAATTAGGTCAATTTGCACTTCAATTGTTGTCAGACAGAGAGCAAGCTAATCGTTTATTCGAAGAAGTAAAAGCTTTGAAAGTATTCGATCACTTGAAATCAACTGTGAAAATGAACACAGAAGCTATCGATTACGATAAATTCCAAGAATTAGAAAAATAATATTTTTATTGATTTTTTGAATGTAAAAGGTTAGCAAATTATTTTGCTAACCTTTTTTATTAATAAGCCATGATCATACGTCCAGCACTTAAATCTGAAGCAGATAAAATCGCAAAATTGATGAATCTTGCTATGCTTGAGATTACCTATCAATTTATAGGTGAAGAAAATATAGAGAGGGCAAATGCTTTCTTAGCGCACTTTGTATCTCAAGAGAATAACCAATATTCGTATCAAAATATTTTTGTAGCAGAAGAAAATAATGAAATTCTAGGACAAATTTCCATATATGATGGAGCTAAATTACAAGAATTGCGTCAACCTATTTGGGATAAAATCAAAGCTGATCGAGATGTAGATTACTGGGCGGAGAATGAAACGCAAGCAGGAGAAATGTATATCGACACTCTTGCAGTAAGCCCCAGTACGCAAGGAAAAGGAATTGGTAAACAATTAATACAATATGCAATTGATGAGGTTGTCGTCAAACAGAAGAAAGTTTTGGGACTTTTGGTGGATAAAGAAAATCCAGCTGCCAAACTCTTATACGAAAGAATTGGCTTTAAAACAGTTAAGGATGTTCGCATTTTTGGTAAAGTGATGGAGCACATGCAATATGCATAATGCTCCATGTAATTATAATTCCTAAAATTGAATATTATAACCTACAGATATTCTTCCAAATGGAAACTCCCGCTGAAAATCTGGGTATTTATCTTCTTTAAAATGTCCTTCTAAAGCAAAATAACCAGAAGCGACATTTAATGAAAAGCGACTGAATAATCTTAAACTTGCTTCTAGTGTAGTGGTATGCAATATATAATATGATTCATTGCCACTTATGGTATGAAAATAACCACCGTTATAATCACCTGTTACCATCAAACGATTCAACAAACTTAATTCCCCACGAAAACGATAAGATGCTCCTGAACCGTAGTTGTAATTTCGACTGTCGCCATACAGTAAATAAGGGTCAGGCACCGCAGCAAGTACGACTGCTCCTGCCCCCACACTTAGGTTCAACCGATTATTTTTCTTATATCTAAATTGTGAGTTCCAGTTATACACTAAACTTTGGGCACCGTAGAAAAACGCATCATTATTGTAGAAGTCATAATGCGCATTCAATGTACCAAAATGTTCCCCTCTCCTCGACTTGAAAAACTGTGCTCCACTTAATAAGGCATGTACATTGACTGCATTAATAAACGTACTATCCCCACTCCCTACTTCCAAATTCACATGAAACTCATCAAAGGGCCTTTTGTAATTGTGGTCACCATTGCTGTAATGAAACCTTAATCTACTATATATTGAATTTTTACCCTTTTCTAGAAAATCACCTTCTCTAGCGTCGAAGCGACGAAATCCCATATCAAATTCAGCACTGATATGTGAAGAATCTACAGTATAATAATCATCAATTTTCTTACCCCATTTCCCATCCAATAACCTATTCAAACTATTCACAGGATTAACCAGCAATGCAACAATCTCATTTCCTATCATATTATGCCCATGTTTGCTGCGGGACAATATATTACGCGAGACGCGATGTGTCATTTCTCCCAAAATCACACCGCCAAAAGTCGTGTTTACCAAATCATTTATCGAAGGATGCTGTGTTTCCCCTGCTGTCTCCCAGATGTAACTACCTACAACAGTAGCGATGCTGGATTGGTAAAAATTATATCCATTGCTACGGAAAGCATTAAAATATAATTGACCGTGCCACGGGTGGTCAATTTGGTTGGTGGTGAATTGATTATCATCCCAATCCCAAGCACTAATACGCTGATGATCTAAAAAGTTCTGAAAAGAAATATACGAATACGGATCACGTGTGATAAAACGGTTAAATGTCGCCGGAAATGCTTGTGCTAAAAACCATTCTGTACCTGCACGCCAAAAATGCTTTTTGCGTGTTGGAATTAATTCTTGAACTGTCATATCAGACTTTGAAAGATTAATCGGCTTCCAAAAATTACGTGGATAATTTTCAGCTGAATCCAAAGTTATAATTAAGGAATCTTGCTTTGAGAAAGAAATATCCTCAGCCTTTGAATAAGAGCAGCATAAAAGAACTAAAAATAAAACTTGAAAACATTTTATCATTCAACAAAAATATGAAATTTAAAAAGAGAATAAATTTCAGTTAGTATAATTGGACAGTTTTATTACAAACAATGTTATAAACAAATAGCCTAGTCAAAAGCTAGGCTATTACTTCTATCTTTAATAACTAATTACACCATTGGCACTTCCATGATCAATACGGAAGCATTTTCTTTCGCTGTCAATGTAATAGAAGACACATCTGTAATGCCAATAGCATCTCTTCTCTCCAAAGTTTCGTTAGCTACTTCCAATTGTCCTTCCAATAAGAAAATATAGACACCTGTTCCTTCTCCTTTCAATGCATATTCAACAGCGTTTCCAGCATCCAAATCTGCTAAATGAAACCACGCATCTTGGTGAATCCAAGTACCTTCGCCATCGGGATTGGGTGAGATAACTTGTTGCAATTTATTTTTACGATCAGCCGGATCAATTTTGATTTGATCGTATCGTGGCGTTACGTTTTCTTTATTTGGGAATAACCAAATTTGTAAAAATTTAACAGGATCAACTTCACTTCCATTGAATTCACTATGTGTTACACCAGTTCCTGCGCTCATCACCTGAATTTCGTTGGGCTGAATTGTTCCTTCATTACCCATACTATCGCTATGTGCCAAGGTACCTTCTAATGGAATAGATATAATTTCCATATTGCTGTGCGGATGACGACCAAAACCATTTCCTCCTGCAACAAAATCATCGTTCAATACGCGCAATGCCCCAAAATGCATACGCTGTGGATTGTTGTATCCTGCAAAACTAAATGTGTGGTAGCTTTTCAACCAACCGTGATCTGCATATCCTCTGCTATCTGCTTTATGAATTATCGTTCTCATTTTATTTTCCTTTCTAATTTGATACTACAAAGTTACCATCCTGCTACGCAGAAATTCTTAACCTACATTAAGAAAATATTAGTTACGCTCTGCACGAAGCTTACTCAAAAATTCAGGAGTAATACCAATATAAGAAGCGATGGATTTCTGTGGTATAGTATGAATCAGTGTAGGATACAAATCACAGAATTTTTCATAACGTAATTTGGCTGTAAGACTAAGGTAATTTATTGTTCGTTGATTACTCGCAGCCAACGCATTTTCACTCAAAATACGAAAATAACGTTCGAGCTTTGGAATTCTATCAAAAATAGAAACTTGACAAGTACGACTAAGCAATAACACCTTACTCTCCAATAAAGCGTCAATATTCAATTCACTGGGTTTATTTTTCACCAAAGAATACATATCCGAAATCCACCAATTCTCAGGCGCAAATTGCACGATATGTTCAAAACCGTCACGGTCAACTGTGTACGAACGTAAACATCCTTCCACTACAAAAGCAGAATACGACGCCACTTCACCAGCTTGATGCAGAAATTTTTTACGTGGAACATCCTTTTCTTTGACCAGCTCGCGAACGATTTCTACCTCTTCTTCTGTAAGGGGAACAATACTTTGGATATGCTGTATTAATTTTTCAACCATAAAAAAGGACGACTAATTGTCGTCCTTACTAAAATACTATTTAATTTCGGTATAGCCAATCTACATTGCAAGTAGCGGCTTTATTAAGTATTCTCTGTATAAGTTAACACTATTTAATTTCAGAATATCCTACTCCCATATTTTGAAACATAAACGCCCAACGGTCTGCATTTTCTTCAATTTGCATGGCTGTTGATTTACCTGCACCATGTCCTGCTTTGGTATCAATACGAATTAATACTGGATTACTTCCTTTGTGGTACTCTTGAAGACGAGCTGCAAATTTAAACGAATGCGCTGGAACCACACGGTCGTCGTGATCTGCGGTCGTGACCATCGTCGCAGGATACGAAGTATTTGGTTTTAATGCATGATAAGGTGAATACTTGTACAAATATTCAAACATCTCTTTGCTATCATCTGCTGTGCCGTAATCAAAAGCCCAACCCGCACCAGCTGTAAACTTATGGTAACGCAACATATCCAATACACCCACAGCAGGAAATGCAACTTTAAACAACTCTGGTCGCTGTGTCATACATGCACCAACCAAAAGTCCACCATTCGAACCACCAGCGATTGCTAATTTTTCGGAAGAAGTATATTTTTCATTGATTAAATATTCTGCTGCCGCAATGAAATCGTCAAAGACATTTTGTTTTTTCAATTTTGTACCTGCTAAATGCCAGTTTTCGCCGTACTCGCCACCTCCGCGGAGATTCGCTACGGCGTATACACCACCTTGCTCTAACAAAATTGTATGCGCTAAACTGAAAGACGGTGTCAGACTGATATTAAATCCGCCATAAGCATATAATAATGTTGGATTTGTTCCATCTAGTTTTACACCTTTTTTGTGTGTAATAATCATCGGAACTTTTGTACCATCTTTTGACGTATAAAATATTTGCTTGGACTCATATTGCGAAGGATCGAATTTCGCACCCGATTCTTTGTAGATTTCTGATTTTCCCGAAGCAATATCATATTTGTAAATTGTGCTTGGATGTATGTACGAAGTAAACGAATAATACAAATCTTTATCTTCTTTCTTTGCACCAAAACCTGAAGCAGTCCCTACACCTGGTAATTCAATATCACGCTCTAGTTTACCATTACGATCAAATTGTTTCACTAATGAAGTCGCATCTTTCAAGTAAGAAGCGAATATTTTACCGCCACCTATCGATGGGCTCAATACATTATCTGTTTCAGGAATTAAATCTGTCCAATTTTCAGGAGTTGGATTAGCAAAATCAACCGTAACAATACGACCATTTGGCGCGTTTAATTCGGTATAAATAAACAATTTGCTACCGTCATTGTCCATGACATAATGATTCTTATCCATATTATTCACGACAGCAACAAATTTTGAATCAGGGATACTTAAATCTTTCACCCATAATTCATTACCTGAAGTCGTATTTGCTGCACTTACTATTAAGAATTTCTCATCTTCAGTCAGTCCTGCACCAATATAACGACGTTTCATACTTTCGCCACCAAAGATCAATTCGTCCTCTGTTTGTGGCGTATTTAATTTATGGAAATACAATTTGTGCACATCCGTCATCGCGGACAAAGCAGAACCATCCTTCGGTTTTTCGTATGAGCTGTAATAAAAACCTTCGTTGCCTCTCCATGCGAGACCAGAGAATTTGACATCAATTAATGTATCACCCACTACAGACTTATCATCTGCTTTCAACACCACAACCTTACGCCAATCCGAACCACCCTCTGAAAGTTGATACGCCACTAATGAACCATCCTTACTAAAAGAAATACCAGCTAAAGAGGTCGATCCATCTGTTGAAAATTTATTTGGATCTAAGAATACCTCTTCCTTGCCATTATCGCCTTTTTTACGGTATAATACCGATTGATTTTGAAGTCCATCATTTTTGTACCAATAAATATACTCTCCCTCTTGATACGGAGCAGAGTATTTCTCGTAATTCCATAAAGTTTCCAAACGAGATTTGATGGTATCACGAAAAGGTATTTGAGATAAATAATCTTGTGTTACTTCATTTTGAGCTGTAACCCAAGCTTTTGTTTTATCGGACAAATCATCCTCCAACCAACGATAAGGGTCTTCCACTTCTACACCAAAATAAGTGTCCTTTTGATCAACTTTCTCTGTCTGTGGATACGGTTTTAACGTAATATCTTTCACTGCTTCGATTTTATTTTGTGATTGACAGCCGACTATAGCTGTCGCCAACAAGATTAAACTTAAATTTCTTATCATAATTTATCATCTATATAAACAAAACTACTAAATATTATGAGTTTGCGCCAAGAGGGTTGTAATCAACGTGCTATTTCGGTATTTTTACCGCTTATGCAAACAAGAAACAAAATATATTTTGCTTCCGATTTTCACTTAGGTGCTTTTCCTTTAGAAAAATCCGCTGAACGCGAAAAAGTTATTGTGCAATGGCTAGATGCTATTAAGCATGATGCGATCGAACTATATTTAGTTGGTGATATTTTTGATTTCTGGTTTGAATATGCAACCGTAATTCCCAAAGGCTATATTCGATTCTTAGGAAAATTGGCAGAATTGGCTGATCTAGGAATCAAAATTACTTTTTTCAAAGGCAATCACGACATGTGGATGTTTGGGTATTTGAAAAAAGAGCTGAATGCACGGATTATTGATAATGAATTAGTATTGAATCTTGATGGCAAGTCATTTTATATCCATCACGGCGACGGATTAGGTCCTGGCGATGCGAAATATAAATTTTTAAAGAAGATTTTCAGAAGTTCTCTTTGTCAATGGCTATTTGCAAGGCTACATCCTAATCTAGGAATAGGTATTGCGACCCGTTGGTCAAAACATAGCCGTGTTTCTAGCAATGCACCCGAAACTTTTTTGGGAGAAGATAAAGAATGGCTAATTCAGTACAGCAGAGAATTATTGAATTCGCAAAATTATGATTTTATGATTTATGGACATCGCCATGTCCCTTATGATATTATCGTAAATGACAATACTCAAATCGTGAATTTGGGAGAATGGATAAATCATCGTACGTACGCTGTGTATGATGGAGATAAATTAACTTTGCAACAATGGAACTAAGCAAAGGTATTGCGTCTATTTATCCTTTGGCCGTTGTGGAGATGGATAAAATCATTGGAATAGCAGAGAAAGTCTCCCTCGCAAAGAATGATATACTTATTCAGCAACAACAAATTAACAAATACATATACTTCCTTGAAGAAGGAATCTGTCGAATCTTTTACCCAAAAGAAGAAAAAGAAGTTGTATTAGACTTTTGCTTTCCAGGTGATATCATATTACCACTCAACAGTTACATACACTCCTTGCCTACTTACGAAATTGTAGACACCTTATCGGATTGTTCTATTAACCGTATTTCTATACCAAAGCTCCAAGAATTGTATACCACTTCGCTACCTATTGCGAATTGGGGAAGAAAATTAGCGGAATTAGAAACACTTAAAATCGAAGAAAGACTCATGCAAAGTCTTTTTAAATCAGCAGCCGAGCGCTATGCTGATTTACTTCGTAAAGCTCCCAAACTATTGCATCACATCAAATTGGGCTATATCGCCTCTTACCTTGGCGTTACTCAAGTTACGTTGTCCCGAATTCGAGCAGATATCAAATAGTTTTTTATCATTTGTAAAAAGTTATTCCTCCTAAAATCCTGACCTTTGTGTTACAACAAAAGGAAAAAACATGAATTGGATATTTTTAATTTTAGGTGGTTTATTTGAAATTGGTTTTACCACATGTCTAGGAAAAGCTAAAGACGCTACAGGCAACGAAAGTTTAGCTTGGTATGGTGGATTTGTGGTTTGTCTATTCGCATCAATGGGTTTATTGATTAAAGCAACTCAAACTCTGCCACTCGGAACAGCTTATGCTGTTTGGACAGGGATTGGTGCTGTAGGTACCGTATTGATGGGAATATTTTTTTTCAAAGAACCCGCTGACTTTTGGCGTATATTCTTCATTTTTACTTTAATCGCATCTATTGTAGGGCTTAAAGCAGTTTCAAGTCATTAAGAAATCCTGCTCAATTAATATAAATTTTCAGTAATTTTGCCTTTCCAAAAGGTAAATAAGCCTGTGGAATTTAGAATTATGTTAGAAAAATTACAAGCTATTAAGGAAAGATGGGAAGAAGTGGAAGCTGAATTAAGCAATCCAGAAACCATCTCAGATATGAAACGTTTTGCAAAATTGAACAAGGAATACAAAGATTTGGGCAAAATTGTAGATCAATATCATATTTATAGAAATATTGTTAGCAATATGGAAGCTAACAAAGAGATTCTTTTGAATGAAAAGGATCAAGAATTGCGTGAAATGGCAAAAGAAGAGCAGGATATGCTGTATGCGCAAAAAGAGGAAAAAGAAGAAGAAATTCGTCTAATGTTGATCCCTAAAGATCCTGAAGACGCTAAAAACGCTATTATTGAGATTCGTGGTGGTACTGGAGGTGATGAAGCAGCTATTTTTGCAGGAGATTTATACCGTATGTATACCCGTTATTTTGAGAAAAAAGGATGGCGTAATGAAGTAATGGATGTGACTGAAGGTACTTCTGGAGGTTATAAAGAGGTAATCTTGAAAGTCATTGGTGAAGATGTTTACGGACAATTGAAATATGAATCTGGTGTACACCGTGTGCAACGTGTCCCTGACACCGAAACGCAGGGTCGTGTACACACATCTGCTGCATCTGTAGCGGTATTACCTGAAGCAGAAGAAGTCGATGTAGAGTTGAATCCTGGAGATATCGAATTACAAACGTCACGTTCTGGTGGTGCTGGTGGTCAAAACGTAAATAAAGTAGAAACAAAAGTTCAATTAACACACAAACCAACAGGTATTGTTGTCGTTTGTCAAGTAGAACGTTCGCAATTGGCGAACCGCGAATTAGCTATGGAGATGCTTCGTAATAAACTTTACGAGATCGAATTGAATAAAAAGAATGGAGATATTGCTGCTAAACGTAAGACTTTGGTATCTTCTGGAGACCGTTCGGCAAAAGTTCGTACATATAATTACCCACAAGGTCGCGTAACTGAACATAGAATTGGTTTAACGATGTATAATCTTACAGCTATTATGGACGGTGATATTCAGGACATTATCGATGCATTGCAGTTTGCAGAGAATGCAGAGAAGATGAAAGATGGTGCTGTAGACTAATTTTTTTGCAAAAAAAGTTTGTTTTTACGCAAAACAGCCCTATATTTGCACACCTTCTCAGATGAAGGGTTTAGGTCTGGTAGTTCAGCTGGTTAGAATACATGCCTGTCACGCATGGGGTCGCGGGTTCGAGTCCCGTCCAGACCGCAACAAGAAGAAAGAAAAAGTTCTTTCAACGTTCTGAAAAATATTGAAAATAATTTTGGTCTGGTAGTTCAGCTGGTTAGAATACATGCCTGTCACGCATGGGGTCGCGGGTTCGAGTCCCGTCCAGACCGCCAAATTATTTCGAAGATTTCAATCGTTCTTTAAAAGCATTAAAAAAGATTTTAGGTCTGGTAGTTCAGCTGGTTAGAATACATGCCTGTCACGCATGGGGTCGCGGGTTCGAGTCCCGTCCAGACCGCTAAAATTCTTTTTAAATACAACAACTAAAAATCTTAGGTCTGGTAGTTCAGCTGGTTAGAATACATGCCTGTCACGCATGGGGTCGCGGGTTCGAGTCCCGTCCAGACCGCTTAAGATATTTCAAAAAGGTTATTCATTTATTTGAATAACCTTTTTTTGTTTATGATAAAATACATACTTAGTATTCTTTATCTTTTAATTAGAATTTTGCTGTAAAGCTGACGCTATTATTGTTGAATCTATTTTTTAACAATAGTTTATATACTAAAGTTGATAATTAATCATGCGCTAAATAATTATTAAACTATATCTGATTTCTTTTGAGACTAAGGCTTTCTGATATATTAATTACACGAGCTTCATCTAATGGATAAAAAAACACAAAAATTGCAGATAATAATGCCCCAATGGCTGGAAAAAAACTTAAAAACATACGTATGCCGTTTAACGTATCATCTGACTGTATAGTGTTGGCTTGAAATCCAAAATAGCCCAATAGCCATCCTGTCAAAGCCGATCCGAATGCCCAGCCTAATTTTTGACTCATAGAAGAAGAGCTAAATATCAAACCTGTTGTACGTCTTCCTGTTTTATATTCCGAATAATCTACACAATCTGCATACATAGACCATAATAATGGAAATACAATACCAGCACAACAACTAATTAGAATCTGTAGCGTGAATATTTCAAAAACACCGTCTCTTGGTATCCAGTAGAAAAATATACTTCCAATGAATGCGATAAGCATACTTCCAATAAAAGTATTTTTCTTTCCTATACGATTACTTAATGGCGCTGCTATAATGACACCTACTAAATTGGCTAACTGTCCAATCGAGAAGTACAAACCACTTAATACAAATGGAATTTGAAAAATCTTAATATGATCAAACAGATCTTCTTCTACGTAATATTTGAAATAATATAGCGCTGCTCCATCCCGAACAGAATTAAAAACTAAAGTAAAAACACCAGCTCCCAGTAAAATCCACCATGGCTTGTTTCGAAGCAAGTTTTTAACATCTTCCTTTAAAGAGCTGTGGTCATCTGAAATAGCAACAACGCGTTCTTTTGTCCACAAAAAACAGAGAAAAAACAAAATTACAGCACTCACAGCTACAACACTTGCGGCCATTACCCAGCCATATTGCTGATTGGATGATTCAATATCATTATCGCTAAAATAGCTCACTAGCGGATTGAAAAATAGTAAAGTCACAAAACTCCCAAGATAAGCAAATGTCATTCTATAGGTAGCCAGAACACTTCTAGTTTTCGGTGATGAGCTCATGACTCCTAACAAAGATGCATAAGGCACATTGATTACCGAATACACCATCATCATCAAAGAATAAGTAGCATAGGCATAAATAATTTTCCCTGAATCATTAAATGAAGGAGTATAAAACGTGAAAACACCAATAACTCCAAAGGGCACTGCGACATACAATAAGTAAGGTCGAAACTTACCCCATCTGGACTTCGTTCTATCTGCTATCGCACCTATAATTGGATCAAAGAGAGAATCCCAGACTCTTGTAATTAAAAACATGGTACCCACTACTTGTGCCTCTAAACCAAAGACATCAGTATAGAAAAACATGAGGTACATGCCGAACAGCTTCCAAAACATAGAAGATGCGGCATCACCAAAACCATAACCTATCTTCTCTTTTAGGGTTACCTTTTCAGAAATCATTTAATAACAGTTTTTGTAGGTCAGAAAGCTATTGCTCCAGATTGTTGGATATCAATTGGCTTAATTGCTGTATAGATGTAGCTGATCTGTAACCATCGGGCGGAGTATTTAGACAGTAATCTAATAGGCGATCGACAGAAGATACGGCTACATGCATACGTGTATCACTAGATGCATAGTAAATATAAACTTTACCATCGTCATCTGCAATCCATCCGTTAGAAAAAAGCACATTTGCCACATCTCCTATTCGTTCATCGTCTTGTGGAGCCATAAAATACCCTCCTGGTTCGGCTATCAATACCGTTGGGTTTGTTAAATCTGTTAAATAAAGATATAAAACATAGCGTAAGCCTGCTGCACAAGCACGCACCCCATGCGCTAAGTGCAACCAACCTTTTTCAGTTTTCAAGGGAGCTGGGCCTTCCCCATTCTTTAATTCTTTGATCGTATGGTAGAAGCGATGATTTATAATAATTTCATGTTCAATAGAGACATCGTACAAAGAATCTACCAAAGTCCAACCAATCCCACCACCACTACCTGCATCTATAAAACTATCTTGTGGTCTTGTGTAGAGTGCATATTTACCTTCGACAAATTCTGGGTGCAACACTACATTTCGTTGTTGACTTCTAGATTTAATATCAGGTAGCCTTTCCCAGTCTATTAAATCCTTTGTTCGAACAATTCCCGCAGACGCCACTGCAGAGGAAAAATCTTCAGGTGATGCAGTTGTATCTTTTCTTTCTGCACAAAATATGCCATATACCCAACCGTCATCATGTGCAGTTATTCGCATATCGTATATATTGGTCTCCGGATTATCCGCCTCTGGGAAAGTAATAGGATAATTCCAAAACTTAAAACTATCTACTCCATTATCACTTTCGGCGATTGCAAAAAACGATTTGCGATCATTCCCTTCTACGCGTACGACAACTAGATATTTTTTATTCCACTTTATTGCCCCAGCATTGAATGTTCCATTTATACCGAATCTTTCCATTAAATAAGGGTTTTGATTTTCATCTAAATCATATCTCCAAAATAACGGTGTGTGTTCTGCTGTAAGAATGGGATATTTGTACCGTTCAAAAACCCCGTTCCCTGGAAAAACTGGTTCATTTTTCCTATTTAATAGAAGTTCATGATTTCTGGTTAAAACCTCAAATCTTTTCTGAAATAACTCATTCATGTTAATTTTCTAAAGTTTATCCGTGTTCAAGGACATACCAAAGCTTGATCGTATGTAAATACAATTACCTAATCTTTGAAATAAAATCAATTATTTGCTACTTCTTAAAGTTTCTCTAATAAGTTTACCCCACGGTTTTAAATCGCTTTCAATCCATTTACTCATTGGAGAGCTTGTATTAGTAATCATAGAGCAGGTTTCATTTTTATCGGCCAATGACCATCCAACCCAGCTTATACTATTTTTATTCATCCATGATTGCCATACATTCCATTCCTCCATATCTAACGGACCATCACCAGTAGCTTCCATTCCGGCGCATTCAGAAACGAAAATTGGGATTTGCTTATTTAGCGCATAATCTGCTCTATCGCGTAAAAACTGTTTATGTGTAGCCGCATAAAAATGCACCGTATACATGATGTTTGTGTGTCCCATAATAGGATTATCGGCTACAATATGAATATCTTGGCACCAGTGTGGGCTTCCAACCAATATAATTGCTGTCCGATCAATACCTCGAATAGCATTGATTAATTTTTCAGAGTAAGCTTTGACATCTTCCCAACTGTCCTTCTCGGGCTCATTGTATATTTCATAGAGCAGATTTGGTATTCCTTTATATTTTGTAGCTACTATTTTAAAAAAATCAATAGCTTCATCCGTATAAATATGATGACTATGCCAATCCACAATTACATACATACCATTTTGTATCGCGGCATCAATAACCGTATACAATTTCTCATATGCAAATGCTGAATTTTTTAAAAATGCTCCATCAGGTTCTACGCCGATTGCTGCGCGAACCAAGTTGCAATTCCAATCTTTGTTAAGCCAAGAAATAGTTTCTGAATTATAAAATCTAGGCCACCAGTTGTGCCAACCCAAGCTCACTCCGCGCAACATGATTGGATCTCCTTGTTGGTTTACGAGTTGAGTTCCTTTAACTGATAGATGTCCATTTTTATCTACGAAGTTTTTAGCAAGTACAACTGCCTGGTCATCATCCAAATCTTTAGCACAAGATATCTGTGCAAGTAATATAATGGACAACATTAAGGTAATAAATCGAATAATTTTCATAATTTGGATGGGTATTATATTATTTTAAATTTGGCATTTGGTCTCGTGTCAATACATATTCATTACTCCATAGTCTGTTCCAATACTCAATGTTTGCATGCATATGTGATTTTTCGTTAAAACTATTGGATCGAGCATCCACAGTTCGATCATAATCATACCAAGGCATTATCCATGACCATGTAGATCCACTCTCCCATTGTGGTGTGAAATCTGAGAGCGTACCAAACTCACTTAATGCTATAATTTTATTCGGATATTTTGCGTTGATATAATTATAAATTGTTGACACTGAAGAAGAAGTTGGTCTATTGTATAAATCACATCCAATGATATCTACATAAGCATCACCAGGATACCAATCCTCGTCATTTGTCTCTGATGTCCAAACCCAAATAAGATTATTTAATCCTCTAGATTTAAAATAATTAAACATCATTATCCATAATTTCTTATAAGAACTTGCATCTTTTGCTCCCCACCAAAACCATTTACCCGCCGCTTCGTGCAAAGGTCTCCAGAGCACTGGGATATTTTTATCTTTTAACAATAGCAATACATTTGCTGCCTTTTCTAAATCTGCAGAAACTATTTTGTGTTCATATGTACCTTCAATCACTGCTTTGGAAATATCGAATTGTGTATCCTTTGTATAAAAATGATGATTTGAACTACCTTCGTTTGCAGGCACATTCCAATGCCACATCAAAGTCACTAAGCCATTAGCATTCCACCAGTCTTCGATTACTTTGGTATCATTGTAATTTATCCATGAAGCTGGAGAAGCGTACAAATGAATAAGGTCAAAACCATTCAACGCAGGATATTTACCTGTATGTTTATATACCCATTCTGCTTCATTCGTATTCCAACTAACATTTGCCATAGTGCCAGAGATGGATTTTTTACCAAAATTTTCTCTTAGAAAACCATATACATTCTTTGCTTGCGCAGATGCATTGGTTGTAACTAAATCAGTTTGAATATATTGTTGTGGTTCGGAAATCGTATTAAAAGTAATAGTCATAGCCTCTGCATATATTCCTGTTGGACCTTTGATAGCAGTACTCAAAATTTGCAATACATATGTGGTAGTATGCATCAATTGCACATTTATTTTTAGTTCTTTGAATGCAGCATCTACATCAGTTAACTTCATTCCATTTAATAAAACCGCATCTTTATCAGCTAGAATAATATTCTGATCGAAGGTCAATTTTATAGTCTGTAAACCATACGTAACATCTTGCGCACCATTAACAATGGAAGAAGAGACCAATAATGGAATAATGCCATTTTCTCTGACTGGCTCGGAATTGGCACATCCAGATAATGAAAACTGACTTAAATAAATTAAAAGAATGAGAATAAATCGCATGCGCTAAAATTATTACCCTATTGTGCTATTGTAAAAAATGTGGAGTGAATCAGATCTTCATCACTCCACAAAAAATATTATTTTATCTTCTCAAAACGAATATTATCAATACACATGTTTACAAAACCTGCATCTCCAGCTGTAGCTAATCCAAAGTCATTCGTAATGTTTTGTACATTCGGTAACCGATTCGTACCGGTCCCCTCACCATCTCTGAATTCTGTCAAAGGAATCGTAACCGTATACCAACCTCCTTTGTTTTCAAACCCGGGAATTATAGCCCAAAAATCACCATCTGATCCATTTAATCTAAATTTGAATCGTTGGGTAGTATTTCCTAATACATTTACATCCATTTTGATTGCCCATTCTGAAACTGTAACACCTGCTACTTTCATATCATTTTGACTATTTCGCCAAAAGAAATCCGCCCATCCACTTGGTAAATTCTGGTTGATTCGGAAATAGCTTCCACTCATAGAAAGGCTCGATTGGTTTTCTATACTACCATAACTTCCCCACCACGAGTTTTTACCATCAAAATCAAAAAATACATAGGAAGGATCTACTACTGGATCAGTACCTGATATTACAAATGAAGGTGATGTTACTTCTGTACCATCAAAAGTCACCAATTTCAATGTTACATTTCCTTTAGCAGCATTGGCTGGTACATATACTTGTATTAAAGTTTCGCTTCGTGAAACATATTGAGTAGCTTTTACATTATTTTGAAAGTAAACGCTTTCTACTAAATGTAACTTCGTTCCTTCAATTCGGAGCATTTCACCCGGCTTCACAGGACTTGTTATTCGTGTAATCACTGGAATATTAGGCGAAGTAACGATCAAACTCGAAGCCGATGTTACCTCTGCACCATTCGAAGTAATTAATTTTATAACTCCAGATTCTGCAGCAACAGGTACATTTATGCGAATAGTAGTGGATGAGTTTGCGACAATATTTGCCACAGTTTGATTTCCTCCAAATATTACACTACGAACTAGATCCAGATTCGTTCCTGTAATGGTAATAGTCGCACCTGCCATTAACGTGGTAGGGCTAAAAGAACTTAAAGTAGGCAATACCATATTCACATTAGTCGTTACCGTCTTACCCGAATTCGTATTCAGTACTACATCTCCCGATTTCGCATCCATCGGTACAGTAACAATAATAGATGTAGCAGATTGTACAGTGATCGTACCTTCTTTATCCCCTTCAAAAATAATAGTGGTAACTAAATCTAAGTTTGAACCGTCAATTTTCAAGCTCGATCCGTTTTTAACTGGATTTGATGAAATTTGTGAAATAGTTGGTCCTATTAATTTCAATTCAGCGGATTCCACTTCGATGCCAGAAAAAGTAACTAACTTGACTAAGCCCTCTTTCACCATTTCGGGAACTTTCAACTTTATCTCAGTATTTGCTGGATTTACGGTAAATGCAGTAACCTTCAAGTCCTCTTGAAAAATAATACTTTCGACCAATTGAAAGTTCGTGCCTTTAATAGTTAATTCTTGCTCAGGTTTTATTGGGTTTGGAGCTATTGAAATTAAAGTAGGAAGTGTTACATTCAATTCTGCTTCCGAAAAAACTACAATTGGAATTTCCATTCCATTAGAAACACTTATTTTACCACTTTTAGCTTCCTTAGGTACGACAACTTCGATTTTGGCACGTGTACGACTCTTGAAGTCCGCTGCACTTACAACCGCATCTTGTGTAAAAATCACTTCATTTATAAGATTCAAATAATCTCCTTCAATGACCAAAACATCTCCTGCTTTTACGGTAGTCGGGCTAATTTTACTAATACTGATGGGTTCTGAAAAGGTCAAAGGTGTCTTCGTACTTATTTCGCCATCAGCATGTTTTAAAGATATAAGACCTGGCTGAGCGTTTTGAGGTATTTGAATACGTATTTCTTCTTTACCTAAGCGCTGAATTTCTGTAATTTCTAAACCTCCTGTAAGCACTACAGCAGTAACCTTATCTAAATTATTTCCAATAAATCGTATTTCTCCTCCTCTAAGTACTGGCGATGGTCCAAAAACCTCCAATTGGACGGTATCAACATTTACTTCATCCTTTTCGCAGGCAATAAACAGTAGCGTAAAAAGTGTAAGCAAAGCTAAAATGCTGTTTGAAAGACCGTATTTTATAGTATGTAACATAATCTTATTTATTTAATAAAATCCCTATTGTGGAACTACACGGACATTGTCTATTAATATTACTGGGTCACAGGCTGTACCAACATACGGTAAACCTCTATTACCTAAGTATATATTGAGATTATTGTATGCTTCCGGTAGATCACTCAATGCTGTGGCAGCACCATTATATTTAAATTCTGAAATGGGTATTGACACAGTTACCCATCCACTCGTCTGATACTCGCCTGTATTTCTCCAGGGCATCCAAATACCTCTTGGCTTTGCGTCTTCATAAAGAGGGCCATTTGTCGTGCCCGCTCCCGCAAATATCAGAGATAGTCCGACAGCACTCCATTTGACTGGAACATTTGCCTCAAACTTCAATACTGATGCAGCAGGATCTGAAGTGAATAAATTACCAGTATGTCCATTTTCATTGCCCCAATAATGACTTAATGCTTCACCTTCACTACCCACCGTCCATTCACCTGGATCACTAAACGAGCCTGAAAGTTTTAAATATTTCCCAGACAAAGAATAAGTCGGATCTTCCTCCAATCTTCCTGCCCTCCCCCAACTATTTACTATAGGAAAATCTGCATCATAATTTGTAATCATGCCCCGCGTATCTCTGAAATGAAATGTTGATCGTGTTGATCCATATCTTGACTCTACAGCTACTGGACCTTCTGTAGCCCCAGCAGGAACTACAACTTTTATTTCATTTGGCGAATGCGATACAATTTGTGTTGCTTTAATATTCGGTGTAAAGATGACCTTAGGATTATCTGATCCAGCCAATGGTAGAAAATAATTTCCACGTATTGTCGCCACATCTCCAGCTTTGACATATTCACATTCCATTTCTACTACAGCGGGAGCTGGTACCAAAATATTAAATCCAAAGCCGATTGTATCTGTTTTCGACTTATTGATGAAATATATTTTATCTGTGACCGCTTCGGGAATCTGTTGGGGGACAGAAACTATAATTACATTATCAGTAACGAAACTGGTGTTCAGAATGCCTTTTTGATCATTAAACCATATTTCGGATACGGATGTAAGATTCTCCCCAACGATAGCAATACTATTACCTAAAAAGGCACTCGTCAATAATGAATCACTAACGTTTACATCGGGCAATCGAACATAACGAATTGTTGGGCTCCCATCTGTTAGTTGGAATTTCTGATCTTCCTTTTTACAGGATTCCATTGTGATCAAACTAAATAGACCTAGTATACAAATCAGCCCATTTAATATGTTATATTTTGTTCTCATTTATTCTAAGTTTTAGATTAATACTTGATTGAACTAAAATCAAATTTTACAGGCTCTTTCAATAAATTTGGATTCATCGCTAAATCTGTATCAGGAAATGGTAATGTAAAGTGCGCATCCGTGATATTGGGAATAGGAGCACTATTATCATACATAGTAGTCGAAGGATTTAACACTCCAGTTTTATAAAAATCGTCTAATCCCATGTAAGAACCTCTCTTTTGAGCTTTTAATTCGGTGATAGCGGCTTGCGGTGCGTAATAATGCCAACGCACATAATCGTACCAACGATCACCCTCACAGGCTAACTCTAATCTTCTTTCGATCCATATATCTCTCCATGTATAACTCGTGCGTGCTGCAGTAAAACCAGCTCTAGCTCTCACTTGATTATAACATTGCAAGCCTTTGGCATTTGTCGTGGAACTTGAATTTCCCAATACCGCTTCTGCATATATCAAATAGACATCAGCAAGACGCAATAAATGCGTACTCAAACTTGTTGCCATATTTGCCATACCAGTTCCTATACCAACGATATGGTCATTATTATTACCAACAAGATGTTTTACACTATTGGCTCCCACCGGTGATCTAAACTCACCTGTCGTATTAATAGCAAAATCCGAATAATCAAATCCGCCCTTATCAGACCAGAAATACTCGTACTTATCCGAAAACATCATCATCGATGCTTTTCGACGGCGATCTGTATTGGTTCGTGTCAGTGAAAGGGCATTCTCTCCAAATGCCTCTTGCAAGTCAACTGATGGACCACCCCAGTCTCCCCAAGTATCTCCAAATTCAGAAAAACCTGTTAATGCTAAATCCGATTGTAAAGTATTCTGCGAAGTCCAATTATTCGAAACTGTCCAATGCCACGCCAACAAACTTTCTGAGGAAAAATTCCCCTTTAATCTGAAAATATCCGAATACACAGGAACTAAAGTGCGACCACTCTCTTCTATTACTTTCAACGCATATTCTGCTGCCCTATCCAAATCCTCTTGATTACGTGTGCCACTTTGGCCATATCCTGCTTTCGTCAAATACACTTTCGATAGTAAGCCATACGCTGAATATCTGTCAATTCGACCTTCACGATTTTTTGTAGGCAACCATTCGATGGCCTGCTCCAAAGTCATAATAATATAATGGTATATATCATCTACAGGAGCTTTATAAAAATTATTATAATTACCAGAAGAAATCTCTTCTGAATTTTTGTGAATGATCGGTACTGCACCAAATGTGCGAACTAAATAAAAGTATGTCATCGCTTTCCAAACCAAAGCTTCTCCTTTTACTGTTTTCTTTGCAAAATCTGTAACATTAGGACCAGATTTCATGTCAATATTTTCTATAATACCATTACAATAGGCATTAACAGACCATAAGGAAGCGGACATATTTACCAAATCCTGATCGGTGGAATTAATAGTAAATGTCATATATGGAGAATTTCCCCAATAGTAATTACCCGAAAGCACTTCACCGACTTTGAAAAATCCACGCTGAAAGTCATACCACGGTGAGCTATATATAGGATTCACGGATTGATAACATTGCTCATCCGTTTGATAGAAAATATCGATTGTATAGCTATCAATAGTTGGTCGTTCCAAGAAATCACCACATGACGTTACTACCATAGAAAACCAGGTGATGAATAAAATTTTCGAAGTGTATATTAATTTTTTCATGAGTTTCATAACTGGTTTTTAAAATGACAAATTAATACCTGCTGAATAAACACGTGGCGAAGGATAGCGTCCATTATCCAATCCATACACATTGGCACTTGCTGTACTAACGCCGATTTCTGGATCGTATCCTGTATAGTTTGTGAAGGTGTGCAAATTTTGAATATTCACATACAGACGTACTTGATCAAAGCGCCATCTTTGACTTATTGCATTAGGAAGTGTATAGCCCAAAGCTATATTCTTAATACGCAGATAAGATCCATCTTCAATATAACGATCACTGATACGATCATTATCATTAGGATCATTAAATATAGCTCTTGGAATATCTGTGTCAGGATTCTTAACGCGAACATTGGTGATGTCTTCAAACCAATTGTTCACCACAACACCATTCACAGATGCAGGATAAGTTTTAGTTGGATTAACAGGCTCTAGAAGTGCTCGATCATTAACAACACTCATTTGATTATTCCATGCTGTCAACATATTTGAGAAGTTTATCGAAGCATAATTCATAACTTTATTCCCATACGAACCATTCAAAAAGATATTCAAATCAAAATTTTTATAGTTGAATGTATTATTGAAACCAAAAGTAAATGTTGGCATTGGAGAACCGATATTTGTTCGATCATAGGTATTTATAATTCCATCAGGAACACCATCTGGACCGCTCAAATCGGCATATTTTAAATCTCCCACCCAAGTGGTATTAGATCTATTGAAGACTCCATTTGTAGGATATTTCTCTGCTTTTGGAGAATTTTGAAGATCTTCCAAATCCTTATATACACCAATTACTTTATAACCATAAAAATTATATAGCGGCTCACCAACTTTTGTTACCGTGACTACATCACTCCATTGGCCATAGCCTTCAATATGTGCCGATGCTGTTCCATCAAGGGCAGTTAACTTATTTTTGTTGAAACTAATTTGAAAATCAGAGCTCCAAGAGAATTCCCCTTTTAGATTTTTAGTATTCAATGAAATTTCTAATCCTCTGTTATTTATGGAGCCGTAATTTCCCATCGGAGATGCCAATGCAGAAGAAGCATTACCACGCGTTCCCATATATGAAGGCAACTGAAGTGACATCAACATATCATTTGAAGTCTTATCGTAAGCATCGGCAACTAGATTAACTCTTCCATTCCAAAATGAAAGATCTAAACCGAAGTTCCACTGTTCCTGAGTTTCCCATTGAATAAACGGATTCGCAATATTTGACTGGCGATATCCAGGACCTAAGCCAGTCGGCATAGTGGAAATACTTGATCCCCACAGATATGATCCAATATTCGAATTACCCGTTTGCCCCCAACCAAATCTAAACTTACCATCACTTAGTATAGAAGTGTCCGATTTAAAAATCTCTTCATTTGTAAATCGCCACGATGCCGCAAAAGAATGAAAATTTGCCCATCTATTCTTCGGTCCAAAATTAGAAGAACCGTCACGTCTATACGTGTACGTCGCCATATACCGGTCATCATAATTGTACATAAAGCGTCCAAAAAATGAGGACATTGCAGCGCTACCAAATCCAGAATTAATCTGCGGGTCAATACCAAGTCGCGGATTCTTAATATCGTTAGACGGTAGATTCGTTGCACTTATACGCATGTGTTCATAGGTCGATTCCCAGGCTTCTTGTCCAATCATAGCATTCAAATTATGTACTTTACCAAAAGATTTGGTGTAAGTCAAATAATTTTTTAATTGCCAAAATTTGTTATTGTTTCGTTGCCAAGCACTCGAATTAATGGTTCTTTTCCAATTACCCAATTGTAAGGTTGGCTCAAATAATTCAGCTCTAGAACCTCCAATATCAAACCCCAATTCTGAATGAAGAACCAAATCTTTAAGAATATTCAAATCAGCGAAAATGCTACCGTTAAGCTTTGTTCGTGCTAATAAAATGTCATCACTCAATGCCTTGGCAATGGGATTTAGTGTAGTATAACCCTCACGAACTACACTCGCGTAATTGCCATCAATATCATAAATTGGGATATCTGGAGGAGTCAGCAATGAAAATTTTACGATCCCCTCATCACTATCTACAAGATTCAATCGTTCATCCGTCGAAGAATACATCACATTTGTTCCTAATTTGAACCATGACTTCAATTGTGCATCCAGATTTGAACGAAAAGCGTATCTATTGAATTTAGTACCAATTACCGTTCCTTCTTGATCCATAAATGATCCTGAAACATAATATTTAACAGATTCAGTACCTCCTTGCCCAGAAAGTTGGTGCTGTTGCATCAATCCCTTTTGGAATATCGCCTCTTGCCAATTGGTACCTTCACCCAATAGTGATGGATCCAAAAATTCTGGTCTATTATCTCTAGAATTTACCTCTCCTGCGATATCATTACTGAATTGCGCGAATTCACGAAGATTCATCATATTAAGACGGCCAATTTGATTTTGTAAAGCTGACATGCCTTCATAACTAAATTTAGCTTGTCCAGCACGACCTCTTTTGGTTGTAATCAAAACCACACCATTCGCTCCCTGAGCTCCATAAATTGCCGTTGCGGATGCATCCTTCAGGATTTCCATCGACAAAATATCCGATGGGTTGATCGTCGATAAAGGTGACACTGTCGAAACATTTCCATTTCCTAATGCATCCCCCAAACCAAAATCATGACCACTACTGCCACCTCCTTGGATAATTACACCATCAATTACATACAATGGTTCGGCCTTTGAATTAATAGTTGCTTGCCCACGAACACGAACCGAGACAGATGCACCAGGTGCACCAGAAGTGGATACTGTAGCGACTCCAGCCGCGCGACCTTGCAATGCTTGATCCAAATTTGTGATGACAGATCCTTTTAGCTTCTCTTCGTTGAGTGTAGCAGATGATCCAGATACATCACTTTTTTTCATTGTACCGTATCCGATAGCGACCACCTCTTCTAGTGTATTTTCGGATGAGGCTAATTCTACATTTAAAACAGTGTTTGTAACTAAAATTTCTTTTGAGAGCATCCCTACATACGAAAACACAAGTGTGCTTCCACGAGTTGTACTTAAAGAATATTCCCCATTTTGATTGGTAAAGACACTCACATCAGTACCTTTTACTTTTATGGAAACCCCAGCTAAACGCTCGCCACTATCCATTTGCGTAACATTTCCTGTTATCTGCAAAGTCTGTGCATGCGTAATAATTGGAACAACCAAAAAAATCAGTAATAAATAATAAAATTTATTCATAGATAAATGTTTAAATTGGCTGTAAACGACTTTTGAAAACCGTCCACATTTTATAATTTAGTTATAGATGTTTCTTATACATTCCGCAGAATATCAATTCACTAGACTTTCGACAATAACAGATTAGCAAATAAATTCACTTAAACTGATATAAATTAGATTGAATTTTTTAAATGATAAACTTTGTTTATATTGGTTATAGCTTTATCAATAGCTTATTTCAAATTTACAAGAAATACGACCTTAAGCTATAATACTTTTTTATCTTTTAATCACACATTTCCAACCAAAATATTGGATAAAGCCCACAAATGACATGCTTAATAAAATATTTTTTTATCAACACCGACTTATTAAATACCTATAGATAGATTTTAGAATCTCTGAATTTATTTCTGAAAACAGTTGGAGTAATTCCCTTTTTCTTCAGGAAAATACGGTTGAAATTAGATAAATTATTGAATCCGTTATCCAATGCTATTTCAGCAATACTATGCGTAGTATCGACTAACATCCGACTGGCATGCCCCAACCGAATATCATTTAATGTATCAATAAAAGTGCGACCTGAGCGCTGCTTGAGAAACCTGCTTACTGACACTTCGGTCATCCCCACCAAATTAGCTACCTTCTTTAATGAAATATCTTTATTATAATTACTTCGCAAGTATTGGATTATTTTATTAATTCTACGACTATCATAATCCTGCATTTTGTCATGGAAAGAACGGCTCGAAAGACTTCTGTAATCGGCAGAATTTGATAACTTATATAATATTTCGAAAAGCTTCATTACTGCATAAAATCCTTCCCTTTCCTTTGTCAAATCATATAAAAGTGATTTTAATTCAATAACAGTTTCTTTAGCAAAAGTGACCCCATTATTTGCTTTCTCAAATAATCTTTTTATGGATACGAATTGATTTTTGGAAAGAATTTGATTATTCAAAAGATCAGGATGAAATTGAATAGTGATTTCCCTTATGAGGTCGGATTGACAATTATGCATAAACCAACCGTGCTCCAGGTCCTCGTTGGCAATAAAAGAAAGCTCTATGTCATCAATTTCTTCTATGCTGTCACCAACAATACGCTGAGCGCCTTTCGCATTTTCAATAAAATTAAGTTCATACTCAGCGTGAACATGTAAAGGAAAATCAAAGGAAGATTTCTCTCGAAAAAAGACCATAAAACAATCCTTCTCCGACAGAGGAGTTGTTTCTCTTAAGATAGATACAGACATAAATTCATAGATTGGTTAGTTAAATATAATCAATCTGTGAATAAATTATTATTTATTCAGCTCGTAACTCAAAGCCCCTGATGGACATTTAATTATTTGCTCAATTAAAGGCTTTGTATCCGTATTCTCAGGACTACACCATGGTCTTTCTTTAGGTTTATATACTTGAGGAAGCATTCGTACGCATACTCCCGCATGAATGCATAATTCTGGCTTCCACAATACTGTGATTTCACCATTTGGATGTGGGTATTTAATAATCTTTTCCATGATATATCGATAGCATGTTTAAGTTAATAAATTTTAAGCATAAAATCGGATAGGAGGAACGGGATTAATTCCCGTTCCGACCTTCCACAGCACCGCACGTACCGTTCGGTATACGGCGCTTCCCTAAGTTGTAACACAAACTCGCTTGTATTCTGCCAGTAAAGATGGGTATCCCAGTTGTTTAAGATAGTCGTTGGAAAGGATTGTTGTCAGTATCCAGCTTTTTGCTGTGTGCCAGTAACTTTTCCTTGTGTTGGCCCATTCATACGCCTTGTACTTACTCACGCCTAGTTGCACCAGGTTCGTGATTTTAGTCTTGATTCGTTTCTATTGTTTCCATTTGACCATACGTAACCTACGACGGTACCATTTATCCATATCCCGGAGATTACTCCCCATGTCCGAGAGTTTAAAGTAGTGCATCCAGCCTGTGAGGTATTCCCTAAGGTAGAGAATTCGCTGTTCATCGCTCCAACCTCGACTGCGGCCCGTTAGGCATTTAATCCTAGCTTTCATCTTCCCTAGACTTTTAGGGTGAATACGTAAGCGCCACTCCCCTCTGTAATTGTAGAAACTATAGCCTAGAAATTTAATCTTGGATACATGACGAACGACGCTTTTCTCTTTATTGACTTTAAGCATCAGCTTACCTTCAACAAATTTTGTGATCGATTCCATAACCCGTGAGGCACTCCGTTTACTACGACAAAGTATCATAAGGTCATCAGCGTAACGTACAAATTTGTGTCCTCGAGATTCCAGTTCTTTGTCCAGTTCATGAAGCATAATATTGCTCAAAAGTGGACTTAGTGGGCCTCCTTGAGGTACACCTTCTGTAGTTACTTTAGTCCTTCCGTTTATTTCTACACCTGCTCTCAAGTATCGATGGATAAGTGAGATCAGTCTTCCATCTTTGATCGTGCGTGATAATAATTCAATCAGTTTACTGTGATTCACCGTATCGAAGAACTTCTCTAAGTCCATGTCTACGGAATACTTATACCCCTGTTGAATGTATTCCTTGCATTTGATAAGCGCTTGATGCGCATTGCGACCCGGACGAAAACCATAGCTGTGGTCACTGAATTCAGGTTCGTAGATTGGTGTTAGGATTTGACTAATGCCCTGTTGGATGAGCCGATCAACTACTGTTGGGATGCCCAGCATTCGTTTTGACCCATTCTCTTTGGGAATTTCGACACGTCTTACCGGTGCAGGAGAATAATTCCCCTGCTTGATGGATGTTAAAAGTTTCTCCTTATGCTCTCTAAGATAATCCACAAGGGATTCGACGCCCATCTTATCGATACCGCAAGCACCACGATTACAAACCACTTGTACATAGGCAGCATTTAGGTTCTGACGGCTAAGAAGTTGTTCTAAAAGTCCATCTACTCATGTGTTTGTGTCTGTGAGGTTCTTTTCAATCATCCTAATAAAAGTCTGCCCTCCCACATAGCATTCGGGTTCCGCCCTATTCTTTTGTGATCAGGTTGATAAACGTTATCAATTTTCTGCATTCTATCCTTCATTAGGTAATTCTCATGTATTGATCACTAACTTAAGGTTCATTCCTTCCTTGCTTTGCCGTAAGCAAGTACTACGAAATCGGCTGACTTCTCACAGCTAGCTTTACTCCTTGCTTCTGAAAAAAAAACTTCCACAAGTCTGTGAGATCTCCCCGGGTAAGAACGATAACTTTCATCTCATGTGTCTGCTACATTTACCTTGATGCTTCTGTACAGTATAGGACTTTAGTTTGTGTTGCAACCTCATCCAGCAGCTTAGGCCTTATATGTAGTTTCTGTCCGTCAGACCGAAAGTTTGCCTAATGCTTCCTTCAGATTCCACCTCACGATGGACCCCCTTGCCTTCGGCTAACACTTCCAACTGTAATGGCGTGTTCGGGACTTGCACCCTAGAGTTATCGCCCATGTCGGGCACACCAAAAAAGAGCAAAAACATTGCTGTCTCTGCTCTATATTAAAAAGTGAAAATTGTATTGCTAATCTGCTATAATCCCGAATTCTGCGCCTGACGCAAAGTCCGCACCATTTTGTGAACTTAAAGCCGTAAATCTTAGGTAACGTCCTTTTATAGCCTCTTTAAGTCGCACTGTCTGCACACCAGCATCACGCGTAAAGCTTCCTTCTACGATTGTATCTGACCAAGTCTTACCATCCAAACTGATTTGGATTTTGTAATCTTTAATTCGACCATTAGGCCCATCTTGACGTGGCAAATACGTAAATCCTTTGATTTGTTTCACTTCACTCATATCAAAATCCACCCAATGTGGATATTGGGCTACTGTAACCGAGTACATCGTATGCCAAATGCTATTTGGATTACCATCTACTAAGAATTTTGCACCTTCACCAGTTTCTTCACTCGAAGCAAATACGACACTCAAAGGAACAGTCTCAATCCGTGGAAATACTACCGAGGTTTTGATTTTTGAGTTTGCTTCATACCAAGCTGTTACCTCTCCACCTTCTCTCAATCTGAATGTAGAAGTATACAACTGTGGTTTTGATTTACCGACTTGATACATAATCTTTGCATCTTTATTATCGCTTGCTATAGTCACCTCACCTACTTTATTACGTGTAACAGTCAACGGCATTTCACCTGCTGCAGCCACATTAGCTTGCGCTATGAAATTTGCATTGCGAACTGGACGAATAATAAATCCTAATGAAGTTGTAGTAGCTTTCACACGATCTTGCTCCAACGGAGGACCTTGACCGCAGCTATTCCCACCTAATCCTGTAACCGCAGCGTCTAAATGCAAGTGAGTGCCCGAGCTTTTTGGTAATTCATGTGGATGCGGTGCTAATGTCACTTCCAATTCAGACCAAGGCAATGCTGAAGTTGCTAACTGATCTTTCGCTACGAAAATAACGCCATTACCACTCGCATTTGTTAACGACGCCCATCGTACTTCTTCGTTATTACTCATGCTTTGTGGATTAGCCCAATTCACAAACTGATCCTTAACTGTACTTTTATGCAATTCTATATTTTGTGCTGTTTTGCGGTCAGCGTAATTGTTGATTGGTCCTCGACCATAATAAGTGTAATTGCTTAGATTGTCCGGCAATTGTAGACCATAACCTAATCGCGCTAATACAAAACTTTCATCATTCGATGAAACAATTGATTCTAACTCAATAGAACCATCAGCATAAACCGTCCAAATCTGATTGGTTGTGAATTTAAAATCCGAATCACCAAAAGGCCTATCTGTGTGCTCTATAATTTTGTAGGTACCAGAAGTACCTCCTTGAATAGTTGCAGCATTAGGTGCTTGCGATTCTACTACGAATGATAACACCAATGCACCATCAGCTCTTTGGAAGATAGAATTAGATAATGCTTTGTGTTTTAGATTATGTAATCCTTTTGCCACCCATTGTTGGTAAGCCCAATTGTCATTGTCCAGTGGTGCACGATACGCATCCAATTTTGGACCTTCACCTGCGCGGATAATCGTATTCTCATTGTACGACAAACTGTGTATAGTTCCTTTTTGAAGATCAAAAACAGCTTTGAATCCCTCTCCTTCTACGATTTTTAAATTCGCGTTATCCGAAATGTTAAAAGCACTTCCTTTTGAAACCGTAGAAATTAAAGGTTTGTTAGTTGCATTTTTCACTAGTAATTGTTCTTCCATTTGAACGTATCCTTTTGTTGCCCAAAATTTATCTTCCTTATGTATAAATTGGATTTTCACAAAATATTCCGATTGTTCTTTCAATCTATCAAAAGACAAAGGAACACGTACAATCTGCTTTTGACGAGCTCCAATTATATTTTTCGGTCCTATAAATGCAGAACTTCTTTCGATTTCTAAACCATCCTCAAATAATGCCCATTGGATATCAAAATCTTCTAACGAAACAAAATAGTTTTTATTAAAAATTTCGATTTCGCCTTTTGTAATGTCTAAAGCTTTTACGCCGACATTTTGGTATACCTTTCTGACTTCCCAATATTGTGGTTTTTCGGTACGATCCGCGAAGATTAATCCATTATTCACAAAAGTGCCATCATTCGGTTTGTCACCAAAATCACCACCATACGCAAAGAATTTCTCACCAGTTTTCTTATCGTAATAATACATCGATTGATCCATCCAATCCCACAATGCACCGCCCATAAAGAAGTTTGTGGATTCAATCGCTTCCCAATAATCAATTAAATTACCTGCAGCATTACCCATCGAGTGTGCATATTCAGAAATATGGAATGGATATTTGAGATTAAATTTTCCCGTTACTGCGCCACGCACCCAGCTAATAGAAGGATATTGATTTGAACCCATATCCACAATCGCATTATTACGCTCGTATTGTACAGGACGCGAAATATCTATTTTTTTAATCGCATTGTATGCTTCCACGAAATTTTGACCTGGTCCAGCTTCATTTCCTAATGACCAAATAACCACAGATGGGCGATTAATAGTAGCATGTACCATTTCCACATTACGTGCGACATGTGCATTTTTCCACTCTGGTGGATGTGACAATGAAGCTTCACCGTAATAATATTCGTGACTCTCAATATTCGCTTCATCTTCTAAATAAATTCCATATTTATCACACAAGTAATACCAATATGGATCGTCTGGGTAGTGCGCATTTCTGACGTGATTGATGTTCGCACGTTTCATCAATTTGATTTCATCTTCCATCTGCGCACGAGAAATCACCTTACCTGTTTCTGGATTTGTCTCATGACGATTCACTCCTTTCAACTTCACCGTTTTGCCGTTGATGTAATAATAGCGCCCCGCTAATCCAAATTCATCGTCTTCCGCTTTGGTATCTTTTATTTCTACTTTACGGAATCCCACATGTGTGGACACCGTTTCAATAACTTTTCCTTTTCTGTCTTTTAGTTCTGCAACTAGAGTATAACGGTAAGGTTTCTCGGCTGACCACAAACGTACATTAGAAACTTTCAGATGTTTGGTCGTGAAAGCTATAGTTTGCGGATCCATTTTAGCTGATTCTCCAGCCTCATCAACGACAGTGGCTATCAAATTTTCAACCTGATCAGAGTATAACGTATTTTCATACAACTTGTATGTCAGCGTGAAGCCTTTATGAAGCTTTTTATTTGCATTTTTTACATCAGCTGAAATCTCCAATACTCCATCTTTATAGCCATTCACAACATCCGGAATAACTATTAAATCACGTACATGAACTTTCGGCTTCGAAGTCAATGAAACCATACGGAATATACCTGGAAGTCTAAACATATCTTGAGCTTCGATAAACGAAGCATCAGAATTACGATAAACTTCAACAGATACCGTGTTAGAACCTTTTTCATTCAGATAAGGAGTGACATTAAACGAAGCTAAGTTTCTGGAGTTTTTTGAGAAACCCACATATTTGCCATTTATCCACAAATAGAAAAACGAATCTACCCCATCAAAATTAATGTACACTTCTCTCCCTTTCCAATCCTTAGGCACATCAAACGATCTTTTGTACGATCCGACTTCATTACGATAGGTATATGTTGTCCAATCTTGACGTGGTTCGCGCATTACACCACCTTTCCAATCACCAACTTTGACGCTGTGTTGAAAAATTACCTGTTGATTGACATAAATTGGAACACCATATTTTAAGGAACCATCTTTCTGAATACCTAGAATATTCCAACTCATCGGCACAGGAACATCATCCCATTTAGCTATATCAAATGAATTTTCATAGAAATTCATAGGTCTTTCATCTGGATGTTTTACCCAATTGAATTTCCAAGTGCCATTTAAACTTTGGTAATAAGGACTATTTTCTGGTAATACCTTTAACGCTTGCTCTGTATTACCAAAGGAAAAGAAATACGATTTAGGCAATTCCTTGTTCAACGACAATTGTTGAGGTGACTGCCATTCATTGCCCTCGGGCGCATCCTTCACACCAAAAGCGAATCCATTTAGATTTCGTGTAACCGGCATGATTGTTCCAACTCGTTCCTGCGCATGCGAATGCGACAAGATAAAAGTTAGCATTAAGTAAAGAGAAATAATTGATTTGCAATTCATTGTTTAAGAAGTATAAAACAAAAATATCATATCCTAGAGCAAATACAACAGGCAAAGTAAACACACACGTTTGCGGAATTTTCAATTCTAATGAATATTTGTTGCACACTTATCAATTCCACTCAAACAAAAGATATTGTATAACAATTGGTTAAAACAATATCCTAGTAATTTCATTAAGTTTATTGGGTTTTCATTAAAAATTCCACTACGTTTGGGTGAGATTTTTTTCATATCTTAAATTTAATTTTCAAAGGGTTACTATTTGGATTTTAGGGTATTAATAAGTGAGTAAGATTAAGAACATATTACCAGCAGACGTTTCAGACGCTGATATCATCAACGGCATCGCTCAGGGAGATAATAGGTCTATCCACAAGATATACAAATCATTCTACCCTTCGATTGCACACATGATTATCAACAATAATGGAAGTGATGAAGAAGCGAAAGACATCTTTCAAGAGGCGGTGATGGTATTGTACGATAAGATTACTCAACAAAAATTTGAGTTGAGTAGTAAACTCAGTACTTTTTTGTATGCTGTTTCGCGCAGATTGTGGTTAAAGCAGTTGTCGCGAAAAGGACACAGCACTAATACGGCTGATATATCGGATTTTGAAGATATATTACATGTCGAAGAGGATTTGCAACAACATCAAGAGATTGAAAACAAATTTGATCAAATGAACGAAGCAATGACTCAATTAGGCGAACCGTGTCAGACGCTGTTGAAAGATTTTTATATCAAAAACTTATCCATGCAGGATATAACGGAAAAGTTTGGATATACCAATAGCGACAACGCAAAGACACAAAAGTATAAATGCTTACAACGTCTCAAAAAGATATTTTTTACGATCAAAATCAAAGAGTAATATGCAAATGCAGCGGCATAATTTCATAGAATGGGCAGACCAATATTTGAGAGGTGAACTTGAACCAATAGATGTTCAGGCTTTCGAAAATTTTTGCCAGTCTAACCCTGAATATGCGCAAATTTTCGAAGAACACAAGAATTTCTTAGCTACTTTCCAAGAAAACGAACACAGAAATCATTTTAAAGCTGCGCTCCTAGAAGAGTCCGCACAAGTTTCCTCTTTTGAGAAAGAGAAAGACTTCGGCACAAAAGTTATTTCATTCTGGAGTAAATTACAGATTAATACCGGTGTCGCGGCGGCTGTAGCATTTATTTCTGTATTTAGTACATTGTGGTTGACAGGCTATTTCACAGATGTGAAAAAAGCAACTTCAGACTATAGTGCTTTGCGTAGAGAAATGAATTCTGTAAAACGTAATGTGACTGCACAAAACAAAGTCATTCAAAACATCAACAAAAACGACATTACACAGAAAGAAACTCCTACGCATTTCGGTGCTACCGGATTCTTATTGACTAAAGATGGTTATGTGGTAACAAATTATCACGTCGTTAATGGTGCGGATTCTATTCAGTTGCAAAATCAAAAAGGTAAAGCATTCCGTGCGGAAATCATTCATACGGATGCAGAAAAAGATCTTGCGATATTACGTATTGTAGATTCTACATTCAAAAATGTTAAAACTGTGCCTTACACATTCAAAAGACAATTGGCTGATGTCGGTGAGGATATATATACAATAGGTTTTCCACGTGATGAGGCGGTTTATGGTCAAGGTTATTTAAGTTCAAATACGGGGTATTCGGGTGATACGATTGCTTATCAAATATCAATTCCTGTAAACCCAGGTAATAGTGGTGGCCCTGTTTTGGATGCACAAGGTAATATCGTAGGTATTATTTCGGGTAAACAAAAAGGCATTGACGGTGCTGCTTTCGCCATTAAATCAAAAGAATTAATTGAAACGCTTAACAAAATCCCAAGCGATTCTTTGAAAGGTAATATCGTACTGAACAACAAAAATTCACTAAATAAATTAAGCCGTACCGAACAGATTAAAAAGTTACAAGACTTTATATATATTGTCAAAGTTTATTAAAAATTAGTCTAAAATCATCATATAGTTTAAGGACACAGCAATGTGTCCTTTTTTGTTACAAAATTTATTTGTTTGAATATTAGATATTTAATATCTTAGAATTAACATGAAAACTTTTTGGATATATCTATTCATATTCTTGTCTCTACTATTAGCAACACAATCTTTCCTGTATTTCTCAAGTAATGAGCACTACACATTGGATTATAAACAGCTGGCAGTACATCTGTTGATTATCATCATCTCTGCGATACTGGTGTCCTTTATATTGAGAAAACGAAGAAATTCATACAATGAAAAAGCCAACTAAAGATAGTTGGCTTTCTAGTTATATATGTTGTTTGTGCTAGTCGTGATTAGAGGTTTGGTTGTGGTGTTACACGTAGATAAGGCTTGATTTCCTTAAAACCTTTCGGAAACTTAGCTGGGATATCTTCCGTTTTAATCGCAGGAACTACAATTACGTCTTCACCGTGCGACCAATCTGCTGGTGTAGCTACCGAATATTCTGCTGTCAATTGCAAAGAATCAATTACTCTTAGAATTTCATTGAAATTACGTCCTGTGGATGCTGGATAAGTTAATGTCAATTTGACTTTACGATCTGGACCAATCACAAATACCGAACGAACAGTCGCTGTAGCGGACGCATTGGGATGAATCATATCATACAATTCAGCTACTTTACGATCTTTATCTGCAATGATTGGAAAATCTACTGTAGTATTTTGTGTTTCATTAATGTCTTTCACCCACTCCAAATGTTCTTCTACTGGATCGACACTCAATGCTAAGACCTTTACATTGCGTTTTTCAAACTCTGATTTCAATTGTGCAGTACGACCCAATTCTGTTGTACAAACGGGTGTGAAATCCGAAGGATGTGAATATAATACTACCCAACTTCCTGCTGTATAATCGTAAAAATCTATATCTCCAATAGTCGTTTGCGCTGTAAAATTTGGCGCGTCATCTCCTAATCTTAAACTCATATTTTTGTTGTTTTAAATTAAAATAATCTATTAACCCTACAAATATAGTAGACTTTATTATCTATTCCAATTTTTATCTGCTATAAATTTATTTTTCTATTTTATATAACACATAATTCGCGATTTGGTTTACTTCATCATCAGGAAAAAATCGAAAATTCACTCCCTTGGCTGCGGTAGAAATATTCAAATTCGCTGTAAAGGATTGTTGTTGAAAAATTGTCTGTGATACACCTACACTCTGCACACGCGCCATCGGAATGACTATTTCCTTTTCATTCCACATTCCATAACGTTTTACTATAAAATTATCATTATAAATCAGTCTATAATTTTTATAGAAAAGATAATTATAAATTGTAGTTGCTAACAGAAGAATTAAAAAGACAGGATATATTAACATCGTATCGAATTCTATATAGTAAAGAGCAATACCTAACAGCCCAAAAAAGAACAACATTTTGATAAATAAATTAATCAACAATCCTATTCTTGGTTTTAATTCTGTGGTGTTTTCAAATATCGGATCTGGAAACGCAAGTTCATAAACCTTATCGCGATCAGCTAAAATAATTCCAGGCATAACAATGCTACTTTTGTCTTCCTTAGCAGCATTCGTAACCAACTGCTTTAAGGACAAAATTCCTATTCCAAAGTGCTTTAAGATTTGGTTCTGTTTAAACGTGATAAATTGAATTTTCTCACGGTTAAAAATGGTATTTACTTTATTAAACAAACCATATTGCATACTGAAATTTCCAGTAATATTTTTTACAATATTAAAATTGTAATATTTGACATAATATCGAACTAAATTGATAATGAATGGAATAGTCATTAGTCCAATCAATACAATAATCACAAGCATGAATATTGAAGCTAATGCCAGTTCTTTTACAGCGGCGGTGTCAATATCTTCATCCGAAAGTTCAAATGTTTCAATTGCATCTTTAAAGTTTTGGAACATGGTCACAAAGAAAGCGAAAAAAAGTGCTAATCCCTGACGATAATTACTAAACAAGCTAACTAGCAATATATTTTTCGCTGGTAACGATAAGACTGTTTTATCAGAACTGATTGTAGGCGTTAAAATATCTGTTTCTTCTGTGGATACTTTTTGCTGCTCTCCATGAATTTTCGACAGCAAAAGTTTTTTTAATTCTGTTGCATGAAAACCATCCAAGGCATATAAGTCAACTTCTACTTTATCGCTGCCCGCAGTATCCAGTGTGAGTCCGTATAATGATAAAGCCTTTTGGACTACATTTTGGGTGATATTAACTTGAAGAATATTGGAAAACTTGATGACAACTTTGGATTTGCTAAATAAACCTTTTTGAACCACAAATTCTTCCGCTTCCTCATCCACATAATATTTAAAGGTTCTGAAATTGACCAATGCGATTATAGCTACCAACAGCAATAATCCGAAAATTATAATCCATACATATTTAGAAAAAATGATATCACGATGCTTATAAACCATATAAACAATGAAAAAGAATAATTGCTTAATGATTTTTACAAAAGTCTTTAGAATATTGATTAGATAACCTAAAGAATTAAGCCGCTGTGGCAATCCAAATAAATGCGCTTCTTGCATACAGTTAATGAATAGGCTTTTGGCTGATTTTTTGAGAAATGAACTCTTGCATAATCGCGACTTGCGTTGACTCAATCCCTGGGACTTTGAGCCCTTCACCTGCTCCAGCAGTATGTAGCTCTATGCTGGAAAGATTAAACAACCGTGAGACAGCTCCTTCTTTTATATCTACGTGTTGAATCTGTTTAAAGGGAATAATCTTAATAGATTTTGTAAAAATTCCCGATCTATACAATATATCTTGTTCCCGCAATGCATACCCCCAATAACGTAAAGACCATACACTCAAAATGAGCAATAGTAGTATAAAACTCAATCCGCCAAAAAGAATATACAGATAAGTACTATTCCAAGGATCATCATTTAACCAGAAAACACCAAAAAGTATTATAAGAAATACTGTGATAAGGATTACATATTGAATCAAAACGACTGTTTTGTATTTTGGCGATATATGTTCAAATTGTACATCTCGCCAATCTGGCAAGTCTTTTACAAGAACTTGATTGTTTGAAAATTCTGTCATAATAGTATTTCCTAATATAATAAATATTTTCAACAAAAATTTATTATGCTTGCATAGTATAATTTATTATATTTGATTTACAACCTTATAAACTTTGATAAAATGAATTTTGAACTATCTGAAGAACATAAGATGATTCGTGACGCAGCTCGTGAATTTGCGCAGGAATTAAAAACTGGTGTAATAGAGCGTGATGAATTAGCTAAATTCCCTTGTGAATTCGTCAAACAAATGGGAGAATTGGGTTTTATGGGAATTATGACGCCTGAACAATATGGAGGTGCAGGTTTGGATACATTAGCATATGTTTTAGTCTTAGAAGAGATTTCCAAAATAGATGCTTCAGCGGCTGTCATCGTTTCTGCGCACAATTCATTAGTGCTTTGGGGGTTAAATGAATACGGTTCAGAAGAACAAAAACAGAAATATTTAGTACCGCTAGCAAAAGGAGAAAAACTTGGCGCTTTTGCACTTTCCGAACCAGAAGCTGGCTCGGACGCATCTTCGCAACATACAACTGCCGAAGACAAAGGGGATCATTATCTACTTAACGGCACAAAAAACTGGATTACCAATGGCGGTAACGCAGATATATATTTAATAATTGCGCAAACAAATCCCGAATTAGGACACAAAGGCATAAATGTACTCATTGTCGAAAAAGGTCTGCCAGGATTCACTATTGGACCCAAAGAAAACAAATTGGGGATTCGTAGTTCGGACACGCATTCATTGATGTTTTCGGACGTAAAAGTTCCCAAAGAAAACCGCATTGGCGACGATGGCTTTGGATTTAAGTTTGCGATGAAAACCTTAGATGGAGGACGTATTGGAATTGCAGCACAGGCTTTAGGCATCTCCGCTGGAGCGTATGATTTAGCTTTAGCTTATTCAAAAGAAAGAAAAACATTTGGTAAACCAATTTCGAGTCACCAAGCTATACAATTCAAACTAGCCGATATGGAAGTTGAAATCGAAGCAGCACGACTACTAACCTATAAAGCCGCCTGGACAAAAGACCAAGGTTTACCGTATGGAAAAGAAGCGGCAATGGCGAAATTACACGCATCGGAAGTAGCCATGAAACATACCGTAGAAGCGGTACAAATTCATGGTGGATATGGCTATGTGAAAGATTATCACGTGGAACGCTTAATGCGCGACGCCAAAATTACCCAAATCTATGAAGGTACTTCCGAGATTCAAAGGTTAGTAATCGCTCGAGAGGTATTAAAATAGAAAAAGTCGGAATTCCGACTTTTTCTATTTTAAAGCTTTATCAATCTGACCTAGCAAATCATAATCTTCAAAAGAAAAGCTTCCGGAAGATTTCATATGATATTCGAAAACTACTTTAGCTTTCCCCAAAATTATCTTATCTGAATTGATCAACCCATCATACATCAACAATTGCGCGAATGGACGAATTTGCTCGGGTTCTAATGTGGAAGCAAAGATGATTAATTCATTATCAGATAGTGCTATTAACTCTTCTCTCTCTTTATTAAAAAACTCCTTATATCCTTTAGGAATAACTTCGGGTGCGAGATCTTCCAATTGTCCCTCCCATTTATTTACCAACAATCTTAGGAACTTACCCATTTCATTTATCCAATTAAGGATAGTATCTTTCTCGTATCGAATACCCATCTGCTATCGTATATGTCCGTCACCACGAATATACCATTTTTCGGTGACTAACTTCTCCAAAGCAAATGGTCCACGCGCATGCAATTTTTGTGTAGAAATACCGATCTCAGCACCTAACCCAAATTCTCCGCCATCCGTGAAACGTGTAGAAGCGTTTGCATACACCGCAGCCGCATCAACTGTTTGCAAGAAAGTATTGATACTTCGTTCATCCGTAGACACAATACATTCTGAGTGTTTGGAAGAATATTTTTCGATATGTTCTAACGCTTCTGCAAGCCCATCGACCGACTTAATAGAACATTTAAAATCCAAAAACTCGCGTCCAAAATCCTCTTCCTGCGCTTTTACTAAATAGGGATAGCGGAATTGTTCGAAGCTACCGTATAATTCTTCTGAAGCGAAGACTTCCACCTGAAAAGGAATTAATGGCGAAGCCAATTTCTGTACAAAAGCGTCAGCAATTTCTCTATCCACTAACACAGTATCTAGCGCATTACACACCGAAGGTCGTGACGTTTTTGCATTCACAACAATTGCTACAGCTTTATCGAGATCCGCAGTTTTATCCACATACGTATGGCAAACACCTGCTCCCGTCTCTATAACGGGAACTTTAGCATTCTCACGAACAAAATCAATCAAAGATTGAGATCCACGTGGAATGATTATATCCACATATTGCGTCGCCGTCAACAAATCATAAACCAAATCACGGTCTGATGGAAGCAATTGTACCAAATGCACATCAATTCCGTGTCCAGCCAACACAGCTTGTATCAAATCCACCAAACAAGTATTTGTATAAATTGCATCCGATCCACCACGCAATAGACACACATTTCCAGATTGAATACACAAAGCTGCCACATCAATAGTAACATTTGGTCGCGCCTCGTAAATCACGCCAACAACGCCTAAGGCTACTGATTTTTTCTCAATTTGCAGACCATTAGCCAGTACTCTTGAAGTCAGAGTTACACCAGTAGGATCGGGCAAATTTGCAACATCCAACACACTATTCGAAAGACCAATAATACGTTCCTTAGTCAACAAAAGTCTGTCGTATTTGGAATCCGCAGGATCCATGCGATCCAAGTCCTTTTTATTCTCCGTGATTATTTTATCAATGTTTTCTAACAAAGATTCCGAAATCCCTATCAATATAGCTTGTCTTTCATTCAACGCTAAAGCATTGATTGATTTTTTAGCTCGCTGTGCAGCTTGTAATTGTACTTGAATACTTCCCATTACCTCTATTATATGAGCACAATATCGTCAGCATGTGCTATTTCCAAATTCTTAGTTTTACTATTCGTCTTCATCGCTAAAGAATCAATCTTTGACTTTGCTACAGCCTGAATCGTTCCCTCTTCGTCTGCGATATGAAAGACTTCACCAATTTCAAAATGTTCAATGATGTCAATCACCCCAACAGCCAACAAACTTTTGCGGTTACGCAAAGCACTTAAAGCTCCTTTATCAATCGTCACCAAGCCCTTTATCAGACTGCCACTTGCCATCCATTTTTGCTTAGATGAGACTCTTTTTTCTTGTGCCCTGCACAAAGTTCCTACTTCACCTTTTACAGCCTTAATAATATTGTCAACCCCATGCATACTGAAAATAACGACTTCAATGCCCATTTGTGTAGCCAATCGTGCAAAATTCAGCTTAGAAGTCATCCCGCCCAAACCCACAGAAGACTTATCTTTTCTCGCTAATGATAGAACACTTTTATCAATCGTATCAATTTCCGAAATAACATTTCCGTCCGCATCCAAAACGCCCGGAACTGATGTACACAGCAATAATTTGTCTGCTCCAAAACCTGCAGCTATAAGAGTTGCTAATTCGTCATTATCCGAAAATTTAAGTTCTTTGTTGCTGACAACATCATTCTCATTCGCAATCGGGATTACATTATTTTTCCATAAAGTCTCATATGTACTTTTTAATTGCAAAAATTGTTCTCTATTCGAAAAGTGATGACGCTCACAAAGACTTTGTGCCAATGCAATTTTAAAGGGTTTGAAATAGGTCGAATATTTACGCACCAATAAGGGGTTACCAATTGCCGCAGCAGCTTTACGTTGCTCCAAAGTCCCTTTGTATTTGGGTATAAATTTCTTTCCCGCAGCAACCGCACCAGACGAAACAATTACAATATTGTACTGTGTTTGTAATACAGAAACTTGACGAGCAATTTCTAATATAATGCGTTCATCGATTTCACCATCTGAAGTTACAGAAGCAGAACCGAATTTTATAACTAAAACCCCCTTCTTCATTAACACTTTTTCAATTAGACTATACTTAAGTTAACAATTGCGTAAACTTAACAATTGTTATTTACAAAATAAACAAAAGTAACCAAAGAAAAGATGTAAAACGTATTTCGGAATATTTTTTGCTAAATCCTATAACACACTAAGTTAACAAAATTATGAAAATAAGCCTTTTATTATCAATTGTATTACTCCTGATAGGTTGTCAATCCAATAGAACAAATAATGCAATGGAAAGCACGGATACGCTCCAAAATATAGGTGGAACGAAAGATAAAAATGGTTGTCTTACAGCTGCAGGATATACGTGGTCACAATTGAAGAATGATTGTATTCAACCTTTCACAGAAGGCATTTCATTGGATATTTTGAATACCGCTAATTCGTATCAAACTGCTGCCTTTATTTTACTAGATTCTGTCCAAAAGAAAGCCGAAGTTTTTGTAGCTGAAGAAGATGAAAGTATTATTTTGGATCAAAGTAACGATACACTTTATTCGAATGGCAAATTTCATCTAACAAAAGAAAACTTTTGTTGGACATTAAGTCTCAATAAAATAAAATTATACCAGGAAAGAAAATAAGAGAGATGTGGGTTAACCAAATCTCTCTTTGTACTGTGATTCCATCGCAAACATTTCATCACGCAATTTAGCTGCTTCTAAGAAATCCATGTCTTTAGCGGCTTTTTCCATGCGCTTGCGAACCGTTTCAATAGCTTTCTTGAAATCTTTTTCGCCCATATATTCCATCAATGGATCTGCAGCTACAATCGACGATGCATCTGGCTCCACATAAGCTTTCACTTCTCCTGGCTTATAATCCGCTACCGATGTTTGTTCTATAATTTCTTCGCGCGATTTACCAACCGTACGTGGCGTTATACCGTGTTTTAAATTATAAGCGATTTGTTTATCTCGACGACGATCGGTCTCCTCAATCGTAATACGCATACTGTCGGTTACTTTATCCGCATACATGATCACTCGACCTTTGTCATTACGTGCTGCACGACCAATTGTTTGTATCAATGAACGTTCCGAACGCAAGAAACCTTCTTTGTCCGCATCCAAAATTGCTACTAATGTAACTTCGGGTAAATCCAAGCCTTCACGTAATAAATTGACACCCACTAACACATCAAATTCCCCCAAACGAAGACCACGCAAAATTTCTACACGCTCCAAAGTCTTCACTTCTGAATGTATATAGCGCACTTTAATATTTAGTCGAGACATGTATTTTGTCAACTCTTCTGCCATTCGTTTGGTCAACGTAGTCGCCAATACACGTCCACCATCCTTTATAGCTTTATCCACCTCTTCCAGGAAATCATCCACCTGATTGATTGCCGGTCGAACCTCTATAATTGGATCCAACAAGCCCGTAGGACGAATTACTTGTTCTACAAAAACACCTTCAGTTTTTTGCAATTCATAATCTCCCGGCGTCGCCGAAACGTAGATTGTTTGATTTGTCAAGGACTCAAATTCTGGAAAATTCAAAGGTCGGTTATCCAATGCTGCGGGAAGTCTAAAACCGTGTTCAACCAACGAAATTTTGCGTGAACGGTCACCGCCATACATTGCACGCAATTGCGGTAACGTTACGTGACTTTCGTCAATCACTAACAAATAATCTTCTGGAAAATAATCCAACAAACAGAAAGGACGCATCCCAGGTTGACGACCATCAAAAAATCTCGAATAATTCTCAATACCGGAACAATACCCCAGTTCACGCATCATTTCCAAATCGTAATTTACACGCTCTTCCAAACGTTTCGCTTCCAACATCCGGCCTTCTTCTTCCAATTGTGCTTTACGAGCAACCAGTTCTTCTTGAATAGACCAAATTGAAGAGGTAAACTTATCTTTTGGGGTAACGAATAAATTCGCAGGAAACAGCGATAAACTTTCATGTTTAATGATTGTTTTCCCCGAAACAGGATCAATTTCAGATAATTCATCGATATCATCACCAAAAAATGAAACCCGATAGGCAATATCCAAATAAGCAGGATAAATATCGACGGTATCTCCTTTCACACGAAAAGTTCCTCTCTTGAAATCTGAAGTCGTTCGAGAATATAAAATTTCAACCAATCGATGTAAAAAAGCATTACGAGAAATCGTAGTACCTACGCCAAATCGAAAAATCGAACGTGAAAAGTCTTCAGGATTTCCCATACCATAAATACACGAAACCGAAGAAACGACAATCACATCTCTCCGACCCGACATTAAAGCCGAAGTCGTAGCCAAACGTAATTTTTCAATTTCTTCATTGATCGCTAAATCTTTCTCGATATACGTATTTGTTGTTGCAATAAAAGCTTCTGGTTGGTAATAATCGTAATAAGACACAAAATAATTCACCGAATTATTGGGGAAGAATTGCTTGAATTCTCCATATAATTGCGCTGCTAATGTTTTATTATGACTAAGAATTAAGGTAGGTTTTTGCGTCTGCTGTATCACATTGGCCACAGTAAAAGTTTTACCGGAACCTGTTACACCCAGCAAAGTTTGGTAAATTTCACCCTCCTTGACGCCTGCAACTAGCTCTTTAATTGCTCCTGGTTGATCTCCCGTAGGTTGGTATTCTGATGTAAGTTCGAATCTCATATAATGCCTCTAATGTAAAAATACCAATTCTTTACACCATCTCCTAACATTAAAGATATATTGTGGCGCGACATAAACATATGTCAATATTATTTGTTAAATTGGTTCTAAACTAGACTGCTATGGTTACGATTCTTACAAAAAAAAATAGTATAGCCAATCAATATATAAGCGAACTCCGCCATATTTCTATTCAACAAGACCGACTACGCTTTCGAAAAAATCTCGAACGATTAGGTGAAATCATGGCATATGAAATCAGTAGAAATCTCACGTATTCAAAAGAAGAAATTGAAACGCCATTGGGTATTTCGAAAATGCTTACACTAGATGAACAACCCGTGCTTATTACTATAATTCGTGCAGGATTGCCTTTTCATCAAGGATTTTTGAATGTTTTTGATCATGCAGATTCGGGCTTCATAGCGGCATTTCGTCACACAAAAAAAAGTGGTGAATTTGAAATTCATAAAAAATACGAGAATACTCCCGACTTGGATGATAAAGTAGTGATCATCGCAGATCCTATGTTGGCAACTGGAAAAAGTCTGGTCTTGTGTTGTAAAGAATTATTAAGTCAATACAATATTAAAGAGTTGCATATTGCAGCAGTCATCGCTTCCGAAGAAGGTGTACAACATGTTCGTGCCTTTATCCCAGAAGCTTATTTGTGGATTGGAGACGTAGACAATGAACTTACCAGCAAATCTTACATTGTTCCCGGATTAGGTGACGCAGGCGATTTGGCATATGGCAACAAAGCTTAATTGAGTATTAATATTACATTCATATAAAATGAACATTCGAATCTTAACTTCAATAAAAAACAAAATTAGCTATGGAATGGCAAAAATTCAATGGCGAATACCTTCGCTCATCTATCAACGAAGCTGTTGAAACAGCAATAATTCGAGAAAAACAATTAGGAAACAAGCTAAAAGTGTACATCGGAACGGACTCCCAAGTCAAACGTAACACTGTTGAAATGGCCACTGTCATTGTTTTTCTTCGTGAACATAAAGGAGGATTTATGTTTACACAAAAAGAACGCATTACCTACCGCATGAGTATCAAAGAAAGGATGCTCCTTGAAGTCCAAAAATCCATCGAAGCCGCTTATCTTTTGTGTCCTCTCCTTGACAAATACGAGGTAGACCTAGAGGTACATGCCGACATTAATACCAATCCTAATTTCGAATCAAATGTAGCCCTAAAAGAAGCTATGGGTTATATCTTAGGAATGGGCTTTGTATTTAAAGCAAAACCTGAATCGTTTGCTAGTACAAACTGTGCGAATAGAATAGTACAATAACTATTCAGCATTTTTCTTTTTTAACCTGTTTTCAATTAAGAAATTTAATTGAAGAATAGAACTTTTCTCTCCATTTTAGACCAATCATTTTCACACAAAAGCATTTTGCAACCCTAATATTTTGTGTAATATTGCAAGAATGGCGCACTCAATAAATACTCTTCTGAAAATCGCGGTGGTAGGCCCTGAATCTACAGGAAAATCGACCATGGCAAATTACCTTGCAAAAGAATTAAACACACTTTGCGTCCCGGAATATGCACGATTTTATTGCGAAGATTTGAATCGCCAATATACGTTAGAAGATGAAGTGAATATGTTTCACGGTCAACGTGCCCTAGAAGAAGCTGTTGCTAGTAAAGCAACAAACAATATCTTAATATGTGATACCACAATTCTGACAGTGAAAATATGGTGTGATCATTTATTCAAACACACACCTGAAAATATCATAGCAGAAATACAAAATAGAAAATACGATCTGTATTTGTTAATGGATATTGATTTACCATGGCAAGATGATCCTTTACGTGACTTCCCAACGGAAAGAGAGCACTTTATGAACATATGGAAAGATGAATTAAATGCGCTAAATGCAAATTACCACATTATATCTGGCACGGATCAAGATAGATTGCAGAAAGGTTTGATGGTATCGAGTCAATTTATCGATCATAATACACAGAAATAAATATTAATAAAGACAACCAATATTTTCACTAACCCAATCAAACAATAAAAATAAAAACAATATTTTCAATGTAAAATCAGGGATATAAAAAAAGCTCATCAACTGTGATGAACTTTTTAAAAATATTTTTTTTACATTATTACATTGTAACCATAGAAAGCACACCTTTCACTTTATATACAGCTTTTACGAGTTCATGATCAATTACAATTTCATCGTAATCAGCTGAATTCTTTGCAACAAGCTTCCATCTTTTCTCATCTAACCCACGCACAAAACGAATTAAATTTATGTGTTCAGATATTATTAAATATATATCCCCGTAAATTACTGCAGACTTATCAACCTCTTTGACAAACACAACACTTGCATGCTCAATTTCTGGAGACATAGCTTCACCTTCATTCACTATAGCAAAATCACTACCGGACAATATTGGAATTTCCAATTCATGGGCTGCCGTCATTTTGGTTAAATCGATATTGAATTCGTCTAAACTTACATTAAACAAAGGTATTTTATAATATGAATCCGAACTATCTTTTAACATACTACCTTCACCTGTAATCAACCACGCATCATTAATATTTGGAAAGTGTTCAGAAATTGTGCTAGCAAGGTTTTTACTTATAGCATAGTTCCCTCTTTTTATTTGATATAATCTTTCAGCCCTGTTCAAACCTATTTCCTTGGCAAAAGAATTAACGTTGAAGTTTAAATATTTTATTACTTTTTCTAAACGATCCCAGTTTGTCATTTTTTATTGTAATTATAGAGAATTGCTTTTCTAGACAGTTGATTCTAGTTCCAATGTTGCTACAGGAAGAACAAAAATAAGACCAAAAGTCGGAAAATTAAAATAATATACAAAAAACATCAAACATATTGCAAAAAACAATTTTGTATTGTACTTTTACAAAATAACTGACAAGGGCAACAACAGCCAACTATTAACAAATGGTATGAAAAGCCAACATGAACAGAAAACAGATTCCGTCAATCTAAAATTGGAAGACGAAATTACAAACCAAGACATAATAACGCTAGCTACGTTAAAATGCATAAAATTAAAAGACAAAGATTTTGCAAAAGAGCACATTAAGATAAATAAAAAAAATATTAAAACCACTTATGAAGTTGAAATAAATGATATTGACGGGCACATTCACCATCTTATTTTCGAAATAAAAACGTATAATAAATAAAATTTAAAAAAAATTTGTAAATACAATATTATGTTGTACTTTTACACAGCTTATTATTATTAACTAGATATAAAAATAAAATAACAAATAATTCGAACTAATCTCAAAAAGCGAATATGAAAATTAGAAATCTATCCAAACTAGCCTTAGCCGTAGCTATTAGTAGCTCGGTGGTATTAGAGGGCTGTAAGAAGTATGATGACGACATCACACGACTTGAACAAGGCATTGAGCAGAATGCATCTGACATTGCAACTTTAAAAACACAATTACAATCTTTAGCAGCAAACATGGTAGTTCAATCTGTTACTTCTGTAACAGGTGGATTTGATATTGTGTTTAAAAAACCTGATGGGTCAACTGTAAACTATTCTATTAGAAACGGTGCTCAAGGACCTGCTGGTGCTCAAGGACCTGCTGGTGCTCAAGGACCTGCTGGCGCTCAAGGCCCCGCTGGTACACCAGGTACACAATGGAGAATCAATGCCACAACAAATTTCTGGGAAAGTTCTACAAACGGATCTACTTGGACTCCATCAACTGTAAAAGCAACAGGTGCTAACGGTACTAATGGAGCTAACGGTGCAACTCCTGAAATTAGAACTGTTGGTGGTAAAAAATACTGGTTTATTAATGATCTAAATACTAATGTATTAGCATACTCCGGAGAAGTAACAGTTGTAGAAGTTGACGGAGGATATAATGTTGTATTCACTGGTTCTAACGGAACTGCATCTGAAAGTATATTCATAGGTAAAGAGAAAAACGCAATTACAAGTATCGCGTTATTGCCTAACTTTATTGAAAGCAACTCTCCTGTTTTGACTTTCCCTAAAATCGTTCGTAGCAACGCAACTCACGGAACTACATTAATGCAAGGTGCTGGTTTAATCACATACAAATTAAATCCATTTGGTGTTAACCCTAACTTCTATGATGTTGAAGGTTTAGTGTCTCAAACTGCTACAGCTGCACCTGTATTTAGAAGCAGCGGAGATAATTTAGCGCAATTCTCAATTAATACTATTAGTAAGACTTTCAGTGAAGTTACTATTGCAGCAACTCCTCAAGGAATCACATTCCCAGCAAATTCTGATGCGAACAAATTACATTTAGCTTTAAGAGTTTTAAATAAAAAAGCAAATCAAGCTGACGGTAGCACAGGAGATAAACAAAGTAGAGTTGTATCTGAATACAATTTAGCAAAAGAGGAAATCGTTTATATCAACGAAGTAACTATTGAGCGTCATGAAAAAGTTAATGGTAAAATAGTAACTCCTCAAACAGATTTCCAAGCTATTGGTGCATCTCCAAATTATTTTGTAAACGCAAATTCTAGAATTAATACTATTATCGGAGATCAAAATGCTTCGAATGGTATTTTTACTGGTGTCTCGACAGGTATTCTTGATGCTAAAACAAAAGCAAACTTTACATTAAACATTTATGAAAACGCTGAGCGCGAGTTAGCTGCTTCTCAACGACCAAATTTGAGTTCTTACACATATAAAGGTGCTATTGACTTAAATCAAGAATTAAAAGGATTCTTTGTAAGAAACTTTACAACTCCACAACTTATCTCTATGGATGATAATGGGCTTAGTGGTTATGTATTAAAATTCTCCAAAGTTTCGCCATATGGTACTGGAGGTAATGATTACGCTGACGATATCAAATTGGATAATGGAAAAATTTCTGTAGCAGAGAGAACAGCAGGTTTCTACAACACAGCAGCGGCTGTAGGTAATAGAACACCGGTTGTAAAAGTTGATATGTATGCTCCAAATGGAACTACATTATTAGCAACTCGTTTTGTTAAAATCGCACTTGTAAATACTCCAGTAACTCCAGTATCTATCAACGGTACAGCATCATTCAATATGACTGCTGTCGGTACAACAACTCCATTAAACGTAGCGTTCCAAGAGCCAAGTACATTTGATGCTGCATACAATAGATTAGGAATGAACCAAACTACGTTCAACACTAACTATCCTGTTGCTAATTACAGCACTTCATCTATTACGAAAGATGGTAGTACTTATTCTGGCGTAGGAGCTGCAGCTATAACTGTAACACCAATCGCAGCAGCAATTCCTAACTCAAACAACTTCGAGATTACATTAGGTAATCAAGTGTTACCAGGTACTTATGTTATCACAGGTAAATACACTTCTTCTAACTTAGCTAATCCAGAAGTAAATGTTAAAATTACATTAACTGTAACAGCAAATAATATCCAATCATTAACTAAACAAGTTACATTCTGGGATAATACACAATCATTCGGTGTTATCAATGGTATTAACATTGGTGGTAACAACTGGCAATTAGACGCTGACTTGTGGAATTACTGGACTAAAACACCTGCAACTCCAGTCGCTGGTTCTGCTAATACTACTTTTGAATTTAGCTTAGCAGGTATCTCAGGTATCACAGTTGTAAACGGTAATTTAGGCACTGCACAAATCCAATTGGATGAAACAATTCAAGCTGCTAGAAACAGAATCAATGGTGACGAAGTTAATGTTACTATTACTACTAAATTGAATGGTGCTACGTACAAAACAGAATCATTCCCAGTTAAATTTAAAAACCCTGTTCAACCATTGGTTGTTAAAGCAAGAACTACTGCAAACTGGGGTAATAAACTTGAATTAATCGATAAAGAAGTAACTGCTGATAATACATCTAAATTAGATCTACGTAGAGCAGTACAAGTCCTTGATTTCAACGGAGGTAAAATCTTTGATTTTGTTAGTCCTAATTTCGTAACAACAAGCTCATTATTGAATCAATATGCTGTAGGTTATGTAGGAGGTACTGAAACAGCTGCGACATTAACTAACGTAGCAGTAGTAGGTGTGTACCCTGGATTAATTTCTAGTCACAACGGTTTAACTCCATTGACATTAGTTAACGCTTCTGCTTCATACTCTAACAACCAAGCTGTATGGACAAATAATGGTGCTAATATTCAACAAACTATCACAATTGTTTATAAAGTGACTGTCACTAATAAATTTAATGATGGACTTACTGATGCAAAAGCATCTGAAAGTACTGGATATATCTATGTACCAGTTGTTAAAAACAGCGGTATCTAATACTTAATTATTATAAAACTTAAAGGGTGGCAATTATGCCACCCTTTTTGTGTTTTTATATTTCTGCAAATAAAAACAAATTCATAAATTGTCTTAAAGTAATATTTTACAACAATTAATTACATACAAACCTCTTTTACTACCCATTCATGAAACTCAAAAATCCAATTATTTTATTATATTTTTTCACATTTTTAGTGTTGTGCGCGTGTGGGGAAAACAATCCAACTCCAAATAAAAAACAAGCATTTAGAACAATTTTAATCTATATGGCAGCTAACAATAATCTCTCACCAGAGGCATACGATAATATCGAGCAACTGGAAGATAACATTGGTGATGTGGACGGTAATTTGCTTGTTTACGCTAAACTACCTGGAGCGAACCCTGCACTTTATCATATTTCTAAAAAAGAAGGAAAAAAGAAAATAAAAGAATACACGAGTCACAATTCTTCTGATCCTACCGTATTAAGACAAATCATAACTGAAGTACAACAATCTTACGAAGCAAAAAGCTATGGTCTAATATTATGGTCACATGCTACAGGATGGGTGCCAGCCAATGTAGGTCCAATTAAATTAAAATCATTTGGTAATGATGGTGGCGATGAAATGGACATCAAGGAGTTGAACAGTGCTATTCCAAGTAATGTCTTTGATTTCATCATGTTTGATGCGTGCTCTATGGCAAGTGTTGAAGTATTGTACGAGATTAAAGATAAATCTAAATATTTTATTGCTTCTCCAGGAGAAGTGGTAGCTAATGGTATGCCCTACAGTAAAATTGTTAATAATTTATTTCAAGAAGGCACAAACGCGTATATATCAATTTCTCAAAAGTATTTTAATCATTACAATCAAATGAGTGGAAATTTTCAATCTGCGACCGTATCTGTAGTAGACGCTAGTAAGCTTCAAGCTTTAGCTGATGCCACGAAACTAACTCTCAATTCGCAGGCTCCTTTATATAACGATTTTAATAGAGATCAGATTCAACGAATGGATTTTGATCGATTTAGTAATCCATTAATTGCATTTGATTTCTTAGATTTTATAGAAACAAATTATAACAATCTAAATGTTGCCTCATTAAAAACTGCTGTCAATACTGCCTTATTATTCAAGGCGAATACTCCAAAATTTAACGGTTTTATTATAAATAAAAACAGTGGACTTACTTGTTATATCCCAAATGCTGAAAATGAAAACATGGTACACGATTATTATAGGTCACTAAAATGGTACACAGCAAGCGGGTTCAACGAGCTGTTTTAGAGTAAAATACACACAATTAGGTATTAGATTAAATATTTCGCTATAGTATATTTGTAATACAACATAGAAAACAAATCTACCAACATTTTTATCTGTGAAAAAAGTTAATTCAACTGATTATATACAAGATTTATTGTGTAAAATAAATCTTGCAAAGGATTGTATAAAAGAAAATACAAATATACAACCTATGTCATCTGAAATTAATCAAACATTGAAATTCCAAACTAAAGAGAATATTCAAATTGAAATTAGACTATATCCTTAATGTTATATAGATTTACCTAAAAAAGAAAGGGCCTTGCTAGCAAGGCCCTTTCTTTTTTAGGTAAAATTAATTTTAACACCTTTTAAGCTTCTGGTTGGAATGTACCGTAAACAGCTATTCCAATATAGGATGATTGTTCAGTAGTCAGTTCATAAAATTACACGCCATTACACTCTAAACTAAGGCATACCATTTTCTCGTCCAGATTTTTTGGCAAGGTACAGACTTCTTCCTCATATTGACCTGTATTCGTCCAAAGCTCTAATTGCGCTAAGGTTTGATTCGTAAAAGAATTTGACATTACAAATGAAAATGCATCAAATCACCAAATGAAACTTTGTAGAATACATACGTAGTTTCTAATGAAGACATAGATTTTTCTTTTAAAATTTAGATGCACTTAATTAACGTGAGTTCGGTTTAAGCAGCGAGGAATAATTGGTTTTCTTGCTGTTCAAACTGTATGTTTAAAGAAGGTTTTTTAGGGAAGAAAGCATAAGCAGCTAGTGCTCCCAAAATATTCAATAAGAAG
>NZ_VIQM01000066.1 GCF_008520265.1 Sphingobacterium cavernae
TCTTTCGTAATTTGCTCTTAAGTTGTTCATTCTAAATCGTTTTGTAGTTAAAACAATTTACTGATTATCAGCGTAATGAGCAACTTATTTCTCCTTTTTTATCCCTAAATCATAATGCACAACGGGTAATGGTATATATTTGTATTATAGATTGTAAAAAATGGTAGAAGTTTTCTCAAAAAGACTTCCACTTTAAAAACATGGCAAAAAAAAAGAAAGACTGTGAGAACACATGTTTTATGTGTAAACATATAATTCCTGCATGGAAGGAATTGATTAATGCCAATAGAGAAATAATTAAATTAAAGAAAGGCGATCAATTTATCCAGGAAGGAACGCCAGCAGAGGGTATTTATTTTGTTCAAGAAGGCGTGATCAAAGTACATAAACACTGGGGTGATAAAGAAAGTATTGTTCGTTTTGCAAAAAAAGGGAATATAGTAGGGCATCGTGGATTATCTTCTTCGCAAACACTTTTCCCCATATCTGCCACCGCATTAGAAAACAGCGAGGTCTGTTTTATTCCTATTGATTTTTTCAAAACGATATTGAAAGGAAATCCAGATTTCACGTATGAGATGCTGTTATTTTATGCCGACGAATTGCAAATTTCCGAACAAAAGACGAGCAACCAGGTACAGCTTTCCGTAAAAGGAAGGTTGGCATGGAGCATCCTGCAATTAGAACAAAAAATGGGAATTGAAGGAGATGGTTATATCAACATTACACTATCTAAAACAGATATAGCAGCATACATAGGGAGTACGTACGAAACTATCTACCGGATGATGAAGGAACTAGAAAACGAACAAATCATCGAGACGTCCAATAAGAGCATCAAAATAACCGACCGGGAAAAATTGCGCCAGATCCTGTAGTAGCTGAGACATCTGCCAACTCAATTTTTATTATGCGAGATTAAAGAGGTGCCTTCTGCCATTTGACGATATCTTCAGGCGTATTGTAGTTTCGGAAATCTGCCGCATTTTCGGGTGCAGGGACTTTTACCGAGCGAAGATTCTGTATCGCGCGCTTCATCGAAAAGTTTGTCAGGCCCCCACTTTGGTAGTCCGCATATAATTTGTGCAGTCCCGAAGCCGTATAAATTGCGCACAGGGGTTCAACCTGTCCATGCCTGATGTACAGATAGACATCCGCCTGCACGATCTGCCGGCGAATATCTATAAGCCGCTCCAGCAGAGGCGCTTCCATATCAATCATGTCACAAGGCAGCACGAATATATCTGCCTTGGGAAACAGCCGGTGCGCACTCAGCAAACCCGCCAAAGGCCCTTTTATATCGACCTGATCCGGAATCAATATTTCGGAAGGAAAGATGTGTTGGTATGCCTCAAACTGCGATGGATGGATCGAGAAATAGGTTGCCAACCCGACACTCCTCAGTAGGTGACCCATGTGCTCCGCCCAGATAGAATGATCTTTTGTGAGCTGACCTTTGTCCTGCCCCATGCGGCTGCTCTTGCCTCCGCACAGCACCAGACCCAACAATATATCGCCTGTATTCTCCATGATTATATAGTATAGGCTTCTGCTGCCGGCTCTTCATGACAGGAGCAATGTCCTCCCCATTCGCGCCCTCCATCCACAAAATGCTCACATTTCCATAGGGGTACATGATGTTTGATGCGATCGATGATATATTGATTGGCTGCATAGGCTTCCGCGCGATGGGCAGCCGCTGTAATGACCACCACTGCTGTTTCCATAACCGAAACCTTGCCTAACCGATGGACGGCGATGGCAACCTGTAGCTCCCAGCGTTGTTTTGCTTCATCCAGTAATGCAGCAATCATTTTGTTGGCCATCTGCTCGGCGGCCTCGTATGAAAGATGTGAAACTTCTTTTCCCTGGTGGTTATTCCGCACTTCACCACTAAACAATACAACGCCCCCTGCTGCTGGATGATGCGCCTGCTCCCAAAGTGCCATTACATCGATTTTTTCCGTGCTTAGATGTATCATCGTTAACCTCCGCTACTGGGTGGAATGACTAAGACAAGATCGCCCTGACGAAGCGGGTAATCCTCCTGGACAAACGTATCATCTATCGCAAACCGACATTGCTCTAGTAATGTTTTGGCAAACGATTGCTGATCAATCAGGTAGCGTCGTAAAGAATTGATGTCTTCTGGAGTCTCTCGGACCTCCATAACGGGCGGGAAGTAATCCTTCAATCCCGCAAAAAATTCCAAAGTAATCATATTTATCCTCCAATTGTTAACATACTCATTTCACTTCCGGAAAACCGCATTTGTTTTTGCCCTAATGCGGCGTGTAAGCCCGCCTCCAACCCTTGCTGACTATTAACCGCCCGAAGCGGTATAGGCGTGTTGCTACTTAAACAGCCATAAATATTCCCCTGGCAGTCTAGTCGCAGGCGGTTGCAGTCTGCACAAAAAGGCTGGCTCTCATTGGCAATGATTCCGAAGCTATGCCCGCAGGACGTACGCCAATATGTAGCGGTGTCTCCGCATTTCTTTACCTGCTCGTGGATTTCATAGACGCTACTTATTCTGTCCAGTATGGCTTGCCGGGAGAAGAACTTACTGTCGGTATCGCCAAATAGGTGACCCATGCCCATCAATTCCAAGAAGCGTATTTTAATGCGATGTCGGAACGCAAAATTCAGTAAAGGCAAAATTTCCTGATCGTTTTCACCGGCCATAATCACCGTGTTAATTTTTACCTCCAATCCTATTTCCTTGGCGGCTATTATGCCTTCGACGACCTGCTGTAGCCCCGTCCGTTTTGTTACCTTATAGAAGGAACTTTCGGATAATGCATCCAGCGAGACATTGATGGACCGAAGACCAGCTTGTTGGAGAGCAACTACTTTTTTCGCGAGCAAAAAGCCGTTTGTCGTCATGCGGATATCTTGGATGCCCAATTGTCGAATGCCCTTTATTAACTTGGTAAGGTCGGGATATAGCAGTGGCTCACCCCCTGTTAAACGTATGGTCTGTAGATGCAGCAGATGGTGCAAACGACCTATGAGATCGATAAGTTCATCGCTGGACAATACCGCAGATTTCGGTGTTGTTGTGTTCAGTTCATCTTCACATACACAATAAGTGCACGCAAAGTTGCATCTATCTAATAGGCTTACGCGTAGGACGTTGAATGATCTTCCGATAGGGTCTGTCAATGTTCGCATTACATGAAAAATAATAGTTTACAACAAGCGATCAGGAGCACTACACTAAGCAAGGTGCGTACTGTTGCCATAGGAAAACGCGCACTCCCGAAATAGGCGCCCGTAAATCCTCCGGCAGCTGCCGCACAGAACCATAGTGCAAATGATGGATCAATGTATATCGGTGTGGTGTTGCCGAGCAAGCCACTGAAAGAATTTAACGTTATAAAAATGGCGGAGGTAGCTGCAGCCTCCTTGGCATTGGCCCAGCCCAATAAGATAAGCAACGGGCTTAAAAAGATACCGCCGCCGATATTGAGCATACCCGACAAAAGGCCGACAATGGCGCCTATGAGTAATGCCAATGGTATATTTACCGTTTTACGCTTCTGGCGCTCCTTGGGGGTTATACCGAGTAGCCGGATGGTAGGCAATATGAGGGCAAGACCGAGTAGCACAAAATAGACTTTCCCTTCAAGCGCATACCGGGCACCTAGAAATGCTGTTGGAATAGAGGTGATCAAAAATGGCCAACAGGTAGACCACCTGAAGTGCCCGGCACGGCGAAATTGGAAGAACCCTGTACCGGCAACAAGCATATTAAGCATGAGAATAAGCGGCTTGTATTGCGCTACCGGAATGGAAAAAATAGAAAAGACAGCAATGTAACCGCTGGCACCTCCGTGTCCAACAGAGGCATACAAGAAGCCAACAACAAATAGGACGAATGCTATATAATAGAGTTCCATGTCAGTGCTTTAAAGGTGTGGTGTTGATTTGATCAAATGCTATAAATTCTTTCTTGGGAGAGCCGCATAGACCACAGGTATAATCTGTAGGTAGATCGCCGAAGGCAATGCCTGGTTCTATAGCCGCTAATACATCCCCATAAGCGGGATGGTAAATACTGAGGCAATGTGGACAACGGAATAAGGGTTGCTGTGGGGCGCTATGCGAAAACTCCGGTAAATCGTAGGGATGATGCTCAGACACCGGATGGCTGTTTTGTAATGTAGCATCGTAAAAGCAATCACAAAGTGTTTTTAGGGTTGCGGGTAACGATTTCTCGGTGACACGTTGTTTATAGAGAATTAGGTCATAGGAGTTGGCCTTGAAATCTTGCGTGTGGAAAACATCGAAGCATGGTTCACGATTCTCATCGTTGATCTGTTTGATGATAATCGAACCCCAAATGCCGCTGTTTGATCCAATCTTGATGCCAAAGCATAGCCGATAAGTTCGAATATTCCAACGATCGAAATATCGGACGATGAAACGCTTCAATTTCAACGCCGGTTCACACCAATCTTCGATTTGCCAGTTTAGTTCGTTGGAAGCGTGGCGCAAATTAATACGATGTTTGTCGAGAATGATATCCCATCCTTTGCGATCTTGATGTCGGATGTCTTTAATAATGAGTGACCGCCAGGGCGTCGTATAGATCTGGCCCACCCGAGACGTCTGGCAGACGTTGCAAACGTCCAGCAAAAAGGAAACGGTGTAACACTCGTCTGGTCGGTAAATGCCTAGCCAATATTTATCGTCATATTGGTTAAAGCCTTCATAATAGGGAAGACGGAAATCCGATTCCGTTAACGGTTCTTGGATTTGTTGACAATGAAACGCACCCGACGTTTTAATTTTTAATTCCAGATCCGCACATAGCGTAGCAATGTCGTCTTCTGCTATATCTTTGTTATCCATTATGGCGCTTTCCAGTTCCTTACTAATGGCGGCAATATCCATGGAGTAAATGAGTGATGACCAGCTTCTTACTTGATTTGTTTTGGGCCATCGGATATATACATGCCAATAATTGCCTACGCCTGAGGATACAAAATTCAGGTTGCCGGTATAATAAGGTACAAACGACTGATTCGCATCGACGATGTTGATCTTTAGTTTTGGAGTATGCTCAAAGGAGGCTAAAATATCCTTATAAATTCCTTCTCTCAACCAATGTGACTGATTGTAAAGCCCGTCGGCCACATAAGAACTAACCATATTTGGATAATGGTTTTCATTCACTTCATACAGCAGTTCTTGATTGAAGAGCTGATATTCGATATCTTCCATTTGCGCCGGGGAGGCAGAGAAAAGCAGTTGTTGGCGTGCACCGATTTTAACGGTTTTTACATCTGCCGCATGCGCCGCTTCCAGTATGGCCTTAAAATCACCCACCGATACATAGCCTCCGGGCAGATTGATTTTTACGTGTTGCCATTCCGGTTGTGTCTGCTTAGCCATTCGTGACCTCCATTTCTTCTTTTTCGGTTAAAAAACTATCCAAAATTGCCATCACCTGTGGACGGCAAGAGCCGCAGCCTGTTCCGGCGCCACTGGTGTCGCACAGTGTTTTCAGGTCTGTGCATCCTGACTGGATGAGCTTGGTTAAGTTCCCTTCTCCGACCTGACTACAGCTACAGATCAGCTTGCCGACAACGGGTTCTTTGACACTGCCGCTGCGCAACAGTTGGAGGCGTTTTTCGCTAAGCTCTGTTTTGTTGGTGATCAGATCTTTAAATTCCAGAAACTCATTCTTGTCTCCAATGAGTATGGTGCCGACCAAGCGATCCTGATGGATGATGCACTTTTTATAATAGCGCTTTGCTTTGTCGATAAATACAATTTCTTCGTACTCGTCATTCGGACAGTCGACAATCCCGATGCTGCACAGGTCAAAGCCCTGTATCTTGATGATGTTCATGAAGACCGATCCCTCGTATACGCTGCCTACATCTCCATTGTGATAGCGCGCCACTACAGCACCTTGCTGTTCGGCCGCGGCCGAAATGCCATACAAAACCCCATCATACTCGGCAATCTCGCCGATCGCATAGATGGCAGGATCACTGGTTTGCAATCTGTCGTTGACCACCACGCCGCGTTGACAATTCAGCCCTGCGTCTTTTGCCAGTTCGATATTGGGTGTGGTGCCGATGGCTACAATGACGGCATCGCATTTGATCTGTCGACCACTCTTTAGTTCGACCTTATTGACTTTGCTACGTCCATAGTAGAGCTGCACTTCATCATTATAATAGACATCACACCCCTGATCTATCATCTCTTCATGAAGAAGCTGGCTACCAAACACATCCAGCTGTCGGTTCAGGAATCGTGATACACGCTGCACAACGGTAATGTGCACGCCCATCTTACGTAGGCTCGCCGCCATTTCCAAACCGAGGAGTCCGCCTCCGATGATGACAACTGAAGCATCTTTGCGTAAAAACTTGCGGAGGTTGTCCGCATCCGAACGCCTTCTGATACTGAATATGCCTGGCAAAGAGGGGATGTCTCTGGGCATAGACGGACGGCTGCCCGTACCGAGGATGAGCGTATCATACGGTATTTTCAATCCCTTACTGTCTTCAATATATTTGTTTTCGCGATCGATCCGGGTCACTGTAACCCCTCTTACGTGCTTGATATTATACGTGTTTTTTTCTTCCTCATCCCGCATCTTGACGAGTTCTGACCACTTCTGATCGCCACTGACATAGTGGGGCAGCATGACCCGATTATAGAACGGCAGATTTTCATTGCTGACCACGGTGATCTCGTCGGTAGTATTGATTTCCCGAAAAGCTTTGACAAAACCAAAAGCACCCGCACCGGCACCAACGATCACAATGCGCTCAAATGGCTTCCGATAAGGGAGCACCTGTACGGCGCAGAATTTAAAATCTGGCTCTTTTGAAATGGGATCCACCAAGGGGTTGGTGAGGTTATTTGCCCGATGTAAGTCGGTGTCGCCAAGCTTTCCCCAGTGCATGGGGAGAAAGACACAACCGGCCTTTATGCTGGTGCTGAGACTGGCCTTGACACGTACATGGCCTCGTCTTGAGGTGATTTCGACCAATTGCCCGTCGTTTATACCGAGACGTTCGGCATCATCGCGATGAATTTCGAGCTGAGATTCGCTGATATGCTGTTTCAGCTTACTGACTTTACCGGTCTTGGACATGGTATGCCATTGGTCACGGATGCGTCCGGTGGTCAGAATAAAAGGAAAGGCCGTATCCGGTAATTCACTTTGGAGATCCGTGTCCGGGCTATGGATAATTGCTTTTCTGGACGGGGTATAGAAATCATGATCGGCAAATAAACGAGATGTTCCGGCTTTTCGTCTCTTATTGTACGGCCACTGGACGGTCTTTTGGCTATCGATCTGTTCGTAATCCAGACCCTCGATATGTAGATTTGTCTTTGCGGTGAGTTTCGTATGTTCCTTATATATAGCTTCAGTATTGGGATAGTCAAAGCCTTTAAATCCCATTTTCTTGGCAAATCGACAGATAATTTCGGCGTCGGGAAGCGCTTCGCCCGGAGGTTCGATGATTTTGTGCAAGTGACTGATCCGACGTTCGGAATTGGTCATTGTCCCCTCTTTTTCGGCCCAGGCGGCAGCAGGCAAGATGACGTCGGCATAGGCCAAAGTCTGCGGTTTGTTGCTGATTTCCTGCACCACGACAAACTTTGCCTTTTGCAGTGCCTGTTCTACCTTACGTGTATCTGGTAGGCTGGTCAACGGATTCGTACACAATATCCAGACAGCTTTCAGCTTTCCGTCGGCTAGCGCATCAAACATTTCGGTCGCCGTGAGGCCCGGTGTGTCGGATAGCGTAGTTCCTCCCCAAAAATCAGCCACTTCCTGTCGGTGTATTTCGTTTTTCAGATCACGGTGTGCAGGCAATAAATTAGCCAGACCGCCGACTTCCCGGCCTCCCATAGCATTTGGTTGACCGGTTAACGAGAAAGGTCCGGAACCTGGCTTGCCGATTTTTCCCGTGATCAAGTTGAGATTAATGAGCGACAGATTTTTATCCACACCTTTCACACTCTGGTTAAGTCCCATCGTCCACATGGTCAATAAGGACTTGGATTCGCCTATATAGGTTGCGGCTTGACGGATTTCATATTCGGGTATACAGCAAATATGTGCTGCCTCTGTTATGGTACGCTCAAATACACGTGTTTTATAATCTTCAAATCCCTCTGTATGGTGTGCTATAAACTGGTAATCAATATCATCATTTTCAATCAGCAGCCGGCCAATAGCATAATTCAAAACGATATCTGTACCGGGTTGAATTTGTAGGTGCAGGTCCGCAATGGCTGCTGTATCTGTTTTTCGAGGATCGACCAAAATGATTTTAGTCTGTGGGTAGTTTGCTTTGTGGGCTTCTACCCGACGCCAAAGAATGGGGTGGCACCAGGCGGGGTTGGCGCCTTCCACCAAAAAGCAGTCGGAGAGTTCAATATCATCGTAGCAAATAGGCACGGAGTCCTCCCCGAGGGCCATTTTGTAGGCGGCGACAGCACTGCTCATGCATAGACGTGAATTGGTGTCGATGTTGTTGCTACCTATAAAGCCTTTTATCAGTTTATTGATGACATAATACTCTTCCGTGAGGCACTGTCCAGATGCGTAAAACGCGACTGAATCGGGGCCATACTTATCTATCATCGTGCGGAATACAGCTGCTGTACGGGTTAATGCGTCTTCCCAACTTACCCGTTGCATCGGCATGTTGCGGTGATATCGCATTTGCGGATAAAGCAGACGATCCGATTTATCGTTTACCGTGTATTGTAGATTCATGCCCTTGCTGCACAATTTTCCCTGGTTGACCGGATGCTCCTCATCACCTGTAACCGTCACGGAATCGTGCTTATCCAGCCGAATTTTCACGCCGCATCCGACACCGCAATAACAACAGGTACTTGTTACTTCTTTTTCTTTCATGTCTGAAAAAAGGCAAATTAATGGATGTTTATTGTTGAAAGTCGAGCTCGCCTGTCTCTATGCTGTTTTTGATGGCGGGCTTTGGCTGGAATCTAGTCAGTGCGACTAGCAAACCGATGAACACGACCCCCGCACCAATATATTGAAAGGCACCTGCATAGGTTAAGTTTTCGGACTTGAATAGAAAACCAACCAACATGGCACCGATATTTCCGCCGGCACCTACTATACCACTGACGACACCAATATTGTCTTTATTGATAAAAGGGACAATCCCATAGGTACAGCCATTGGCCATCTTCAGAAACAAGGCGAAAATCAGCATGGAAACAACCGCAAAGACCAACGTACCCGAAGCAGCAAACAACGCGATACCCAGACCTTCCAAAACCAAAAGTAGTCCTAGTAATGTACCTTTTCCTTTTAGTCCGAATCGTTTACCAACTTTATCACTCACGATGCCCCCCAATGCACGGGCGAAAATATTCATGCCACCGAATATGCCGGCCATGGCACCGGCTACAATGATGCTGGTACCAAAGCGGTCTATAAAAAATATCGCAGCAACATTATCTACCGTTATCTCAATGCCGAAGCATGCTGCATAAGCGAGTGTTAATACCCATACGCGATAATCCTGCAATGCTTCCACGAGTGATCCCTTGCTTTTTTTCGGAGAGGTAGACGTATCTCTTTGCTGCAAATCGCTGAAATTCCCTGCAGGGGTATCTGTCGTGTATCGGTAGTAAATAAAAGCCATGATCAGGAGAATGACGCCCGGCACAACCATGGCGAGTCTCCAAGCATCTGCTTCGCTTACAAAACCCATCGCGGCAAAACCTGCTGCAATTAAGGGCATAACCAAATTGGTAACGCCTCCTCCGAGGTTTCCCCACCCACCGGTTACCGCATTGGCAGTGCCGACAATATTGGGCGCAAACATCATCGATGTGTGAAATTGGGTGATGACGAAAGAAGCGCCAACAATGCCGATACAAAAACGGAATAGTAAAAAAGAAGTATAGCTCTCACTAAGGCCGATCAGCATAATCGGAATAGCTCCCACCACCAGCAAAATCGTGTAGGTAAGGCGTGGGCCGAGCGTATCGCACAACTTCCCAATCAGTAGGCGCGCAATAATAGTTGCCGATACGGAGGCAATGATGATATTGCCGACCTCGCTCTTGCTCAATTGGAGCTGATCGCGGATCATAGGCATCAGCGGAGCAACACCAAACCATCCAAAGAAACAGAAAAAGAAAGTGATCCACGTGATGTGGAATGTGCGCATCTGAACACCTTTGAACGAAAAGATGTTGAGGCTTGAAAGAGGTGATTGGTTCTGTTGCATTGTTAGTATTAGTTTAATTTGTATGAAAAAAGGGGTGCAGGGATAATACTTGTATAGTGTCATTTTCTGAGATGACCTGCTTGTCATGGATATGCCAGCCAATACCATCACATCCCACTGTCGCGGTTATATCTCCGGATCTGCGATTGGGTTTGCATCGGTATCCATTGCCGTCAGGCGACCTAAAAACAGGGAAAAAATCATCCAGAGTAGATTTTTTGGTTCTGGAAGTCTGTAGTTTGACCTTTTGGAATCGTTCACGGGTAAATCCCAAACATCCGTGTAGATATTCTTCAACAAACAGTTTGAAGGTGGTAAAACATGACAAGGGATTTCCGGGCAGTGCAAACACGATGCGATTTTCCGGCAAGACACCAACCAAGAGGGGCTTTCCCGGTTTGATAGCGACTTTGTGAAACACGATCGCTACGCCCAATTCTTGTAAAACTTGAGGAACATGATCGGCATCACCAGCAGACACGCCACCGTTGATCAGAATAATTTGCTCCTGCATAGCTTGTTGAAAGGCAAGAGACAATGCTCCGGAATCGTCCGCGACATGTTGACAAAACTTTATGGGCAAGTGCCATTGGGCGCAAAGAGCTTGCAGTGAATACTGATTGCTGTTGCGGATCTGGAAAGGTGCGGGCTGCTGATCGATATCAACTACCTCATCGCCCGTGGTGACAATTGCTACACTAGGCATTTCATAGACAGGCACATCATGGATGCCCAAAGCGGCCAGCGCCCCGACCAGGGAAATGTCGCAAACCCGAGGTGCAGGGATCGCCAATTCATCTTTTTTAAGATCCTCGCCTTGCTTTGCAAGATGTTGTCCCTTGGAGACCGATTCACACAGGATCAGTACCGTGCCGTGCGCGGTATAATGGAGGTCTTCTTTACGGATAACAGTATCTACATCCGAAGGACAGGCCGCACCGGTCATGATCTTGTAGCATTCGCCAGGTCCAATTGCCGTCGATGTTTCCGCTCCGGCAAAAATGGTGTCCCGAATATGGAATTCCCGTGTTCCGCGATTCCAGTCATCGATGCGTATCGCTATTCCATCCATCGCTACACGATTAAATGGTGGATAATCTCTATCTGCAAAAATAGGCTGTGCCAATACTTGACCTACACATTGCGTGAGCGGCACATGCACTATCGGGAGCGACGTTGCCAAGCTTCGGATCTGATCTCTGGCTTCCAAATAGGTCAGCATATCAATGTCCTCCTCCCATCATCATTTTTCGGGCGTGAAACAGGGCTGGCAATATTGCCTCCAAGCACTCTTTCACACCGTTGGTGCTGCCGGGTAATGTGATGGCAAGCGAATGGCCGATCGTGCCTGCAACGGCGCGACTCATCATGGCCAATGGTGTTCGCTGCTGTCCATGGCCGCGCATAGCCTCGACTATGCCATTGGCTGTCTTGTCCAATAATTCCGAAATGGCTTCCACCGTCACATCCCGCGGTCCTAATCCTGTTCCTCCTGTCGTGAAAATAAAATGCACATCTTGTTCGGCCCAAGTTTTTACGGCTTGTTGGATGAGGCTTTTTTCGTCCGGTACGATCTGGTAGTCCAGTACCTGTGCACCGGTCTCCTGGAGCATTTCTTTTATTTTAAGACCGCTATTATCCTGTCTTTCACCACGGGATGTTGCATCCGAACAAACCAAAATAGCGCAGGTGGCAAGGGGTGCTAAAAAGCGATTATGGTCAGATTTACCGCCTGTTTTATTTGCTAGGCTAATATGGCCAATCTCCAATTGATTGTCGACAGGTTTCAGCATATCGTAAAGCTCGAGTGCTGCTATGGATGCAGCAGTAAGCGTCTCCATCTCTATGCCGGTACGACCTATCGACTTGGCAGATACCGTAATCAATATCCCGGTACGCAACTGCGGGTCGGTAAAAAAAACTGGATGGGAGCTGGGATAGATATATTCAAAATCGACCTGCATCGCGTCAATATTAACCGGGTGACAGTGAGGTAACAGCTGTGGGGTAGCCTTTGCTCCCAAGAACGCTGCTGCACGAGCAACATCAAACAGGTTTCCTTTGGGAAGTTCATCTCGTTGGATTTTGACAGCTGTTGACTCGGTAATATAGATCACTGCTTGAGCCAAAGCTGTGCGTAAAGTATTTATTTTATGGCTTATATCTCGCATGTCTTCATTTCTATAGTATCCTCCGTCGGACTGGACTGCAACCTGGAAAAATTAATGACTCGTTTCTGAAGAGAGAGTACATCGAATAAAAGCAATTTGCCCGTCAGTTTGTCTGGCAAATCCAATAACACTTTGATCACCTCATTTGCCATCAACATACCTGCTACCATACTGCCGATGATGTAGGTGCCGGAAACTTCGCAAGCCATCCCTTCGGCGGCTGATTGCAGAGTGAATACATCGTCTATGGCCATGCTTTGTGCTTTATAGTTAAAAACAGCGATCTGCATCTCGGAACGAAAAATAGATCCGTAGACGATCGGTATACCGAGCTGAATACCCGTGCGACCAATCAATAATCGGGAAGGAAAATTGTCTGTTGCATCGATGATGATGTCATATTCAGAAAATACTGTGTGAATATTGGTTTCGTCTGCAAAAAACGGATATTCGTTAAAGACGGTGTCCTGATATCGGGTACTTAAATATGCGACAGCAGCCGTAGTTTTCAGTTCTCCAACCTGCGCTGGGGTATAAAGGTATTGGCGTGCCAGATTTTTGAGCTCAACCTTATCGCCGTCAAATATGCCAATACATCCGATACCGCTGGAGGCCAATGCGGAAACCACAGGGCAGCCCAGACCACCTGCACCAACCACCAGAACGCGGGTGCCTTTTAATTTGTCAATACCTTTTTTGCCAATAAATGACAGCTGAAGATGATCGCTGAAAAATCTGTTATCCATTTCTCTTTTCTTATTATAGTTTATAACCCAAGCCAACCCCTAAAGTCCATTTGCCATTTATGGAAGGTGTTTTGGGGAGATAAAATGCGGGAACTTGTAATGCCAGATGCTTAAAAATCGTTAGGGTGGCGCCAACACCTAATGTGGGCGTAAACGTCGAATTCTTCACGACGGATTTGTCTTCCTTAATTTTGACAGAAGGTAAAAAACCTAGCATAAGATTCCATTTCTGTGTCGTGTACTTTACAGCAGGTCCGGTACAATTGATATAGGCGCCGTTGTCCACGTATCCGCCTACAATAATACCATCAAAAGCTTGTGCACTGATTTTTTTATCTTGCGCATGTACAGTTGCTGTCAGCATTATAAATGCTACCGTAAAAAAGCTCCGATTTGTCTTCATGTTGCGATGGATTACCGTGATCATATATTAGTTCTGTAATGCAATATATACGAACCCGTCTTCCACTTTTACCGGATAGGTCTTGATGGCGCATTCATCGCCAGAGAGACATTCGCCGGTATCCAGTGCGAATGTTTTCTTATGGAAAGGACAGGCGATCTTCGGTTTATCGCCTAATGATCCGATCATACCGCGACTAAGGATCATTTGTCTTTTATGGGGGCATTCGTTCTGCGTAGCGTACCACTCATTACGACGTTTGAAATAGAACAAGGCAACTTGCTGATCCTCTAGTTTTAAACAGACCCCTCCGTTTTCAATGGTGTCTTCTACGCGACAAGCTAATTTCCATGAAGTGATTGATAAGGTTTCCATAATGATCTTGTATTAAAGTTTCGTATTATTTGATTAATATGTTATTGGGGCATTCCAGTCGGCCGCTTTCTTTTGCCCGCGCATTTCTTCGAATTTTACGGTTTCATCTTTCTCGGAAGGTGCATTCACAAAATGAACAAAGCGCTTGCGTATATCCGGATTATTGACCGCGACCTTCCACTCACATTGATAGGCGTCGACTAAGGCCTGCATCTCTTTTTCCCATGATTCTGCCATGCCAAGACTATCATTAACAACAACATTGCGTAGGTAATCAATACCTCCATCCATCTTGTTTAACCATGTCGCAGTACGTGTCAGTGGGTCTGCCGTACGGATGTAAAACATCAAAAACCGGTCTAAGTACTGAATACAAGTATTGCTATCAATATCACTTGCTAAAAGCAAAGCATGTTGAGGTTTACTGCCTCCATTGCCACATACATAAAGATTCCAACCTTTTTCAGTAGCGATAATACCGAAATCCTTACTTTGAGCTTCGGCGCATTCTCGAATACAACCGCTGACTGCCGACTTAAATTTGTGCGGTGCACGAACTCCACGATACCGCTCTTCAATCTTGATCGCAAAAGAAACACTGTCATGCAATCCAAAACGGCACCATGTGCTTCCTACGCAACTTTTGACAGTACGTAGGGCTTTTCCATAAGCATGTCCACTTTCAAATCCAGCTGCAATAAGTTCTTCCCAAATAGAAGGAAGATCATTTACATGCGCACCAAACATATCGATACGTTGACCTCCCGTTATTTTAGTATATAAATTGTATTTCTTCGCTACTTCTCCAATAACGATGAGCTTCTCTGGACGGATTTCCCCGCCTGGGATACGAGGAACAACAGAGTACGTTCCGCCACGTTGGATATTGGCCAAAAAACGGTCATTACTATCCTGCGCAACATCATTTCCTTTGCCCAAGATCATTTCATTCCAAAGACTTGCAAGTAGCGAAGAAACTAACGGTTTACATACCTCGCATCCATGCCCCTTGCCCAAGTTGTCCAAAACCTCGTCGTAAGTATGCAGTTCATGTATCTTCATCAGATCAAACAACTCTTGCCTGCTATAGTCAAAATGTTCACAGATAGTATTGCGAATATATTTCCCTTGCTGCTTCATGGTGTAGGTTACGAGGTCTTTTACCATCGGAATACACCCTCCACAACCAGAGCCTGCTTTTGTACATTTCTTTACCCCATCTGCATTTTCACAACCTTGTTGGATTACAGCATCACAAATCTGAGCTTTGGTCACCCCTTCACAACTGCATATTAATGCATTGTCTGGCAGGGTATCTAGTCCCGATCCGACAGGTTGACTACTTGCCTTTTCATGAAAAAGTAATAATTCTGGATGCTCCGGAATCGGCATATTGTTATTAACCGTCTGCAAAAGCATATTGTAACTGCTCGCTTCACCTACCAAGATGCCTCCCAATAATCTTTTGCCATCCGAGCTAATGTTGAGTCTTTTGTAGATTCCTTTGTTCTTGTCTTCAATATGGATAGTTCGTGCATCTGGTTCGCAAATAAAAGGGTCTCCAAAGCTAGCTACATCGACACCCATCAATTTGAGTTTAGTACTCATATCAAAACCGCAAAAAGATTTCTGTTCGCCTAAAATTGTGGATGCTGCAATTTCTGCCATTTCGTAACCTGGTGCTACGAGACCATAGATCATCTCATTATATAATGCACACTCACCAACAGCAAATATACTAGGGTCGGAAGTACGCATATTTTCGTCTACCACGATACCTCCACGATGTCCAGTAGCCAGACCGACCACTTTGGCTAGTTCATCACGAGGCTTGATTCCTGCAGAAATGATTAATATATCTGCCTCTACAGATGTTTCGTCAGAAAATGCTAAACCCGCAACCTTGGTATCTCCCAATATTTGGGTAGTCGATTTATGTAGTAGACAATTAAGTCCTAATGAATGTAGTTTATTTTGCAATGTTGCACTTGCGGCATCATCAATCTGTCTTGGCATGAGTCGTGCTGCGAATTCAACTACAGCAGTTTCTTTAATCTGTAGATCGACCAGTGCTTTGGCAGCTTCCAATCCCAAAAGACCTCCGCCAATCACCGCTCCTTTGCGTGCATGTACGGCATATTCTTTAATGCGATCTAGATCTTCAATAGTCCTATACAAGAACACGCCCTCTTTATCTATACCTGGTATCGGAGGAACAAATGCAGCAGATCCTGTGGCAAAAACAATGAAATCATATGAAACTCGTATGCCATGTTTTGATTGAACAGATTTCTGTGCTGTATCTATAGCAATTATGGGATCATTCAGGTGCAGATCTATATTATTTTCATGATACCAGGTCAAATCTGACAAATAAAGATCGTTAACTCCAGATTTTTTAAAATAATCTGTCAAATGAACGCGATCATAAGCACGAATCGACTCTTCACCAAACACAATCAACTTAAATACATCTGTTTTTGCTAGCAATTTCTCACAAAACTTATGACCGACCATCCCATTACCGATCACAACTATTATTTTATCTCCCATAAATTCAATTTTTATAATAAAATACAACTTACATCAGCTAATTTAGATAAAAAATCCATATAAATTCAAATATTTTATGATTTATATCATAAATAAATCATAAATTTGATAAAAAAGTTATGAAAAAGTTGTGAAAATGATTACAGAAATCAAAAAAACATTATTTATTATTGGATCAGGACCTGGAAATCCAGATTTTTTAACAATAAAAGCCTACAATGTGTTAAAAAAATCAGAAATTGTATTATTTGACAACCTTGTTAGTCAAGAAATACTCGATTTATGTCCAGAAGATTGTAAAAAAGTCTATGTAGGTAAGCATCCTTATGGTGAATATGTTCCACAAGACGATATTAATACACTAATAAGTTATTATTGCAACCGATTTTCTAATGTGGTCAGATTAAAAGGAGGTGATCCTTATATTTTCGGACGAGGTTTTGAAGAATGGTTGTATGCAAAGACCCTAGGGATCGCAGTAGAATACATACCCGGAATCAGCAGCATGCAAGGTACAGGCGTAAATGATATTCCCTTGACACATCGTGGCATAAGTGAAGGTGTATGGGCTTTGACTGGAATGAAAAGTAACGGAGAAATGGCGGCAGACCTCACGCTTGCGGCACAAAGTAACTCAACGGTCATTATCTATATGGGTATGCGAAAACTAACGGAGATAGCGCGTACATATGTATTACATGGCAAAGGTGACACTCCTGCAGCTATAATACAACACGCAACTCGTCCCAATCAAAAAATAGTGACTTGCTCGGTTAAAGATTTACAAAAAACAAGTCAGCAACATGAAATGGCACACCCTGCTATTATTGTTATTGGACACGTTGTAAACTTGCAAAACAACATCTACAGCAGCATATTACAAGATAATAGAATCGTGGTCTGAAAACACAAGTCTATGAACACCTTATTTCCGATATACGTCAAACTGGATAAAATACAAGTGCTATTAGTCGGAGCTGGGTCAATCGGCTTAGAAAAACTTCAGGCTATACTAAAAAATTCGCCCGAAGCGAATGTTCACATCGTAGCCGAAAAAGTATGCCTCGAAGTCGAGATACTTGTAAACAAACATAATCGTACACATCTTTCAAAACGCTCGTTTAATGAAAGAGACTTAGATAAAATAGATTTAGTATTGGTTGCCAGTAACAATAGATGGCTAAATGCCCACATACAATATCTATGTAGAACAAAACATATTCTATTGAATGTAGCCGACAAACCTTCTTTATGTGATTTCTACCTTGGCAGTGTTGTGCAAAAAGGAAATCTCAAAATAGGTATTTCTACCAATGGAAAATCGCCTACAATAGCAAAACGTTTAAAAGAATTTTTGGATCAGCTAATTCCTGAAGAGATTGACGAAACACTAGCACTAATGGGACAACTACGAGATTCTATACAAGGCGATTTTCACGAAAAAGTAAAAAGGCTCAATGAACATACCAAAAACATTCTTGAAAATCAACTTTCAGCCCGAGCTAAATCGGATTCTTTATACGATTCATAAGTATAAACATTATAAGGTAACAACCATTGAGCAAAATATTTGGTTATAAAACAACATAATGCTAAAGGAACGATCAACACATAGCCATTAGGTGCCAAACTACACGCCAAGAATATGGCTGTCATCGGTGCAAAAATAGATCCTGCCAATGTACAAGCAGCTCCTATTATCATAAAATTGAACAACAGCAAATTCGTACCAAACAACAAGTTTGCACTATACGCAACCAGCAAGCCTAAAAATGCTCCTGCAACTATACTAGGTGCAAATACACCTCCATCTCCACCTGCACCCAAAGTAAGTGAAGAAGCTATTGGTTTCAAGATTACAAACAGTCCCAAAGTTAAGAGAGAATACTCTTTTTGTTGTAGTATCTGATCTAATACATTGTGTAAACCATGGTAACTATCACCATACAATATCGGTAAAAAGAAAATCATTAATCCTACAGTAATAGCACCAAGATTTACTCGGATAAAATTATTGGAAATCTTCTCAAAGAGCTTTTTAATATTGATCACAACACTGGTAAAATAAACAGAAAGAGCTCCAGCAAACAAACTCAAAACCAAAAAGAATGGTGTGGCTTTCCATTGCCAGCCTTGAACCGGAGCGTCAAAGAATGGTTTTCTATCAAAAAAATAGATAAAAACCCCAGCAAACAATGCTGAAGCAATACAGCTAATCAAAATCGTTTTTTGAACCTTTCGGGCAATAACTTCTATGGCAAACAAAAGGCCTGCTACTGGACTTGCAAATAAAACTGCTACACCAGCCGCGACTCCTGCACAAATCAATTCGCGCTTATATTTTAAAGCAGAAAATCCCCTTTTATACGATTCATTACCGATAGTAGCAGTTGCGACAACCGTTGAAACTTCAACACCTGTAGATCCACCAAATATGACCGTCAAAAAGCCATTGATAAAATGTGAAGGAATCTTAAAAAACGGTAAGTGATCTTTTCGCTTATCCAATGTATTGTAAATTTCTGCAATCCCTTTGTTCTTCCTATTCTTAAACAGAAATTTACGTAAAAAATAGATAATCGTGATGCCAAAACTAGGTAATACAATCAACAAGATTGAATTAAAAGAATCCACATATTGGAAGATGAATTCTTCGGCTTGCTCAGTAAGATGTTTAAGCGAAAAACTCAATAAACAGCAACACAGACTAACACATATAGATACTACCAGTAAGCGTAAATAACTCCCAGAGACAACTTTTTTTCGTAGGTTCATCACTTCTTTATTTTTTGCAAAGATACTTAATTGCACGTTTGGCAGTGTCAATTTATTACAACAGCTTTACTTATAGACAAAAAAGATGCGACAACTCCCAAAGCTGCCGCACCAATCCTCAAAAACAACATCAATTATTCTGCAATAATTACACCTTTCATAATAGCTAAGTGTCCTGGAAATGAGCAAACAAAATCATATTTACCTGCTTCTAAGGTAACCTCAAATGAATCTTGCTCTCCCCCACCTATAACTTTGCTGTAGCCAATAACCGAAGATGCTAATGATGCAGGAATGTAATCTGTATCTTTTGCTTTATTAGCTTCTACACCAAAAGCTGGAATATCGGTTCCAGGTTTTAATATCACTAAATTATGCCCCATTACTTCTTTGGCCGTTTTGCCAACACACTTCAATGTAATGGTCACATTTTCACCAGCTTTTACTTTAATTTCGCTTTTATTAAACTTCATTTGGTCATCACTTTCGATCACTACAGCATCTGATGCAGCTTCTGTCGAGGTCGTCGTTGGTTCGGCTTACTTGAGCGCTTTAATATGCGTCTGGTTCTCTGGGTGACAAAGAAATACAAAGGTTTTCGTGGTCGAAAAGCTAGAGCAAGACAATGGTTGGGCAGGTTTGCAAAAGCCAATCCCAATCTGTTTGCGCACTGGCGATTTGGTATACGGCCGCTGAAAACAATTTGAGACGACTGAATAAGAAAAGCCGTATGAAGTGAGAGCTTCACGTACGGTTTTGTGAGAGATTTGGGGTGAAATTCCCCTTATCTACTCGACTACCGCTCTATCGTCAAAAAAAACGCTTTGCAAGGGAAAACATACAGATCCCTTCTTCAACAATCGAAGGTTGGACCAAACAAGCGCTGCAAAAACTGGAACCACTATATGAGCAGTTGGTATTTGACACCAAAACAAAGGATTACCTTCAGGTGGATGAGACAGTTATAAAAGTATTAGATAGCGAGAAAAAGGGTGCTACACATACCGGTTACTATTGGGTATATCATGACCCATTGGATAAAACCGTCTTATTTGATTACAATCCTAGTCGCGGGGGCATTGCCGCTATGCCGATGTTAGGAAATTTTAAGGGATATCTTCAATCGGATGGATATCAGGTGTACGAAAAGTTTGCCAAAAAGAATGAAGTAAAACACCTGGCATGTTGGGCCCATGCTAGGCGCTACTATGAAAGATCGTTGGATAATGATAAGCCTAGAGCAGAAAAAGCCTTACTAATAATCCAAAAGTTATATGCTATCGAACGCACAGCTAGAGAAGAACAGTTAGCGGCTGATCAAATTAAAAAACTGCGACTTCAAGAGGCTCTCCCACTAATAAATAAGATGGGAAAATGGATATTCGAGGAAATAAAAAACACACTACCTAAAAGTTCAATCGGTAAAGCGATGGCATATACCTATTCTAGGTGGGATGCTTTGTCAGCTTATTTATACGATGGAAATCTACAAATTGATAATAATCTTTGCGAAAATGAATTGAGATGTGTACCCATGGGAAGAAAAAATTATCTCTTTGCGGGAAGCCATGAAGCGGCACAACGAACAGCTATGATTTATTCATTTTTTGCCATATGTAAGAAACATGATGTCAACCCATTTCAATGGCTGAAATATACTCTCCAGAACATAATGACCATAAACTATAAAAACATTAAGGAGCTATACCCCCAGAACTATAAAAATATTATTCAATAATCAACACGTACTTCGTAGGACGGATACGCTATACATTGACAGAAAGAGATACCAAGTCAGATGATTTCAAACATTTGAAACTGGGGATTAAGAACTTTACAAATTTCATTATTGATCGTTTTTCAATAGAAGAAGTCATAACAACTTCAGCAAAATTTGCCGATCTGACTTCATTGTTGAATAAAGAAAATCAGGAAATAGAACGGCTTAAAACTCCGTTGGAAATCAAAGATTGGATGATTGAAAATCCAAGCTACAATAAATTAAACAAGTAAAAAAAAAAAAAACAATCCACTTATTTTTTACAAAAAATTTGTAGTTGAAATAATAAACCTCTATATTTGCAGCACTTCAGAAATGATGGCCCGTTCGTCTAGGGGTTAGGACGCCAGATTTTCATTCTGGAAACAGGGGTTCGATTCCCCTACGGGCTACTTTTTAAGATATCAAAAGATGCTAAAACCCTGCAAATCAAACATTTGCAGGGTTTTTTGTTGCGGTCATAACACCAAAATATGCACCAATTCGAGATAAAAATGAGCGTAATTCGGTGCGTACCTCTAGGCGAAAGCACTACGCGCCGAATTGTATATAACCTTTTGATAAACAATGTGTTCAACAACTGAACATCTTGACGTCAGGTGTATACTTCCTTACTTTTGTTTAACTTTTTAACACTTGTTATCATGAGAGGTAATTACAACCTGCTTTTTTACCTGCGCAAGCAAAAAGCCTACAAAGGTGTCCCCATCGCCATCTACACGCGTTTCACGGTCGACGGAAAGCGTGCCGAGATGTCCACGGGGAGAACTGTCGAACCCGAGCGGTGGAACGGACGTGCCGGTCGTGCCGTAGCAGTGGTTTTTACAAGTGGTTGACTAAAAAGAGCAGTCTCCGTGAAGCGAAAAGCAAAAAATTGATCCAGTTGATTCAAGATGAATTTGAAAAAAGGAATAAATTTATGGAAGTCCTCGTATAGCTAAAAAGCTGAAGGAGAAAAATCATAATGTATCACGTTCTTACATAGCTAGAATAATGAAGAGATTGAATATCAAAAGTAAAACACGTAAAAAATTCAAAGTCACAACAGATTCCAGTCACAGTTATCAAATAGCGCCGAATCTTTTGAATCGCGATTTTACAGCTACAGATGTGTCTCAAAAATGGGTAAGTGATCTGACCTACATACGCACTAGGATTGTCTTTGTGACAGAAGCCGGATCATGTACAAAAGTTGTGGAGTAGATGAAAAATAATCGGATATTTGCCTAGTTATATTATTCAGATGCACGATTCATTTAAAGCTTTAATGCCTCTCATTATTCCAGAAGGGGTTTCCGATTATTTTGAAATGACCCATTATTCAAAAGGCGAATGTCGCTTGGATATATTTTTAGAGGAGATGAATGTTATTCCTGAAGAATTCAAAACCAATAGCTTATTATCCAAAGGTTTTTTTGATCCCGTTACTTTACAAGATTTTCCTATTCGTGGTCAGCAAGTTTATTTACATGTTAAACGTCGAAGATGGCTCAATCAAGATACTGGTAAGGTAGTTTATAGGGATTGGAATTTAGTAGCAAAAGGAACGCGTGTC
>NZ_VIQM01000067.1 GCF_008520265.1 Sphingobacterium cavernae
ACTCATCAACTATGCAGAAAATATCGGTAACTTTATCGTATGTAATCATGGTCTGGTATATTGTTAAATATTTGAATTTCAGATACTTAAATATAAACATTTACCACCATGATTGCAATTTTAAATAGAATTAATAATCGAATTCAGGTTAGTAGTATAAACAATCAGGCACATCAACAAAGATCAGAACTAATATTAATGGAAATGGGGACTCAGATCTACGTTCTTTGCTTTTCCTTGGATATTGGTTTGCGATACGTTATAATGATCCCTGCAAAGAGTTTTAAAGGCCGTTAAAGAGCAGCGGAAAAACCTTCAATACTAGCACTTTTCGCCGCAGTCTATAAGTTATTAAAGCAGGTGTTGACTTTAAGACATGATGTATAATGATGTATAGGATAGTTATAAACTTAAAGTCTTTCAGAAGCTTGAAAGTGTGCCAAAATTTGACTGTGAAGAGACAAAAACGTCAGACATGCTGTATCAAGACGATTTTTTTCAACAGGCTTGAATTCATTAGATTTGGGGCTAGTTTGCTAGGGTAAGGCTCCAATTTTACCAGAATAATTTTTGTAGTTTTGATTGATGAAACAATCTTTTGAGATAAACACTCTACACAGGGGTAAATATATGCTTAGTTTTTTTTCGCTGTTAGTTTTTGGTGGTATTATTTCCTCACAAATTCCAGCATCAGAAATTGCGAAAGTTGTGATTATACTTTTTACTATTCCTCTAATTCTATTTTTATCAGTCAAATGGAGTAAAAACAAGTCCAATTGGGAATTAAATAATGGAGAGCTGATAATTCGATTTAGAAATCGAACTGACAATTATCTTATTAAGGATATAAACCACATTAAAAGCCTTACGCGCTCAGGAGGCAATTTGTACGTTATTCATTTCCACAGAAAATCTCCAAAACGCTATTGGCGTAATAAATTATTTGCCTCAGATGATGATAATTCATTATTGCACGAGGCTCTATTAGCACATTCTGTAGAATACTTTAAAATGTAAAAAGACTTTTTATATTGTTATTTCTTAAATGTCCATTGGACATAATTAATATTCTTATCTACAGCCAAATACTTGCGTTCGTAATACGTTTTAATCGACAATACATCGTCTACCAAATCCGACTTGTATAAATCTGTGGTTTCTTTAAATTTTGTAAAACCTAAAGCTTTAATCTGCTCTAAAGTGTAAGCATAAAACCCATCGTTATCGGTTTTCAAGTGCATAATACCGTCTTCTTTCAAAATAAATTTATAACGTTCTAGAAAGTTCGAGTTCGTTAAACGCTTTTTTTCACGGCTATCTTGGGGTTGTGGATCTGGGAAAGTAATCCAAATTTCTGAAACCTCATTTTCCGCAAAATGCGATAAAATAGTTTCAATTTGAATACGCAGAAATCCAACATTTTTAATTCCTTCTTCTAATGCAGTTTTAGCACCACGCCAAATACGATTACCTTTATAGTCGATTCCAAGAAAATTATACTCGGGAAACATTTTCGCAAGATTGACTGTATACTCACCTTTTCCGCAGGCCAACTCCAAAATAACTGGTTTATTATTACCAAAGAATTTGGAAGCCCATTGTCCTTTATATTCAACCCCTGCATCCAGCTGCACTACATTTTCAAATGTTGAAACTTCTGCAAACTTTCTTAATTTATCCTTACCCATAATATTTAATATGCTCCAAAAATAACCTTATGTTCTCAGTTATTCAACTATTTAGCAGTAAAAAATAAGAAGTATCTATTGAAAAGCATATAAATTAAAAAATCCCTTTGTTAAAGGGATTCAATATTTTAAAATGCAAGATCTAATACGTTTCACTGTCGGGAGGAATACCAAAGTTGACTGTGTCTTGTTCTTCAATGGGTTTTATATTTTTATGCTTCTTCTTTGATTTTTTAGGACGGATATAATCCGCAATCTTACCAACAAAAGAATTCACTTTATCCTTGTTAATTTGCCCGACAGCGCCTTCAGATGCCAATAAAACCAATGACTTTTTAAGCCAGCCACTATTTTTTAACAAAGTCCTATTTAATACTAATGGAAGTGCAAGCTTCGTAACTTTGGTTAACCAATCAGATTTTCCATCCGAAATATCTGCATGACTTTTATCTTTTCCCAAAGAAGAAAATAATCCTTTGACAAGACTTACTCCTGGAAGGTTTGAAGCTACTGCTCCAACTATGCGCGAAGGGGTTTGAACTTTATTTTTGAGAATTTTATATTGATCACCTAAGTAAAGCTCTTGCTCTCTTCGCAATCTACTAAGACGGACTAGCTCGCTTTTGAGCTCTTCAGCATTATTAATATTTACTTTCATGATCTACTTCCTTTTCAAAAATATCCTTTACAGTAGTACTAGATCCCTCGGGAGCTTTGTATTCTTCCTTGCGCTGTGCTTCTTCGCGTTCCATTTCTGCGATGAAATCTTCTTCTTCATTCCACTTTCCAAGAAACTTTTTAATGGTCAAATCCATAAATTTAGCTTCTAGCTTTGGTTCCACAGCACGAACAATCAATAGAAGGATTAAAAAGATTCCTCCTGTAGCTAAAAAACCAAGCGAATAGCTTCCCAATAACTCTCCCAACCAAAATCCTAATGCTAACGACCAAAAGAAAATAATTGCCAAGACAAGTCCCAGCTTCGATATATCCAGCACAATCGCTCCGATAATACGCGATGATTTGGAAATAGCTTTTAGCTTTAATATTTCCAGTTGTGTATCTAGGTATTCTTTTGACTTTTGAAAACTACCCGAAAAGGAAAATTTTTGTTCTTCCATCCATTAATTTATTATAAGCGAGAATTGTAGCAACATTTCTCGCTTTTATGATTATTAATTACAGAATTGCTAGTTACGCGTGTTCTACGATTTCATCGTCAATAATTTCTTCTGCCTTTGCTGCTTTAGATTTTACAGAAGCTAATACTTTTTCTTTTAAATCATTTAATTGATCGATTTGTTGCTCTGCACGCTCTTTGATCGCATCTGCTAAATCAGCCAAAGAATCATTAATTTTATCGCGAGTCTCCGAACCTTTCTCTGGTGCAAACAATAATCCTAAAACTGCACCCGCCGCTAAACCAGCTAATAATGCTGTAACTACTTTTCCGCTGTCTTTCATTATCCGTTATATTAATTTTTTAAAATAAATCACTTACTATATAAACACTAAAACTCTCAAAACGTTTAAAAATAAAAATATTTTTTCTGCGCATTGTCAAAATAAGGTTTTTATTACAAATCATCAAAAACAAGACCAAAACCATTTTCAAATATCATTTTAATGCAAATAATTTTCTTTAAATTTAAACAACCACTTAATCACACTATGCTCGTAAAGACATTTGGTAGCGCCGTATATGGTATTGAAGCAACAACGATTACAGTAGAAGTAAATGTTTCTACAGGTACAAAATATTACATTGTTGGTCTGCCAGACAATGCCGTAAAAGAAAGTTTGCAAAGAATCGAAAGTGCCATTATGTCCATTGGTTATCGTATGCCACGACAAAAAATCGTAGTTAATCTCGCTCCTGCTGATATTCGTAAAGAAGGCTCATCCTACGATTTGTCTATCGCAATCGGTATTTTAGCCGCTTCCAACCAGATCAATTCAGAAGAAATAGAAAAAGTACATCATTCTAGGCGAACTTTCATTAGACGGAGCCATTCAACCCATCAAAGGAGCTTTGCCTATTGCTGTTCAAGCGAAAAAAGATGGGTTTAGTGGAATTATACTTCCATCGGTAAATGCCAAAGAAGCAGCAATAGTTTTCGGATTTAAATATTTATGGAATTGATAATCTACATGATGTAGTTGATTTCTTTGAGAAGAAAATTACTATTGCACCAACCTATGTCAATATTAATGAGGAATTCGAAAAGAATATTAATAGTTATGAGGTAGACTTTGCAGATGTAAAAGGGCAAGAAAATATCAAAAGATCATTAGAAATTGCGGCAGCAGGCGGTCACAATGTGATTCTAATCGGCCCTCCAGGCGCAGGTAAGACAATGCTAGCTAAAAGGTTGCCGACTATTCTTCCACCGTTGACCATTGATGAATCATTAGAGACGACTAAAATTCATTCTGTCGCCGGCACCTTACCTACTGCAGAATCTCTAATGACTACACGCCCTTTCCGCAACCCGCACCATACCATTTCGGACGTTGCTCTAGTCGGCGGCGGAACTCACCCACAGCCGGGAGAAATATCTCTAGCACATAATGGAATCCTTTTTTTAGATGAATTACCCGAATTCAAAAGAACAGTTTTGGAAGTGATGCGTCAACCTTTAGAATCCAGAAATATAACAATCTCGCGTTCTAAATTTACAGTAGATTATCCAGGAAGTTTTATGCTCATAGCTGCAATGAATCCATGTTTATTCGTCTTTGGGATGATGATGTAATTACCCAAGCCAATTTAGGAAGACAGCGTTTTGCAGAAAGTGAGGTCGGTTTGTACAAATCCGTTGCTATCATTAACCGTATAAATCGCTTCTCAGGTACGAACTGGAAAGCAGAGGCAAGGAAATTTGAAAAAGACAATAACGGCAAATTTCCCGATAACGTCGGAGCAAGTATTTATATTTCCTGTGTAGATAGCGTAAAAGCAAGATTTGAAATTGCGGATATATTAAGTGAATTGAGCAACGGAAGAGCCTATTCCAACCGCCCACGCTATTGGTTGGACTTCGGCAACAGTCAACATACAGGGCAAGTTTTACTATCTACTATCGGAGAGATAAAGCAACCCAATTAAGAGAAATATGAAACGGTGGCAAGCCTGCCAATGGTTACGGATGAATTTGGCGAACTGCTTAAACAGTCCGAACTGAAAGACGATACACCGAGCTGTTCCCTTGCCGAAGCGTTGGAAAAGCAGGACTTGTTTATCAATTCCTCATTGGTGCAGATGGGTTGCTCACTGTTATGGGGTATGTTTAGAAATGGATTAACACTATATAGGGGATTTTTTCACAACCTGAAAGATTTCCGCACCCATCCTATAAAAGTCGCCTGATTGGAAAATCGGGCGGCAAAAAGACACTCCCTCCCGATGGTCGGGACAGTCTTTTTGCATAAACGGAGCAACCTCTTTGGCAAAATGGGATGCCTACCCACCATTCATTCCGGTACATTTTACCAAACAGGTTGCGATATTATTTGAGGGATATTCATTATCCCTTTTGTTGTTTTTAGGGGACTTCTTTTCTTACCACATTGGCGACCAAAGAAAAGAAGCAAAAGAACGCCGCAGGTTATATCTGGAGAGCAGTCTAAATTGATTAAATTTGGAACTCCTAAATAATACCAATATATCAATGATAGAAACCGAAATCAGCATAATAGTCAATCGAAAAACAGATATTGATTTAATACAACAAAAAATTATCGAGAATAATTTTAGATTTCCTGTTTATGTCTTGGAATTTGAAGAAGGTTTTCAAATAAAAACTACAAGTGATTATGAGGAATGGGAGTTGGATACTTTAATATTAAACAGTTTTCCAGAGTATGAATTTACCACTGACCTTGAGAAAGGCAGGAAGGAAATAAGGTTACAAATTTCAAGTTTAAAAATAATGTGAATGATGATACTGATTTTTTCAAAGATCGACTTTATAAATCTAAGATAGAGGCATTTCATTTTGGATGCGATAAGATGCGTAAGTTGGTAGATGATGATTTTGCTTTTTACCTTGAAAATGAAAAGAAAAAAATCAGAGAAATTCAAAAGATAACGCGAAAAATCATCAGGGATTTTATAAAGGCTTGCAACAGTTCCGACGAAAGTAGTATCCTGAAAAATCTTGACGAGAATATCACTTTTGAAGAACGCAAAAACTGGAAAACTATATTTGAAACCGAAGGTCTTTCGAAATTCAGAGAATATTTGAAATCATCCGAACAACAATTGTGTGGCAAGGATTTTAAAATTCGATCATCCTGGAATTTCAACTTACCAAACGTAACTATTGGTGTTAAGTATTTCCCCAAATCATCAAACTCAGAAGATAGACCATTTCAAAAATATGAACAGATTCAGTTTGTACTGAAAAATGATAAGATAATTAAGGTTTATTATCAATAATAAAGAAATAATGTAACCCTATTTTTCAATAAGACGAGTTACCAAACTATCTCTACAGAGAGACCTTCTTGTCTTATCAATGCATTTAAACAATATTTTTATACAGCTATTGCTGTTTTTAATATATTATCGTAATATTGCGATATAAATAAAATAACAAATGGGTGTCACGAAGACTGAAATATTTACAGAAGAGCAGAATCATTTAGCCATTACTTTGAAAGCACTGGCGCATCCTGCACGAATAGCCATTTTACAATATATCATCAAGCAGAATGCCTGTATCTGTAATGATTTAGTTGAAGAATTAGGATTGGCACAGGCCACCATTTCACAGCATTTGAAAGAATTAAAGAGCATTGGCATCATTAAAGGTAATATTGAGGGAACAAGTGTTTGCTATTGTATTAATGAGATAGTTTGGCAACAAGTTAAAAAGGAACTCAATACTTTCTTTGTAGATGATATAACTATAGAAAAATGCTGTTAAGGCATTTTTTTTAAAGCCTTTGTTTATCGCTACATTGCAATATATAATTAACTATAATATCCACAATATGAAATTATCAGAGATCAAAGAAATCCTTCCGACATTGGATAATGTTGAATTCCAATTAGAAAATGGAACTTTTGTACCCGAACATTTTCACGTTACGGAAGTGGGGCAAATAACTAAAAATTTTATTGACTGCGGTGGTGTAATTCGGAACGAAAAAGTTGTCAATTTTCAATTATGGAATGCTAATGATTTTGAACATCGATTAAAACCCACTAAACTTTTAAACATCATTAAGCTTTCGGAAGAAAAGTTAGGTATTGAAGATGTAGAAATTGAAGTGGAATATCAAAGTGACACCATTGGAAAATATGATTTAGAATTTAATGGAAAAACTTTTGTCTTGAAAAACAAAACCACAGCTTGTTTGGCAGAAGATGCTTGTGGTATTCCATCAAAAAAACAAAAGAAAAATTTAATAGGATTGCAGGTAAATCAAACCAATACTTGCACGCCAGGTGGAGGTTGTTGCTAATTTTAAAATAAATATGGAACATTTCAATCGAAAATCCCATTGGGAAAATATTTACGAGAGTAAACCTTTAGAAACAGTGAGTTGGCATCAGCCCAATCCAGAAACTTCATTAAATTTTTTTCATCAATTCAACTTACCGAAGAGTGCAAAAATTATTGATATTGGCGGAGGAGACAGCTTTTTGGTTGACTACCTACTTGATTTAGGTTATGTCGATATTACCGTATTGGATATTTCCAATGCCGCTATCCAACGGGCAAAGGAAAGATTAGGCAGTAAAGCCAACAAGGTACACTGGATTATTTCAGATATTTCAGATTTTGTACCCACTCAGCAATACGACTTTTGGCACGACAGGGCAGCGTTTCATTTCCTGACGGAGAACCACGAAATAGAAAATTATATACATACTACGACCAAAGCAATTGCCCAGGATGGCATTTTAGTGATGGGAACCTTTTCTGAACAAGGTCCCACAAAATGTAGTGGCATAGACATCAAGCAATATTCGGATAGTAGCTTGTCGAAATTATTTGAAAACTCTTTTGAGAAAATCAATTGTATAACCGTTGACCACAAGACACCATTTGATGCCTATCAGAATTTCGTGTTCTGTAGTTTCCGTAAAAATTAAATCCCTATTATGTATTCAGCATTATTAAAAACAATCGAACAAGTACAAAAGCAAAACATTAGCGAAGAACGTAAAACTATATTACAGCCACTGATCGATTTTGTACAGCGAAAAACAGCTTATAAGCAGGAAATAAATATCAACTTCATTTGCACCCATAATTCCCGCAGAAGCCATTTGTCCCAGGTTTGGGCACAAGTAGCCAGTGCGTACTTCAATATTGCAAATGTACATTGCTTTTCCGGCGGAACGGAAGAAACAGCACTATTTCCGAAAGGGGCAGAAACATTGGCTAATCAAGGTTTTAGCATCTTCAAAATTGCAGACACACATAATCCTGTATATGCTATAAAGTACAGTGAAAATGCTTTGCCAATAATCGGTTTTTCCAAAAAATACGATAGCCCTTTTAATCCGGTTTCAGCGTTCGCAGCTATTATGACCTGTTCGCAGGCAGACAGTGGTTGCCCTTTTATAGCAGGAGCAGAAAAAAGAATTCCCATCACTTTTGAAGACCCTAAAATTTCAGATAATACACCGGAGCAATCAATGGTATATGCAGAAAGGAGTTTACAGATAGCTAGCGAAATGTTTTATGTCTTTTCAAAAATCAGCCGATAACCAATGCAACCAAAACTAAAATTCCTTGACCGTTACCTGACCTTATGGATATTCCTTGCCATGGCATTAGGTGTAGGATTGGGTCATTTCTTTCCCACAATTTCCAATGTTACAAACAGCTTGTCAGTAGGTACTACCAATATTCCATTAGCAATAGGATTAATACTAATGATGTACCCACCATTGGCAAAAGTGGATTATTCCTTACTACCTAAAGCGTTTAAGGATAAAAAAGTAATCGGCATATCCTTATTGTTGAATTGGGTAATCGGTACAGTATTAATGTTCGGATTAGCTGTTTTGTTTTTACGCAACGAACCCGATTATATGACAGGCTTAATACTGATAGGCTTGGCAAGATGTATCGCCATGGTAATTGTGTGGAGCGATTTGGCAAAAGCCAACCGGGAATATACTGCTATGTTAGTAGCATTAAATAGCATCTTTCAGATAATTTCTTATAGCTTCTTAGTATGGTTATTCATCAATGTATTACCAAGTAAATTAGGTCTTGCAAACTTCAATGTAAGCGTTTCGATGAAGGATGTTACAGAAAGTGTACTTATTTATTTAGGTATTCCGTTTTTAGCAGGCTTTTTAAGCCGGTACTTTTTAGTTAAATCAAAAGGTATAGAATGGTATAACAGAACATTCGTACCCAAAATATCGCCTATTACTTTGTATGCTTTACTCTTTACTATCGTATTGATGTTTAGCTTGAAAGGCGACAAAATAGTAGAGTTACCAATGGATGTGATAAAAGTAGCCATACCCTTAATCATCTATTTTGTATTGATGTTTTTTGTTAGCTTCTTTATCAATAAATCTTTGAAACTGCCTTACGACAAAAACGCTTCTATCGCCTTTACTGCTACAGGAAACAATTTTGAATTGGCAATCGCCGTATCTATAGCGGTATTCGGCATCCATTCACCACAGGCATTTGTTGGAGTTATCGGTCCATTGGTTGAGGTTCCTGTTCTGATACTTTTAGTAAGAGCAAGTTTACGGTTAAAGAAGAGGTATTATAATTAATTTTATAAAGACAATATAGAAGCTCCAGCAAATTGAAAAATTCTATTTCCATAAAAACCAAAATTGAAGCGGCAGCATTATTAAAAGTTGCACCGTTCCGGAAAGAAATTCGCAAGACCGAACCGCACAAACACAACAGCTATTTTGAAATTATTTATTTGAGAGAAGGAAACGGTTTCCATACCATAGACCATACTTCATTTTCAATTAAGCCACCCACCGTATTTTTTGTTCGTAAAGAACAGGTACATCATTGGGATATGACAGATACACCTGACGGTTTTGTACTGCTTTTAAAGAAGGGATTTCTCGACCAATCGATGGACAGTAAGCTGAAAAGTCTTTTATCCAAACTCAGCGAATTAAGTTGCATCTATCTGAAAGAAATAGGAAGTATAGATACATTATTTCAGCTGCTCACTACAGAAAAAGACTTTACCGTCACCGAAGGATTACTAAAAGCACTATTTGCTAAAATATTGATTTCAGCAAAACCTTTAACTAATAAAACCAGTAAAACCGATGATGTAATTACAGTTTTCAGGGAATTGCTCAACCAAACAAACGACCTTCGAAACAATGTTGCTCACTATGCAGAAAAACTCCATACGACACCACAAAATCTAAATGCTATTTGTCGTAAAACACTAAGCCAATCAGCAGCAGAAGTAATTGCTGAGCATATCATCAGCGAGGCAAAAAGACAATTGATTTATACAGAAGGTAGTGTTTCTGAAATTGCCTATAGTTTGAATTTTAATGACACTTCCCACTTTGTAAAATATTTCAAACGGCACACAGGCCTTACGCCACAAACCTTACGGAATACCTAAAATACACCTTTTCATTTTCAAATATACCGTATATTATAATTTGTATTGTACGAAATTTGTGTAGCGTAAAATACAGGTTATGAAATATTTGACATTTTTATTTATACTTTCTTTTTTTCAGCTTGTAATCAAAAACACGAAGCTGTTCAAGGACAGTGTATAAAAGGAAACGAGCAGGAGAAACTTGAAACGATAGAAAATCAATTTCGTGGATTTGACATGGCAATGGTTGAAACCGGATATCGTTATCAGGAATTATATTGGGCTGGAAAAGACGAAAACTGGGAGTATGCTGATTATCAATTGGAAAAAATCCAAAAGGCGATAGAAAATGGATTGGAAAGAAGACCAAAACGGACAGCTTCCGCACAACATTTTTTAACCGTTACACTCCCTCAAATGAATGAGGCTCTAAAAAAAAGAGATACAGTTGTTTTTAATAAGAACTTCCAAATGCTTACCAATAGTTGCGTTAGCTGTCATGCAATGGAAAAAGTACCTTTTTTTACTGTAAAAACTCCTGTAGAAAGACAATCACCCATCAGAAAATAATGCTTGAAGATATCAAACAGATAGATACAAATATTCTATTATGGCTAAATGGAAGCCATAATGAATTTTGGGACGAAGTAATGTGGTTTGCCAGCGGCAAATACACTTGGCTTCCTTTTTATGTTGCACTAATAATTTTGCTTGTCTGGAAGTATAAAAAGGATGCTATCCTGATGATCTTACTAATCGCCTTGCTCATCACAATGAGTGATCAGCTGGCTTCCGGAATATTTAAACCTCTATTTGAAAGGCTGCGTCCAAGTCATAATGCAGCATTGGAAGGAGAGCTGCATATAGTAAACAATTATCGAGGCGGCAAGTTCGGTTTTATTTCTTCTCATGCCTCCAATGTCTTTGCTTTGGCATTTTATTTAACCATATTAACTAAACAAAATCTAAAATGGCTCCCAATCATTCTTATCCCATGGGCAATTTTTGTCAGTTTGAGCAGGGTTTATTTAGGCGTACACTATCCAACTGATATTTTAGTTCCAGCTATTTTAAGTATGCTTATTGCGGGGATGGTAGCCCATCTATATAAAACATTCAATCCAAAATTCATAAAACTATTTAATCATCATGTTTCAAAAAATAACTAAGACAGACCAATCAAAAACTACCATACTTATTCGACTGATGGTAGGTGCCGTATTTCTTTCGGAAGGAATACAGAAGTTTTTATTTGCAGACACCTTAGGTGCTGGACGTTTTGCAAAAATAGGTCTGCCTAATCCTGAGTTTTTGGGCAGTTTCGTTGGCAGCTTTGAAATTGTTTGTGGATTTTTAATTCTTATTGGACTTCTGACAAGATTGGCGAGCATTCCTCTTATCATTATTATGTTCGTTGCTATTGCAACAACTAAATCAGAGGTTTTAGCAGAAAAAGGATTTTGGGAAATGATGCATGGAAGCCGTACAGACTGGGCGATGCTTTTGGGGAGTATCTTTCTATTGATAAAAGGTGGAGGTCGTTGGTCTATAGATAGTTTGACAAATATTCCTAAATAGCTGGGAAAATTTCAATCACTTAAATATAATATATCATTTTAGACAATTTATATGAATAAGATACTATTTTCTGCTATTGCGTTGGTGTTTGCTACAACAGCAATGGCGCAACTTCCTAAAATTCCTGCGGCATACAGTAATCTGGGCTATGATACTAATGGAAGGTTATATTTTAAAGATAAGGATGAAAAATACTTTGCAGAAGAATTTAAAAATCCGCTAACGACCGAACAACTTCTTGGTAAACCGAAAGGTACTGAAAATGGAGTTCAGATGGATTTTGGGACTTTAAAAGGAACGGTAACCTATGGCTTAATCCCTTACGGAAAAGTTCCGCATCCCCTTCCCGTATATCGAAAAACCGTCAAAATTGAAGACGGTAAAATAGAGCTCAATATAAAAGAGGATTTCAAGTATCCGTATGATTTTGTAGACTGGAAGAAAAATGGGTACCTGAACCTTGGCTACCGAATTGCTGATGAGCAAGGTATGCTTTTGTTTGATGGCATAATTGCTTTAAAAGGTGAAGGACCATTTGAAGTCATACCGGCAATTTATGAAGGACCTTTTGTAAATATGCTTACTGATAACTCTGCTGTAATCTGGTGCAAAACCACACATCCCGTAAAGGCCGAAATTGAAATCAATGGCAAAGTTTATAAAGATGAACACGAAACAACGCTGCATCGCTGGAATATAGCAGGACTTACCCCAAATACAAAGCACAACTATAAGGTAAAATATGGGATACAATCGCAATCGTATCATCTTAAAACTGCACCATCTAAAGGCAGCAGAGAAGCGTTCGTATTTGGTTATGCAAGCGACAGCCGCCATGCTACAGGTGGAGGTGAACGGAAAATCCTTGGAGCCAACGCCTACATAATGAAAAAAATGGCTGCACTTGCTCACATGAAGGACGTGCGCTTTATGCAATTCACCGGTGATATGATTAACGGCTATTTGAGCAGTAAAGAACAGCAGAGACTGGAATATTCTAACTGGAAAAAATCCATTGAACCATTTTGGCACTACATGCCCTTTTATATAGGTATGGGTAATCATGAAGCATTAGGTCTTATTTTTAAAGATAAAAACGGCAAGCAACAGGCATTTATTGATGCTTTTCCTTATGAGACCCAATCAGCAGAAGCACTTTTTGCAGAGGAATTTGTAAATCCTGAAAATGGTCCAGATAGCGAGGATGATAACAAGTATGACCCTGACCCTAAAAATATAGACTTCCCTTCCTATAAGGAAAATGTGTTTTATTATACCTACGGAAACGTGGCGATGATTGTCCTTAATAGCAATTACTGGTATGCACCTTCCATTGCTAATCAAACGGCTTCCAGCGGAGGGTTGCATGGGTATTTAATGGATAACCAACTTCAATGGCTTCGTGAAACGATCTCAAAATTGGAAAGAGACAAGAATATTGACCATATTTTTCTTACACAACATACTCCTGCATTTCCTAATGGAGGACACAGTAAAGATGTGATGTGGTACAGCGGTAACAACGAAAAAAGACCCTACATTGGAGGAAAGCCCGTTGATAAAGGAATTATAGAACGCAGAGATGAATATTTAGATATTTTGATTAATCAAAGTAAGAAAGTGGTGGGGATGCTTACAGGGGATGAACATAACTATAACTGGTTAAAACTGACGGCTGATATGCCAATTTACCCCGAGAATTATCCGCATAAAAAACTTAATGTATCGCGACCAATCTATCAAATCAATAATGGTGCAGCAGGAGCTCCTTATTATGGTCAGGAAGTATTGCCATGGAGTAAGCATACCCAGTCCTTTAGCGTGGAAAATGCACTTTGCCTGTTTTATGTGGAGGGAAAAAAAATAACAATGAAAGTATTCAATCCGGACACTTTAAATCAAATAGATGAAGTCGAATTAAGATAATTAAAATGCAAGAGAATGTAAACGTAAAAGAAATCGCAAAAGTTTTCGGTAAGTTGGGGATTATAGGGTTTGGAGGTCCAGCAGCACATATTGCCATGATGCGGGATGAAGTGGTGGTTAAACGAAAATGGATGAGTGAACAGCACTTTTTGGATTTACTAGGTGCTACCAACCTTATTCCGGGACCTAACAGCACGGAAATGGCTATTCATATCGGCTATGATAAAGGTGGTTGGAAAGGCTTATTGACAGCCGGTTTATGCTTTATTCTGCCTGCCGTTTTAATAACAGGAATTTTAGCGTATTTGTATAGCCTTTACGGACAGCTACCCGAAGTACAACCTTTTATCTATGGTATCAAACCTGCTATAATAGCCATTATTCTGGCTGCAATTTATCCATTGGCAAAACAATCTGTCAAATCCATAAATTTAGGTCTTATTGGTATTACTGTTTTATTAGCGGCGGTGTTTGGAGTTAATGAAATTTATTTAATGTTTGGTGCAGGTCTGTTAGCGTTTGGATTGCACACGGTTCAGAACAGACAAAATGATACTTTGCAAAGTATTGTTCCGTTTACCTTTCTTCAGGTTACACAGACAACTTTTTGGACAGCGACAAATGCTAAACTGTTTTGGACATTTCTTAAAATTGGCTCCATACTTTATGGGAGCGGATATGTGCTGTTTGCTTTTTTAGATACAGAATTGGTAGCAACAGGTCTGCTTACAAGACGGCAATTGATGGATGCTATTGCAGTAGGTCAGTTCACGCCTGGTCCCGTTTTTTCATCGGTAACGTTTATTGGCTTTCAAATCAATGGGCTTTCAGGAGCCATTATCTCAACTATTGCCATTTTCCTGCCATCATTTGTTTTTGTGGCACTGCTTAATCCGTTAATGAAAAAGCTACGAAATTCTAAAGGGTTATCTGCCTTTTTAGATGCCGTGAATGTAGCATCGGTAGCCATAATCATAGCAGTGTGCTATGAAATGGGTAAAGAAACCATTACTGATTGGCGAACGATTTTAATTGCAGTTTTGAGCATTGCAATAACTTTTGGATACAAAAAATTAAATAGTGCTGTTGTAGTTTTGGGCGGTTCCTTATTAGGATATGTGTTATTTCAAATTTGATAAAAATTTAGATTATTATCTTCATAAGGAGAAACTGTACAAATTCGTAACTTTCCCAGACTAACTGTCCATAGCGATAACAGTTTCTATTACTCTTTTAAAATCATCCACATCGCTACCAAGTAGCAGATAACTTGAAAATCCAATGTCTAAAAGGGATTTCCCAACTTTCTCATCATCGATATCACTATGGGCAATCAGTTTTATTGTAGGATATTCAATCCTTAATTCCTGAAGCTGTTTAAGCACATTTTGGTTGTAGAAATCCAAGTCAACAATACAGAATTTGGGGAGTTCATTCAATGAAGACAACTGTGTTAGCCCATTTTCAATGCTTTCTGACCTAGATACCAATAAGTATAAGGTAAAGCCGAAGTTTTACGTCATCAACTTTGACGACCCACGCCGGAGCCACCGATGCAATCCTCTTAATCCCGATTTCATGACGGACATATCGGACGCCTATGAAGCTGCCTATACCATCATGCTCAACCTTAACAAGTCGTGGATTTCCAAACAGGGTGAATTTTTCGTGGAAAGCCCAATTATCTTGCTTGCAGCAATAATTTGGTATCTCAAAATCTACGACAACGGCAGGTATTGTACCTTTCCCCATGCCATCGAATTACTCAACAAAAAATATGCAGACGTATTTACTATTTTGACCTCATACCCGGAACTGGAAAATTATTTATCACCCTTTATGGATGCGTGGCAGGGAGGCGCACAAGACCAATTGCAGGGGCAGATAGCTTCCGCAAAAATTCCTTTGTCAAGAATGATAAGTCCGCAACTCTATTGGGTCATGACAGGCGATGACTTTACGCTTGACATCAATAACCCGAAAGAACCAAAAATTTTGTGTGTTGGCAACAACCCTGACCGTCAAAATATTTACTCCGCAGCATTGGGTTTGTACAATTCCCGCATCGCAAAACTCATCAATAAAAAGGGACAGCTTAAAGGTTCGGTTATCATAGATGAGCTGCCGACGATTTATTTCAGGGGATTGGATAACCTGATTGCAACAGCCCGCAGTAATAAGGTAGCGGTCTGTTTGGGTTTTCAGGATTTCAGCCAATTAACCCGTGATTATGGCGACAAAGAAAGCAAGGTTATTCAAAACACGGTAGGTAATATTTTCTCCGGTCAGGTAGTAGGCGAAACGGCAAAAAGCCTTAGCGAGCGTTTCGGTAAAGTGTTGCAGAAACGGCAGAGCATGACCATTAACCGTAATGATAAATCCACTTCCATTTCCACCCAAATGGATAGCCTGATACCTGCTTCCAAAATTTCAACGCTTACACAGGGGATGTTTGTGGGGGCGGTATCGGACAACTTCGATGAGCGTATCGAGCAAAAAATATTTCACGCCGAGATTGTTGTGGACAATGAAAAAGTAGCGGCAGAAACCAAAGCCTATAAGAAAATACCGCAGATACTTTCCTTTGGTAATGAGCAAGGCGAGGACGAGATGAAACAACAGATTGGAGACAATTACCGTCAGATAAAATCAGATGTTGTAAATATAGTTGAAAGCGAAATGGAACGCATCAAGAATGACCATAATTTGAAGCATTTGTTGCAAAGCAATTAAATAGCTTGGGAAAGTGTTCAATGGAGCTTAGAAATAGAGTGTCTTATTAGTTTAATGTAAAAATTGCGGATAAAGGCGTTCACGGATGGAATAATATTTGCCAACATTGAGACTATCGCCGGTACCGTAATATGTATTAGATCAAGGATAGCTTAATGACATGTTTCCTATGATCATTCATTGCATTGGTAACATCTTTAAAAACGGACTCTCTGTAAAGCCGACATTTATACAAAATTTCTCCAAAGTTTGTTATTACTTTTACAGTAAAAGAATTAGATGAAATTGTTAATAATCGAAGACGAACCAGATTTGCTGGAAAGTATTCTACAATATCTCACACAAGAGGACTTTCGTTGTGAAGGAGTAGCTACGTTCTATGAAGGATTGCAACGAATAGAGTCCTTTGAGTACGACTGTGTAATTCTGGATATTAACCTGCCGGATGGCAATGGACTTAAACTTTTAAAACTTCTTCGGGAGGAAAGAAAACAGGATGGCGTAATCATTATTTCTGCCCGTAATTCCCTGGACGATAAAATTGAGGGATTATCCCTTGGTGCCGATGATTATGTGACAAAGCCTTTTCATCTCTCTGAACTAAACGCGCGGGTTAGGGCGCTAATTCGCAGAAAATATAGCAATGGAGCTAATCTGCTTGAAATAAGCAACTTACAGGTTAATCTCACCTCCCGCCTGGTAACCTGCAACCAGCAACGCTTATCGCTTACAAGGAGCGAGTTTGACCTGTTGGCTTACCTGCTGAACAACGCAAACCGTGTAGTAAGCAGACAGGCCATAGCCGAGCATATATACGGAAACCGTACCGACAGTATGCCTTCGTTTGATTTTGTGTACTCCCAGATAAAAAACCTAAAACGTAAACTGAAAGAATGCGGTTGTGATGAACTCATACAAACAATTTATGGATTAGGATATAAGATTTCGATATGAGCAAACCTCTTTTACAGCGCAATACCAATGTCCTCCTGATATGGCTGCCCATTATCCTGCTGGTCAGTTCAGGAATATTTTATATTATTTTGAAGAAACATGCACACCATGCCGAAGAAAAATACCTGTTACTTAAGCAGCAAAATGTTTGGGGAAGATTTATTGCTACGTCCGGCGCTCTGGAAAAGCATATTGCGGGGGAATACGATATTTCAGAAAGTGATGCATCAGCCCCCGCCATAGTTAATGTCCCAAGTGATACTGTTATTTTCTATCCTGCGGAAGGGAAAAATCTTCCGTTTAAGGTATTGACCAACCGATATCAATGGAATGATCAGTCTTATCTTGTGTCTACCTATATTTCCTCGACCGAAACCACCCACCTGATCATTAAGGTATTTGCTTCCGAAGCAGTAATTCTACTGGTATTATTGATTGCAATCATGGTTGTGAGCAGGAAGAGTTCAGCAAGACTATGGCGACCATTCTTTTTAAGCATAAGTTCTGCTGAAAATTTTGATATTGCCCGGAACAGCCATTTTCAACTTCCCGAGGAAACCGGAACCACTGAATTTGACAGGCTTAATAGCACACTTAATAAATTAGTCAAAAATGTAAATAAGGCCTACTACAATCAAAAGCAATTTGTCGAAAATGCATCCCACGAAATCCAAACCCCTCTCGCGATTATCCGTGCCAAAATCGAATTACTCATTAACCAGCCGGATATTAAGGAGGAGGAAGCGTTATTGTTGGGCGACATAGCTAATGCTACAAACCGTCTTAGCGAAATGAACAGGATATTACTGTTACTTGCCAAAATAGAAAATAGCCAGTTTCCCGATAGGGAAAACATAAGCATAAACAATGTTGTCCGTAAAATATTGGACGAATGTTCAGAATACGTAGATAACTGTCCACGGATAAAAAGTAACATGGAGGAAGAGATTACCGTAACAGCTAATCTACTATTAATAGAAATCCTGATTTCCAATCTCATCAATAATGCCATCGTCCATAATAATAACAAAAAGGAAATCGCCGTAATCATCAACGACGGTAAACTCATAATTGAAAATACGGGAGACCCTTTGTTTGTAGATCCGGAGGTACTGTTCGAGCGGTTCAGGAAAAATACCCATCAAAAACAGACTACAGGTTTAGGACTGGCTTTGGTCAGGCAAATTAGCCAACTATACCAATATAATATAGAGTACAACTACAAAAATGGCTGGCATATAGTAGAAGTATGTTTTAGGTGACAACCCCTTCAGGTCATCTCCAAAATATCTCCAAAATCGGTTTATAGCTTTGTATCAAATTGAGGATATCGAAAATTGATACATAAGATGTTGTACACCATTGTTAAAAAGAAATGCCTGCCGGTTTTAATAGGAACCTTTTCTATATTTCAGGCATCGGCACAGCATAAAGACACGCTGATCAGCCTAAAAGATGCCATTGCATGGGGTGACCAGAATTATCACTTGCTCAATGTCAGGAAATATGATGCAGCGGCGGCAGACAAAAATGTAGATGTAGTGAAATACAGCAGGCTACCGACCATCGACGCCAGTTATCAGGCGGGTATTTCTACGGCAAATAATCTGACAGGCGTTTTTTACCCAACAGGGATATTACCCATTTCAGGGCCACCAACAACCGAAAATACTTTTGACCCCGCTACGGGAAGCGCCGCCGGGATATTGTTAAACTGGAAGGCTGTTACATTTGGAGAACGGAATGCACGGATCAATACGGCTGTTTCAGAAGCAGACGTACGAAAAAACCGATTACAAAAGGAACGCTTTCAGGTTGGAATGGTTGTGCCATTTTCAGCTGTGGTAACTACCCTCGAAAAAAAGTTTGTGATCAAGGTGTCGAACGGCGTAACCCAATGGATAGATGTATGTCCCGGATTTAATATGGGGGAAAAATTAGAAATTTTTGGAGATATCAAACAAGGAGATACGCTCGTATTAAAAGGCACAGAAGAATTGAAAGCTGACATTCGGGTAATACCGTCAGTCGCTAAATAAATTAGAGTATTAAACAAATATAATAGAATCATGAAAAAATCAATCAGTTTTTTAAGGGTGCTTACATTCACGGCTGTTGTCGCCGTTGCTGGCAGCAATAACGTGAGCGCACAATCAAAGGGTCAAACCCAGATGATGCATAATACTGTGAGGGGAAAGCTCGATATAGCCAAAATAGAGTCTATATTGGGCATGAAAGGTGTTGAGAAAAATGGGGAATTTAAAATAACCGTGCCACAAAATGATCTGGATATAAGGGTTGATAGCTTTAAGATTATCCCTCCTATGGGACTTGGCACCTGGATAGCATTTACGCCCACCAGTGATGGTGCAATGATAATGGGGGATATTGTGGTCACAGAGACAGATTTGAAACCTGTCCAGCGTGAGGCAATTAAACAGGGGCTTACCATTACTGCCATACATAATCATTTCGTGAGAAATCACCCAAATGTCATGTATATGCATATAGGCGGAAGTGGCAGTACTGAGCAAATGGCATCCAAGGCGAAGGCGGTACTTGACAAAGTAAAACAAATACGTGGTGGAGATCCGTCAAAAGGTTCATTTGCCCACAGAGTTGTTGAAAACACAATAGATATCAAAAAACTGGACAACATATTAGGAATAAAAGGCGAAATGTCCAAAGGGGTATATAAATACACTATTGGTCGTCCGGATGCACCTATTACGGAACATGGTATCTCTATTTCCACATTTTTTGGCTATAATACATGGATCGCAATTCAAGGGACTAACGAGAAAGCTGCGATCGCGGGAGATTTTGCCATGCTTGAGGACGAAGTAGCACCGGTCATTAAGGCACTGATTGAAAATGGCATCGAAGTGGTAGCAGTTCATAACCACATGGTACAGGAAAAACCACACGTCTTCTTTTTGCATTATTGGGCAGTAGGAAATGCGGAGGAACTTGTCAAATCTTTGAAACTTGCGCTTGACAAGACGGGTAAGGGACAAATGGAGATGAAACACTAAAAACACATTTATTAAGCTAAAGTGTGCAGATATTATTGTCCTACCAAAATAATATAACTCTATTTGAAATTCCTGCGGCATTCTTTGTTTTGAGAATGAGTCTTGATGTCACTATTGGAACGACGTTATTCTGGATTGCAATTTTTCAGGTGCGAAAGTATGTATACTTGAGCGTCGGTTACCTTTGGACAACAGTAATATGGCAGCAACACCGTTAACAAAAGTGGTTACAATCTCTTTTAAAGCCTTTAAAGCCTTGTAAAAGCAATTTAACAAGGCTTTATTCAATTCATCATTAATTCTGTAAGGGATGCCTTGTGATATGGTAAAGCTCAGTATTACTCATCTTAGATCAATGTAGATCAAGCATTCGGCACATTGTCGTTAACTCATATGGTAATGGATAATACTTATATCATTTTCTCAGCCTGTGTGGGTGCAGTATTCTGGAATTTCCAAAAATAATCGGATGGACAAATTTTTCAATCAAACATTACAAAAGCTGGAAACGGCAATCAACGACATAGAGATTGAAACACCTTGTTCAATTGAAAGGATTGAAGCTGTTATTCACCTTATTATTGACTGTTTGCTCGAAATAAAGGAATATGTGCTGGAAAATGGATTTAAGAATGTTGCTGAAGAAATTCGCTTTTTCAAATATCAGAAACCAGTAATCGTAGCAAAACTCATCTATTACAACGAAATCTATAAAATCGAGACAAAAAAACCAAACGCAACGAAATCTATAAGGAAGTACCTTAATGCCGAATTAAAGAAACTTAAAAAATTCTTTGATAATAATCTTGAATTTTACAGGTATTGACTTTTTCAATTCCAAGGCTAGTATAAGCATCCGGCTAAACTGTGTAGCCCATTCAGATTGATATTTCTGTTCCAAGAACTTCAGCTCTCTTAGCAAGTGTGCTGTACATATCTGATGACCTGCAGCCTCGGTATTAAGATGGCTAGGCCAGCAATCATGAACAAGAATCACCTTTGGAAATCCCGCTGGGAAATGTTCTTTAATGGTTGCTATCCCTCTGTTTGCCGAACAGGCAATATAGGTAGCCAATTTGTTTTGCCAAGTCCAGAACCAATTCAATTGTCCATTTTGTTTCATACCTGTTTCATCTGCCCCAACCACAGTGGATTTACAAATGGTCTGCTTAATTAGCTCTAATGCGGGCAGTGATTTTTTGGCAAAGCGATCCAGAATACCAATAACAGTCCCCTGACTGATAGGCATGCTATATACCGAATTAAAGAACTCGCTGATCCTTGCCAAAGGAACATATTGCCGGGTATGCAAATAAGCGATCAGAGCAGTGGTTTTTGGACCATAACTAATAGGAGCATTGACCCCGGAAGGAAAACTTGCTGTAGTCTGGTGTCCGCATAAACAGGTTTTGCTGAAGATGCGATGTTCGGTGTACAAAGGCTTCGTGAGAGGAATATCAACCATTTGCCGGCAACTGGTCAATTCTGCCTGAAAGTCTTGCAGATCCAATCCACAACAGTTACAAAATCCCGGACTGTGTTCTACGATGTCCTCAGGGCAAGCGCTCATCTTTAAAGTACTACCTTCATGCCCCTTTTGACCTCCGGAAGACTTTCCGCTGGATTTTCGTAAACTAGTGGTTCGAGGAGGGCTGTTTTCATCTTTTGAAGGAGGAAGAGAGCTGTTTCTACTATTTTTTTTAGGCCCCT
>NZ_VIQM01000068.1 GCF_008520265.1 Sphingobacterium cavernae
CTTAGAAAAAGATCAGTTATAGAAACTGTGAACGACGAACTTAAAAACATCTGTCAGATTGAGCATTCAAGACATCGTTCATTCATCAACTTTATCGTAAATATCTTAGCTGGATTAGCAGCATACAATTTCTTCCCTAAGAAACCTTCAATCAAATATCAAACGGTAAAAACTAACCAATTGTACGCTTTTTAATTATCGAATTCAGGTTACTAGTCTATCAGAATTTGTAATATATCATATTCTGCTTGCCAAATATCTTGTTTAGCTTTTTTATAGGCCATCAACGCTTGGCTATATTCTGTTAACAGTATTCTACCTGCTTTATAAGCTTGGTGTTGTTCATTTTTATTTTGCAGGGCAAGTTTTTCTATTTTTCGAAAAGAATCAATTTTCCTTTCTGCTGCCGTAATTTTAAGTTTCCGCTGTGTGTCATCGATATTGTCATTGCGCGCAATATCTTGCATCTGTTTACCGATCAAATCAGCATTCAATGCAATTTTTTGTATCGTTGGCTGCGTCGTGAAATAGCCAGAAAGCGGAATTCGTAAAGCCATATTTACAAAGCTGTTGCCAAACCACTCTTCTTTACGTGCCAACTTCAACTCATTGCTGAAATATTGCTGTCCGAGATAACCATTAAAACTCAGCGTTGGTAATAATTGTCTCTTGACTGAAGCCAATTGCAAATCCGAAATGCTTTTATCAATCTCTAATGAAGCGATTTCGTAGTTTGTATGGTCAAAGTTTTGAAGGCTATTTCGTATATCTTCAAAATTAGAGGAAATATGCTGAATCGTATCCAGATTGCTGTATCTGCGCAACTCTAAATCAGCTTCCTGCAATACGGCCCAAGCATCATATACTTGTATCGTATGACGTTCCAATTCTTGTTGTGCCGCAATATAGTTAGTGGACGGTTCTCGTCCTGCTTCGTATCTTTCTTTATTAATGGATACGATCTCTTCATAGAGCTTTGTGTCTTCTTGTGCCTGATTATATTGTTCTGTAGCAAACACGATAGAGGCATAGGCGAGGGTAGCGTCTTTTTTCCAGTTTTGTAAAGTAAGTTTTTGCTCTAATTCTGACTTTTGGATTTCCAGCTCCTTTTGTTTTTCTTCCACGCGACGCTTCGGATCAAATATATTCCATTCGACTTGTACACCCGCTTTCGAAGACCATTTTGTAGCAAACTTTAATGGTATTATCGCGCCTTCTTGCGCATTCGGATCAAATGCAATAGCTGGAACAGGTGTTGTTGGAATAATTAGGTTTCGCTGCAAATTCGCATCAATATAAAATATCGGTATTCGATTCGATTTAATCTCGAGCAATTCTTGTTTTATGACTTGCGTTTGAACTTGATTTTGCTGGTATTTCAAATTTTGATCTGCATTCTCCCAAAGCTGTTGTATACTCATTGTTTGCCCTTGTAGCGCAAAGGGGATAATTGCAAATATGTAGGGGATAAATTTTTTCATAATTAAAATACAGAAGCGGGTTCGAGTTTAGCAATCTTGCGAACGGCAAATAATGAGCCGCCAACGGAAATCAAAAGCGTGATGAACAACAAAAACAATGCAAATCCAGGTGTTATTACAATGGCTAATCCCGAGTTGGCAACACCAAATTTAAATCCAACCAATAGCAACATCGCTATCAAATAACCGATGATTGCGTAAAGGAAAGCCTGTGCAATAATTAGTTTGTTTACATAGCCTTTGGTAGCTCCGATAGCTTTCAATGTCCCATAATCTTTGATTCTGTCCAAGGCTGAGGAATACAATGTGAGTCCAATAATAAAGAAACCACTGATCATTGCGAAAACAACTAATGTTCCGAAACTCATGCCCATATTTGAACTAATCAAAATTTCTTTGACAGTAGAATTTTTCAGTTTTTGAGCATCCCAAGCCTTTAGTTGAGGAAATAGCTGTTCTATATCTTGTTGAACTTGTGCTTTGGATGCGGTATCATTAAGATTAGCAATGATTATACTCACTTTTGAAGGGGAGGCATTCCCCAAAACAATTGCATTCTCCATGGACGTGTACATCAAGCTTGCACCAAAAGCTTGTGCATTTTTGGTGATAACACCAATTTTCGCACTCTTTCCATTAATTTCTATGGGTTTATTTACGAAAAGATCAGTTTTCCATGTTTTCGCATTATAAAGTTCGGCAGTCACCGAAAATGGTTGTATGAGATCTGCAATATTACCTTCTTCTATTTTTGCCGAAACAGGTCCCATGATGAATTCAGGGGAGTTTGTCCCAACTAAAGTAACGCCAGCGGTCTTTCCATCTAAGAAAGAGGCTTGTCCAGCAGCTAATATCACGGGATGTGTAGATTCGACGCCTGGAAGACTAGCGATTTGTTGCACCAAACGTTGGTCTATCGCATTGACCGCATTAATGTTTGTACTTTGGGATTCAATGATCCAAAGCTGGTTGTCTTTTACAGGAGCATTTCCAACTAAATTTCCCATCAATCCCATCAAAAAGAAAAGCAAGCTGAGCTGCTGACCAATCAAAAATATACTAATCACAATCGCTGTGACAATTCCGACACTCTTAGCGCGATCGTATTTTATGAATTTAAAAGCAAGTCCAAGCATATTATCGGATTCTTATACTACACTCGACTTTTGCATTGATTATAAGGTTGCTACTTTGGTTCAGTTTAACCTTTATTTTACGTACACGTCTGTCTTCACTTTCATTTGCTGTCTCGTAAAGAATGGATTTATTAGACAGAATCTGGTTCGCATAATAGACTTCGCCTGTAGCAATCGTGTCTTTTCTTCCAACAGGAAATACAAATACCTTTTGCCCAACTTTTATATCACCTGCAAACAACTCATCCACCTCAGCCTCGACAATTGGGTTTTCAATATTAATGATTTTACCTAATTCTTCAGCAGAACCAATACTTTGTCCCAATCGGGCAGTCAGGTCAGTAATGACACCACTTGCTGATGCTTTTACACTATAGTCTCCAATTGTATTTTGCGCCTTATTTATTTGAATTTGTTTTTCATTTTCTGTAAGTTTTTGCGCTTTTAACGACTGCCTCAGACCACGCAAATTAGCTTCTTGTTGTTGCCAGTTTGAATAATCTGCATCCAACTTTTCTTTAGTTTCTGCATTCTTAGCAAAAAGCGCTTTGGAATTTTCATACTTTTCTTTTAATTCTTGCGCATAGATTTCAGCTTTCGCAATATCCTCTGTAACTGTTTTATTTTGCGCGCGAAGACTATTCAGTTGCGCTTTTGCTTCATCAATATCCAATGAAGAATTTCCAGCTCCTAATTCTAAAAGTAATTGGCCTTTTTGAACAGAGTCGCCTTCTTGAACCAATATATTACTGATTTGCCCGGCTGTTGCGCTCGCGATTACAGCATAATCATCCGCTGATACAACCTTGCCAATAGCTTTGACTTCAGTCACTTCTTGTAAGATCTCTGCATTAGTTTTGGTGTTTTCTTCTTCTTTTTTGTCAGAAGTACAAGCTGTCGCCAAGACAGAGAGCATAAGTATGAACTGCAATTTATTTATAATCTTCTTCATTTTTTATTGTATTTGAAACCTGTCCTTCTTCCACATAAATAATTTTATCCGCAAATTTTCGTAAACGCAAATCGTGCGTCACAATTATCACGGCTTTGCCTTGTGAGGCAAGAGATTTCAGTTCATTCATGATGACTTCAGCACTCTTAGCATCCAAAGAAGCTGTGGGTTCATCACACAAAATCATAGCAGGATCAGTCACTAATGCACGAGCAATTGCAACACGTTGTTTTTGACCACCGCTCAATTTTTTTGGAAGATTATACATCCTATCAGATAGCCCAACTTCACCTAATGCTTTTTTTGCTTTTTCACTTGCTTCGGATTTTGAAACACCCTGTAATACCAATGGCTGCATTACATTTTCTAATGCATTCAATGGTTCTATCAAGTTGAATTGTTGAAATACAAATCCTATTTCGTGCAATCGTAGATTAGCTAGTTCGGATTCTTTGAGCTTTGTGATTTCCTTACCTTTATAAAAAACCTCCCCAGAGGTTGGATATATGACGCAGCCCAGGATGGAAAGTAACGTTGTCTTTCCACTCCCAGAAGGCCCCATTATTAGTGTCAATTTATTTGTTTCGAAGCTTATCGAAGTCTTATCTAAAGCAGTGATAGTCGTATCTCCAGTTTTATAAATTTTATTTACTTGATTGAGTTTTACGATTTCATTTTCCATCAGTAGGGTGTAGACTTTGCGTACATTTTATGAAACACAATAAATATATTAAATATTTACCTCACCCTCACGACCAATGTCTACTTTTTTTCCTGTGATCACAGATGAGGCTACTTTCAGCAAAGTCATAAATTTATTGGTTTTGGTATCCCAATAATGTGAATCTAAAGGCGTTACTTTCAATACGCGAATCGATGGATCTTCTTTTCCTTTCTCAAAATATACTTCAACAAATTTGTTCCAATATTTTTCAATGCGTTCTTGATCTCTGGATGCTTCAGCAATTCCATCAATGCTTAGAAAAGTATAGGATCCTGGATCTCCAAATGCCAGTGAAATTTTATTATCAGTTTGTAAGTTTTGATAGGTCTCACTGTCGGATGAAATCAAATACCAAATATTTCCTTCGTCATCGATTTCTTGGCGACTCATTGGTGTCATGTAAGGATACTGTGTATCTTTTGGGTAAGTAACCATCATTGCGACATCTATGCTGTTGACTAAATCTTTTAATTTTTCAATAGCTTCTTGGTTGTTTAAATTTTCTGTGCTCATATTTTAATTGTTTTAACATAAAACAAATCCATTTATAAATATGTTTTAAATATGGAGGTCAATATTTATGATTTTACAATTAAATCCCACTATCTATGTAGATACACCGTTGGGAAAAGGTCACACTTTATTTATCATCGATTATGGAATGCATCAAAATTCCTGTTGGGTAGTTACTTTAGAAAGTAATGGTATTGTAAAGCATTTTGATGCGAATGATGTGATTATTTGTACAAATTTTACTTATCACATCAATAATGAGAGGAACAGTTTTAAAACTGAAGAAACGAAAGGCTAGTTTTATTTTATAAAATTACTGCAATCAAAGGTTGGACATTAATCCAACCTTTGTATTGCAGAAAATGTATTGCGTTTATAAACCTTTGGATTTAGCTTTATTCCAAAACACATCCATCTCTTCTAACTTCATATCTTGTAATTTCAAATTTTGCGCAGCAGCTTGCTCTTCCAAATAAGTGAATCGACGGATAAATTTTTTATTCGTGCGTTCCAAAGCATTCTCGGGGTTGATACCAATGTGTCTTGCATAATTTGTTAACGCAAATAGCAAATCGCCAAATTCTTGTTCTGCTTTTTCGAGATCTACATGTTGATTTTCTACAATATTATACTCGGTTTTGAATTCTTGCAATTCCTCTTCGACTTTTTTCCATACTTCCGTTTTGTCCTCCCAGTCAAAACCAACACCACGTACTTTATCTTGAATGCGGTAAGCTTTTACTAAGGCAGGAAGAGACTTGGGAACACCAGCTAAGACTGATTTTTTACCTTCTTTTAATTTTATTTGTTCCCAATTGGCTTTTACATCTTCATCATCGTTGACTTGAGTATCCGCATAGATATGAGGATGACGTGTGATCAATTTATCACAAACTGCATTCAGGGCGTCAGTAATATCAAAGGCCTGTTGTTCTTCCGCTATCTTCGCATAGAAAACAAGGTGCATCAACAAGTCACCTAGCTCATTTTTGACTTCGTCCAAATCCTTTTCCAATACCGCATCCGCTAATTCGTACATCTCTTCAATAGTGAGGTGACGTAGACTTTCCATTGTCTGTTTTTTGTCCCAAGGACATTCAAGACGTAAAGTATTCATGATGCTAACTAATCGTTGGAATGCTAGGGAAGGCGTGTGTTGAGTTTCGGGAGGTTGATGTGCCATAATGTTGTTTTGTGCAAATTTACGATAAATGCAGTTATTCTAAACACAAACATATGCTTGGCTGTTATATCAGTAACAAAAAATGAAAAATATGGAAACTAAATACGATTACTTGTCTACTGCCGCAGCATTGAATGAATTGCATGGATTGGGTTACACGCATGATTTTAATATTGATTTTGATAAGCTTTTCTTCAGTGCCGAAGATTATGTTATTGATTACTTGTATCGTTATGAAGGTATAACAAATCCGAGCGACGAGTCTACAGTATATGGCTTGCGAAATCAGCGCACTGATGAAAAGGGAGTTTTTGTAGTTGGCGATCTTTCTATGGTCGAAGGTAAAAAAAGAGAAATCATCATTAACTTAGAGATAAAATCAAAATCTCAAACTTAATGATGAATCTCTACATGGTAATTTTAGGATGTAATCTTCCTAACCGTCATATCGAGCAACACGATGTGTTTTTTAATGTTGGTACTGATCTTTTGAGTCTAAAACAATCCATGTACGACTTTTGGCCAGAGGCTGGAGAAAAGCTACATATTGATTCTTATCGTGCTGTGAGTCGGGTAGGAAATTATGAAATAAGAATTGTTGTTAGGGGAAATGGGGTTAAGCAAAATGAGCTGAATCTCTATTTTTTGAATTTAGGTGGGTATAAACCCAATGATATGGAAGAATATCATTACAAACAATTAGTCGTAGCTAAGTCAATAGAGGAAGCAATTGCATTAGCGATAGATAATACTTTCTATAAACATCATTCCGAACCACACGTAGATAATAAATACGGTATCGACGTAGATGATATTTATTTAGTGAGTGATGTATTGCCAATTCATATCAGGGATAAATACAGTTTGCATATTGTAGAATCTCATGCTCCAAGCAAAGAGGATGACCTAGTTACAGGTTACATTAAATTGAGTGAATTGAATTAAATATCTATTGTGAGAATATTTAATGTCTAAATTATTCTGTTTATTTGATAGATAATTAAAAAGGACAAATATGTTGGAATTTTTCCTTGAAAATGAAAGTTTTCAAGCTATTTTAGTATCTATAGGCTGTGGCGCTATAGTAGGTTTAGAAAGAGAGTACAGAAACAAGTCGGCGGGTTTTCGAACTGTTATCTTAATTTGTTTTGGTGCGACTATATTTACTTTAGCATCCAAGCAAGGTGATATTTCGGATGACCGAATCGCCGCGAATATTGTAACAGGTATTGGTTTTCTTGGAGCTGGTGTTATTTACCAAGGGAAATTCTCGGTGCAGGGGTTAACAACAGCGGCTGTAATCTGGACAATGGCGGCAATTGGAATGTTGGTAGGATTTGGTGACTTCACATTGGGCGTGTGCCTTGCTATTGTAATGGTAATTATTTTATCACTTTTCCAAAAAATAGAGGAATTGTTGGCTCGTGTATTTTTAACACGTACGTTGCATATAACATTCAAGGATAATTCTATTTCGCATTTACGTGCATTCGAACAATTTTTGGAAACACATCAAGTAGATGCAGTAAGGAAAGGTATGGAAAAGGATGATAATAGGCTAGAGGTCATTTTTGAAGTATCGGGAAAGCGAAAGGTTGTACGACATTTAAATGAATCCATCATTCAGTTGGAATACGTTTATGCATTTAGCAATATGTAGTATTATATAAAAAATGCGCTCGATACATTCGAGCGCATTTTTTATACCTTGCATAAAAGATATTCTTACCAGAAAACGATATACAATGCTGCAGTTGCTCCAATAATTAGTAATGATAATACTAAGAAAGTAGGAGACATTCTAAACATTTTGGTGTCAATTTCTAGACCATTAGGAACAACACCTTTTGCATTTTCGTATAAACTGATGATTACCATACCAATCACACAGAATGCAAATACTAAGGTCATTCTATCCATAAAAGGAATTTCGTAGACGCCAGCAGCATTCGGGATTGCGAAGTTTATTGCCGAAAGGAATTCTAAATCCATCAATTGTCCTGAGAACTTTAATATTACTGAAAAAATGAAACCACCAATAGTCGCAAATAAAGCTGCGTTTGAAGTCGTTTTCTTCCAGAAGAATCCTAAAATAAACATTGCAAAGATACCTGGGGATACAAATCCTGTATACTCTTGAATGTAATGGAAACCTTGTTTTCCTTCTCCCATTAATGAGTTACCAACTAATAAAGCTAATAACGTACCCAATAACATAGATACCATTACCGCTATCTTACCTACATTTACCAATTTGCTCTCACTTGCATTTTTGTTAATCGCCTTTTGATAAATATCTAGTGTGAAGATTGTTGCAATACTATTAGCTTTACCTGCTAGTGATGCTACAATTGCTGCTGTCAAAGCTGCGAAAGAAAGACCTTTAAGACCTGTAGGTAATAATGTCAATAGAGAAGAGTATGCTTTGTTTGGATCCTGAACACCACTTCCTGTCAATAATAAATCCGGGTTAATCGCACTCATATCATTCTTAATGATATAATAAACTGCTATACCTGGAATAACAACAATCAAAGGCATTAACATCTTTAAGAATGCAGCAAATAACAATCCGTTACGTGCTGTATCTAATGAGGCACCTAGGGCGCGTTGCGTGATGTATTGGTTACAGCCCCAGTAGCTTAAGTTCGCAATCCAAAGACCGCCAATTAATACACTGATACCAGGTAAATCCATATAACCTTCTTTATCTTTCGTAAAGATCATATCAAAGTGCTCAGAAGCTCCACCTTTTAATTTGGTCAATCCAGAGAGGAAACCTTGACCTTCAGATATAATATCTAATGCGATGTACGTGGCTACAAATCCACCGATAACAAGTACGACTACCTGAATCACATCCGTATATCCAATTACTTTCATACCACCCAATGTGATTACAACAGCAAAAACGGATAACAAGATAATACAAACATTAATATCTAATCCTGAAATACCTGCAATGGCTACAGCACCCAAGAATAAAATAGACATTAAATTCACAACGATATATAACATCAACCAGAATACAGCCATAATCATAGCTACCGTACTGTTGTAGCGCTGATGAAGGAACTGTGGCATGGTGAAAATCTTATTTTTGAGATAGACAGGCATAAAGAATATGGCTACCACAATTAGGGTAATTGCTGCCATCCACTCATACGCTGCAATTGCGAGGCCGATCTTGAAACCAGATCCACTCATTCCAATGAATTGCTCCGCAGAGATATTGGACGCAATAAGTGAGGCTCCAATAGCCCACCATGTCAATGAGCCTTCTGCCAAAAAATAGTCTTTTGAATCTTGAACAGCGGATTTTTTCTTATAGTAAATATATAAGCCATATCCCGCCACAATGATAAAGTAGACGAAAAAAACAATGTAATCTTGAATTTGCATAATACTTAATTGGTTATTAAAATGTTTAGGTGATTAAAGGATTTCGTGTGTTCCATTTGAAATAGATACTTTAATCGGGATTAAATTTAAATTAAATTTATTAAAATACAAATTACTTAATTTATCAATTACATCTTTTGATTTTCCTTCCTTGATAATATTGATCGTGCAGCCACCAAAGCCACCACCCATCATACGTGCGCCAGCAACCTCAGGATATGTAGCAACTGTCGATACTAAGAAATCAAGTTCATCACAACTCACTTCATATTCTTTACTCAATGCCCAGTGTGCATTATATAGTAATTTTCCTAAAGAATCAATATCGTTTGCTTTTAAAGCTTCTGTTGCTTTTAACAAACGTTCATTTTCCTCAACTACAAATTTTGATTTTTGGTAATATTCAGCAGATACATCTTTCACTAATTCGTCCAATTGTGCTACCGAAACATCTCGTAATGATTCCACTTGAGGATATTTGTCTTTTACTAATGCTACAGCCGCTTCACATGCCTCACGTCTTTTGTTGTAGGCAGAGGATGCTAGAGAATGTTTTACATTGGTATTCAATAATAAAATTTCATAACCGTCTAATTCAATAGGAATATACTCGTATTCTAGGCTACGACAATCCAATTTGATTAAGCTATTGTTTTGCCCAAACACGGAAGCGAATTGATCCATGATTCCGCAACGTACACCCACAGCCTCATGTTCTGTTTGCTGACCTACCTTTGCTATATCTAACTTACTTAAATTCAAATCGAATAATTTGCTAAGCGCAAATGACGTCGCACATGTCAGTGCAGCAGATGATGAAAGTCCCGAACCTAGAGGAACATCTCCTACAACAACTAAATTGTACCCTTTAATCCCCTCAAATTTTTGTTTTAAAATGCGTGTAACACCTAAAATGTAATTTGTCCACAATTCAGGGCCAAATGTTAGTGTCGTCGTATCGGTGTTATATTTTTCATTGTAATCAACAGAATACAACTCAATATTGTTATCATCACGGGAAGAAATACCAATGTATACACCCTTATCGATAGCTGCTGGTAGCACAAAGCCATTGTTGTAATCCGTGTGTTCACCAATAACATTTATTCTCCCAGGCGACTTAACAACAATTTGCGGTTCGCTGTTAAAGACACGTTGGAAAGTGTCTTTAACTTGATTCACTAGACTCATATATTATGCTTGTTTATAATGTACTGTACTTTGTTTTTTAATAATTTCAGCTGCAGTTTCAGGAGTGATATCACGCTGCGGTCCACCTAACATCTCGTAACCTACCATGAATTTTTTTACGGATGCTGATCGCAATAGTGGAGGGTAGAAGTGCATGTGCCAATGCCATTCTGCATGATCGCCATCGTTTATGGGAGCTTGATGCATTCCTCCCGAATATGGGAATGAAGTGCTGAATATATTATCGTATCGAATCGTCAATTCCTGCAATGTTTTGGCTAAATCTTCTTTTTCTTCCGCTGAGAATTGACCAATATTTTGAACGTGTCTTTTGCTTATAATAATTGTTTCAAATGGCCAAGTTGCCCAATATGGTACTAAGGCTACGAAATACGTATTATTAATTATAATACGTTCATTTAGATTTAATTCTAAATCTAAATATGCTTTTAATAGTGACACACCATTTTTATCAAAATATTCTTTTTGTTTGGCTGTTTCCACTAAGATTTCATTCGGTAAAGAACTTTGCGACCATATTTGACCATGTGGATGCGGATTGCTACAGCCCATTATCGCTCCTTTATTCTCAAATATTTGAATGTACTTAATCCATTCATTTTGAGATAATTCGTTGAATTCTTTTTGCCAAAGATCTACCACTTTAAGGATTGAGGGAACATCCATTTCGGGCAATGTCAAATCATGTCTCGGGGAAAAGGTAATTACCTTACAAATACCGCGCTCTGCTGTCGCTTGTAATAAATCCGAATTATTGAAATTGCCTTCAGGCGTATCTTGAAGTATCGCTGAAAAGTCATTCGTAAATACATAGGTATCCTTATAGTCCGGATTTTCGGTGCCATCTGCTCTTTTATTGGAAGGACACAGATAACAGGTTGGGTCGTATTGTGGTCGGTCATCTGTAGCGACATCTTCCACTTTTCCTTGCCAAGGTCTGTTATTCCTATGAGGCGAAACTAATACTTTTTCACCCGTCAATATATTAATACGGTGGTGAGGTTGATTAAGGTCTAACATGTGATCAAGTTTATTGGGGGGGCAATTTAGCAAAAAAAGTTTTTCTTTTAAGAATTAATTAAAATTATTTGCACAAAAAATAAAAGGGGCTTCTAAACTTAATTAGAAGCCCCTAATGGAGATAAATATCTAGTGTGTGATATTTCTTAGAATGTAAATTTGACAGAACCAGACCATGTACGTCCCCAGCCCATTAATACGTAGTTTGATGTGTTAACACCTTTCCAAACTGTATCATTGGCGCCAGCAGTTCTATATGATGTTGCTTCTGAAATGTAAAATTCATCAAATAAGTTGTTTACGTTTACACGGAAGCTCATTGTATTTTTAGGGCTAATAGCAACTTTGTACGAAATACCTGCATCCACTATATCGTAAGAAGGTAATCTCAAAGTCTGTAAACCATTCGTAGGAAGAGCACCATATAATCTATCGTAGAATCTGTAATCTGCATCTATTGATAAATCTTTGATAATAGAATATCTGAATCCAGCACCTATGGCAGTTTGTGCAGCATCGCCTACTTTTACACCTGATAGGTTTCTATCTGAAGTACCTAATACTTGACGGTCTTCATTTCTTGCAATAGTCGTTGCATTACCATCGTAGATCCATTCACCTACTGAAGCAAAACCTTTCAAAGTGAATCCTGTGAAAAGACGAGCTGCGAAATCCAATTCTAAACCTTGATGATCTTGTTTCACACCGTAGTTAGTTTGGTAAATCAAATCACCTACAGCGATTAAAGTAGGGTCGTAGTTGTTATCTGTGATATCTTTTTGCGCAGCAATAAATGAACTACCAGTTACACGGTTAGCCCATGTAGTACGGTAAGCATTTAGATTTACATCAAAATAAGTGGATGCAAATTTGTAACCCAATTCAAGACCTAAAATCTCTTCATTGAATGCGTACGGATTTATGTCATTCGCATAGTTCATGAAGATGTTATTTTGGTATGGCTGACGTGAGTAATATCCTGCATTACCAAATAAGGTGTGTCCAGATAATGTATAGCTTAATCCACCTTTTGCATTGTAACCAAAGTTGTTAACAGTTTTAGATTTTTGCTGTCCGACTTCGTATTGGTAAAAATCCTCACGAATATTTTGTTGCTGTGAGATAGATCCTTGTACAAATGCAGTAAATCCGTTTTTGGCATATTCCATTTGACCGAATAGACCACCGTAACGGATAGTTTGATCATATTCCCATGCTAGACGATCTTCTTTTGATTTCGCCGAATTTGTCCAAGTTTTCCATGGATTAGTCGTGAATTCATTTGAAGTAACATAGTCAGTTCTTGTAACAGGAACTAATGTTCTGATTTGATGTGTGATGCTTGGCGCACCTAATAAATCAGTAACTTGTCTATAGTGTGTGCCTTTGTAATCACGTAAATCAAAGCCTAAGTTAAAGCTTAAGTTCTCTGTTAAATCACGGTTGTAGTTTGATACAATACCAAACCATTGGTGATTGTTCATATCTGCAGCTAAGTAAGGAACTTTAGCAGAAGTAGCGTCTGTACGTGGGGATTGACCACCACCACGCGCCATTGATGCGTATGCAACAGTTGATAAAGCTGATTTATCCGAAATTTTCCAATCCCAGTTAAAGTTAGCTACAGGTTTGTGGTAAAAGTTTTTACGTGGATTCATTTCCACACCGTTGATTACTTCTAAATTATCGTTGAATTTTCTACCGTTGTCTAAGAAATTTTGCAAACTTGCTGTATAACCTTGGTTGTGCCATTGTGGTGCACCAGTTACCATAAAGTTTAAGTTGTGGTTGTCATTTACCTTGTATCCAACTGATAAAAAGTAGTTTTGACCAGCACCACCAGTTTTGTCCATGTATCCATCACCTCTCCAGTCTGTGAACATTACCGATACCGCAAAACCATTTGCCATCAAACCCGTATTGTAGGCGATTGTCGATTTGCGCAACATATCATTTCCTACAGTGCGTTTTACAAATCCACCTTCTTGCATTTCAGTAGATTTGGTTACAAAGTTAATTGTACCACCTACAGATGAAATAGCTAGTTTTGATGAACCAAGACCACGTTGAATTTGAACCAAAGATGCTACATCAGATAAGCCATTCCAGTTAGACCAATATACACGTCCGTTGTCCATACCATTTATCGGCTGTCCATTCAGTAAGAAAGCTGTATTGGATTGGTCAAAGCCACGTGTTGTCATAGAAGACTCACCAAATCCTCTTGCTTGACTAGTTACATACACTGAAGGTGTATTAACTAATGCTGCCGTAATATCTTGACCACCTACTTTTTCCTCAATAATCTGTCTAGAGATTGTAGATACAGCGATAGGAGTTAAGCGATCTTCAGCGATATCTATCAAACCTCTACCTACGATTACAATTTCATCAATAGACTGTTCGTTACTAGGTACCAATACAATCGTACCGATAGGAGCTGTAGAAGAGAAATTGATTTGTTGAGACTCGTGGCCGATGAATTTGATTTGAAGTTGGCCGTTAGATTGGTTGGTAGTTAAGGTGAAGTTTCCGTTGGCGTCGGTTGACGTGCCTTGTGTACTTCCTGCAACTACAATTGTGGCGCCAGCAATAGGCTGATTGCCATCAGTTACTTTGCCAGTGATTACCTGTTGGGCTAATGCAACATTACTGGTAAGCATGAATGCCACAGAGGCATACAAGAGGGTTGAATTTTTGTTCATCTTTTAGAGATAAATAGTAAATTGGTTTCAAAGGTAACTAAATTGTTTTGGATGTAAAATAATGTTAAATTCTTTTAATTAGTAATAATATAAACTTATTTAGATCCGCCTTGCATTTATTCAAATTTTAATTTAATTGTTTGATAAACTAAAATTTTAACAATAAATGAAACCAATTTTTTACTCCAAATCTGCTTCAGTGCCTATTCTGATATGATTGTAATGTGGAAAATCATATTAATGCAATATTTTATGCTGTGCGATTTTTGTTAAAAAAAATATTCTGAATAATTTTATGAAATATTCAATTTTTAAGTCATTATTTAAATAGATTGAAAATGAAATATGATATATTTTTGATAATTATCAAAATCAATCGTATTTGTGGATTATTATTATATTAAGTTTATGTTAACTGTTAAAATGTGTTAAAACTTAGTCTTAAATTTGCAACACATTAGCTTAACAAAAACCCATGAAGAAAAATTTACTTTTTTTCGCCTTAATGCTTGCCAGTTATGGTGTGGTAGAGGCACAAGTAACCACCAGTAGCCTTACTGGAGTTGTAACAGAGACCTCAGGTCAATTCACCGCTGGAGCAACTATCAAAGCAACACATTTACCTTCAGGAACAGTTTATTCCAGTTCTGCAAATGCGCAAGGACGCTTCAATTTGGCAAACATGCGTGTTGGAGGACCATACCGTATTGAGGTAAGTTATGTTGGTCAACAGCAATTGGTTTTCGAAGATGTTTATTTGCAATTAGGGCAGCCATTTGTTTTGAATCCAACATTTGGTGAATCTGCAACAGCATTAGATGAAATCACTGTTACAGGTAGAAGGGGTACGAATGTGAACAAAACTGGTGCTTCTACTGGTATTGGTCAAAAACAAATTCAAGAATTGCCTCAAATCAATCGTAGTATCACTGATTTTACGAAATTGACGCCTCAAGCAAATGGTAACTCATTTGCAGGTAGAGATGCACGTTTCAATAACTTACAGATTGATGGTGCTAATTTTAACAATGGTTTCGGATTGAGTAATAGCCCACTTCCGGGAGGTAATTCTCAGCCTATTTCATTGGATGCGATTGAGCAAATTACAATAAATATTGCACCTTTTGATGTTACGCAGTCTGGTTTCACAGGAGCTGGTATTAATGCCGTTACTAAATCGGGTACTAATAATATCGAAGGATCAGCATACTACTTCCTTCAGAATCAAAATTTACAAGGTCGTAAAATCGAAGATGTTACTTTAGAGAAAATTGATGCCACAAAGAAAAACTTTGGTTTCACTTTGGGAGGACCAATTGTAAAGGATAAATTATTCTTGTTTGTAAATGCAGAAAGAGAAGAAGCGACAGGGGCAAATGCTTCTGGAGCAAATCTTTGGAAAGCATCAGAAAATGGTGTTGCCGATCCAAATAACAATATTGCACGTCCAAGACGTTCGGATCTTGACGCTGTCAAAAATCACTTGATCAATCAATGGGGATACGATCCAGGAAGATACGAAGGCTACGCGAATGAAGCGGAAGAGGGAAGTACAAAATTCTTGGTTCGTCTAGACTGGAATATTAATGATATTCACAAATTAGCATTACGCTACAACCAAGTTATTGGAAACTCAATGCAAGTTGCGAACGGTAACTCTGGGCCATACCCAAGAAGTACTGTAAACCGTGTAAGTCAAAATTCTATCGCTTTTGAAAATGCTAACTACGCATTCAAAAATGTTGTAAGATCTATTACAGCCGAATTAAATTCCAACTTCAATTCTAAATTATCCAATCAATTCTTAGCTACATATACACGTATTCAAGACACACGTAGTACGCCAAGCAATCAATTGTTCCCTTTTGTGGACATATGGGATGGTTCAGCAACGGGTACGAATTATATGAGTTTTGGTACGGAGTTGTTTTCTTACAACAATGATGTAATTAATAATAACTACTCATTCACGAATAACTTGAACTTACAAGCAGATAAGCACAACTTCACATTTGGTGCTGCTTTTGAAATTCAAAATTTTGGTAACTCGTATACACGTATGGGTACTTCGTATTACAGATATGCATCTGTCGAGGATTTCTTAAAAACAGGTACATCTGCTGAAGTTGCTCCAATTATGTTTGGTTTGACATATCCATATGAAGGTCAAGATACGTATTCAAGAATCAATTTTGGTTTAGCATCTTTATATGCTCAAGACAGATGGTCTGTTGCTGATAACTTTACATTAACATATGGTATCCGTGCAGAATTGCCAATTTACTTGAATAAGTTAACTGCGAATCCATCTATAGATAAGTTGCGCTTATTAGACATTAATGGTAATCCTAGAAACTACAATTCTGGATTGTGGCCAAAATCTCAAATATTATTATCTCCTCGCTTAGGATTTAATTACGATGTATTCAAAGATCGTTCATTGGTATTGCGTGGTGGAACTGGATTATTCTCGGGTCGTGTACCATTTGTATGGTTAACTAATATGCCTACTAATGCTGGTGTATTACAAAATACTATTGAACCAGGTAGCTATAATGATGTTGCAGGTTGGATTAACAATGTACGTTTCAATACAGATCCATACTATCATTTAAATAATGTTCCAGCTGGAGCTGAAAGCGTATTCATTAAAACACCAAAAGACGGAGCGCCTTCTTCATTTGCATTGGTTGATAGAGATTTCAAAATGCCAATGATTTGGAGAACAAGTTTAGGTGGTGATTATCAAATCCCGAATACTCCATTCGTTCTTACAGGTGATTTTATGTACACAAAAGATGTTAATGGAATCTTCCAATTAGGAGCTAATCGTAGATCAGCAAATACATTCTTGAATTATGGTGCTTCAGAAGGTAATTTAGGTGATAATAGAGCGTTCTATCCTTCAGGAATTAATGGTAGTGCATACAATTCAGCAATTGGCGCAAATAATGCAACTGTGTTGACTAACACAACTGTCAAAGGTCATGCTGTAAGTGCTACTTTAGGACTTACGGTACCAAATTATCAAGGATTCAGCGGAGGTATTTATTACTCTTACGCAGATGCTAGAGAAGTTTCGGCTAATGCTGGATCAAGCGCATCTTCTGCATGGGGAGGCTCACCAAGCGTGAATGGTCCAAATGATCAAATTCTTCATCCTTCTGCTTTCGCTATTCCTCACCGTGTGACTGCAAACTTGAGTTATAGAATTAGCTACGCAAATAACTTGGCAACTACTGTAGGTGTTTATTATAATGGTGCGGCGCAAGGAAGATTCTCTTATACTTACTATTCAGACATCAATAGAGACGGTCAAAATGCTGACTTAATGTATTTGCCAAAAGATTTAAGTACGTTAACTTTTGTTGATCGTATTAATTTGGCTGGAGATGTAATCTTCACAGCTGAACAGCAACGTGATGCTTTTGGTAATTTCGTGAAAGAAAATAACTTAGATAAATACGCTGGTAAATATTTGCCAAGAAATGCATTCTTAATGCCTTGGTTAAATAGATTTGATGTACGTGTATTACAAGATTTATATACGAATATTGGAAATAAGAAAAATACACTACAGTTGAGTTTAGATGTTATCAATTTCGGTAACTTATTAAACAAGAACTGGGGTATTCAAAGTCGTTTGAATGATGCTCAAATGGTTATTGGAAATAAAAAGATTCAAGGAGTTAGTTCAGGTAATCCAGTTTTAAATAACGCAAATACACCTGCAAACGGTATTCCAGAATTTAACATGAATGTAATTAACAACCAATTACAGACAACACCATTCCAAAATGTAAGTAACTTGAGTACTACATGGCAAATGCAAATTGGTTTACGTTATATCTTCAAATAAGAAAATAATATAGACTATCATCAAAAAGCCCCGCATTATTGAATTGCGGGGCTTTTACATTATAAAGAAGTGTGTGTGTATTATGCTACATCAAATCTATCGGCATTCATCACTTTATTCCAAGCAGCGATGAAGTCATTAACAAATTTTTCGCTAGCGTCTGCAGAAGCATACACCTCAGCTACAGATCTCAATTCGGAATTAGAACCAAATACTAAGTCATTGCGTGTTCCAGTCCATTTTGCTTGTCCAGTCTTACGGTCAGTGCCTAAATAGGTTTCTTTTGAGTGATCCATCGCCTTCCATTGCGTGCTCATGTCAAGTAAGTTCACGAAGAAATCGTTCGTCAATTGTCCTGGACGATCAGTGAAAATTCCGTGGTTTGAACCATTGTAATTGATGTTGATTGCACGAAGACCTCCAAACAAAACTGTTAATTCTGGGATATTTAATGTCAAAAGCTGTGCTTTATCAATCAATAATTCTTCTGTAGAAACAGCTAGGTTACTGTATTTACGGTAATTTCTGAATCCATCTGCAACTGGTTCTAACCATTTGAACCCATCAACATCAGTTTGTTCTTGGGTAGCGTCCGTACGACCACCTAGGAATGGTACAGTAATATTGTGTCCTGCGTCTTTTGCTGCTTTTTCGATGCCCGCAGCACCAGCAAGAACAATTAGATCTGCTAATGATACATATTTACCTGATTGGTTGAATTTAACTTGCAAGCCTTCAAGTGCCGTTAAGACTTTACTTAATTGCACAGGATTGTTTACTTCCCAATTTTTCATTGGTTCAAGACGGATACGAGCACCATTTGCACCACCACGTTTGTCAGAGCCACGGAAAGTTGAAGCCGAAGCCCATGCGGTGGATACTAATTCTGAAACGGATAATCCTAACTCTAAAATTTCAGCTTTTAAAGATGTTACGTCTGCATCGCTTAAAACTTCGTGATTAGCTGCAGGAAGTGGGTCTTGCCATACAAAATCCTCTGCAGGTACTTCTGGGCCTAGATAACGAGACTTTGGTCCCATATCACGGTGGGTCAGTTTAAACCAAGCTTTAGCAAAAGCATCCGCGAATTCATCAGGATTCTCTAAGAAACGACGTCCAATCTTTTCGTAAACTGGGTCGAAACGTAAAGCCAAATCTGATGTCAACATTGTTGGTCTTAATTTTTTATTCGGGTCATGCGCATGTGGAATAATTTCACCTACATTTTTCGCAACCCATTGGTGTGCTCCAGCAGGGGATTTTGTCAATTCCCATTCAAAGCCATACAAATAACTTAAGAATAAGTTGGACCATTCCGTTGGTTTACTTGTCCAAGTCACTTCTAATCCTGAAGTGATCGTGTCGCCACCTTTACCAGAACCGTATGAATTTGCCCAACCTAAGCCTTGCATTTCCAAATCCGATTCTTCAGGATCAGCACCTACATGATCTGCAGAAGCAGCACCATGTGTTTTACCAAAAGTATGTCCACCAGCGATTAGAGCTAATGTCTCTTCATCATTCATCCCCATTCTTGCGAATGTATCACGAATATCTCTAGCTGAAGCTAATGGGTCAGGATTACCGTCTGGTCCTTCTGGATTTACATAAATAAGTCCCATTTGTACCGCTGCTAAAGGATTTTCTAAATCGCGGGATTGATGTTTTTCACTATTTGTGTCTTCGGCAATAATTGTTCCGTCACCTTCTCCACTTTCTACGCCCGTAGAACCGCCTTTACCATAACGAATATCACCTGCTAACCAAGTTTTTTCTGAACCCCAATAAACATCTTGATTAGGTTCCCATACATCAGCACGACCACCACCAAAACCTAACGGTTTGAAGCCCATCGATTCTAATGCTACATTACCTGTCAAAATCATTAAATCAGCCCAAGAAATTTTACGGCCATATTTTTGTTTGATTGGCCATAATAGACGACGAGCTTTGTCCAAAGAAACGTTATCAGGCCATGAATTCAAAGGAGCAAAACGTTGTTGACCTTCACCGCCACCACCGCGACCATCTTGGATACGGTAAGTACCAGCACTGTGCCAAGCCATACGAATAAACAATGGTCCATAATGTCCAAAATCCGCTGGCCACCAATCTTGCGAATCGGTCATTAAAGCACGGATATCAGCTTTTAAAGCTTCAAAATCCAAAGATTGAAATTCCTTAGCATAGTCAAAATCTGAATCCATAGGGTTAGTTTTTGTATCATGTTGCTTAAGAATGTTCAAATTTAATTGATTTGGCCACCAATCTTTGTTTTGCGTACCTCGTCCAGCCGCATTATTTTTTTGCATTGAGCCATTGTGAAATGGACATTTGCTGATGTCATTTGAACTGTTTTCCATATACTTTCTCTTTATTTTTTAAAATTCTTTTGTTGTGATTTGATATAAATTTACAGAGAATGCATTGTCTTAGGAAATAATATAAGTTGATTGATGATAAATAAAATCTATATAATTTAAATGTGTTATATAACTAATCTATACAGTAAGATCGGTTTCAGGGTTCTTCTGACATTGTTTAGTTTATACAAGGTTTTCGGAAACATTTTGAAATAAATATTGTTGAAACCCGTTGTGCATTTTAAATAATGCTGATTTTTAAATTATTGATATTCCTGCCGAATATATTTTTGTTGATGTACTGAATGACTGTCATTGCGGTAATCTTTGTTAAGATCCTAGTCCTGAAACCGTCAAAAGATTTGGCATAGTTACGCCTAACCATGAATTGGTCGCACATTTGCGAGAATAAGGTCTCGATTCGTTTCCTTGCTTTTCTGAACAGGCTGAATTGAGGTTTATAGCCCTTTTGGTTGTTTCTTTTTGGCGTATCCAATCGGATGTTTGCTGATTCAAAAAGGTTCAGTTGTACCGCTGAGGACAGATACCCTTTATCACCCAGCAGGGTGCAGTCCGAGAGCTGATGACGAATATCATCTAGGTAATGAATGTCATGCACGTTAGCTGGGGTCAGGTCAACCGATTGAAAGACACCCTGTAATGAACAGACTGCATGAAGTTTATAACCATAATAGTACGTCTTTTGCGAAGCACAGTACCCTTTGGCTGGCATACTGTAGAGTTCCTCTTTACATATTTTTGAGCGGGAACTGCGAGCCATCTTACAAATTTCCAAAGGCATACTATCGACAATGAATATGTCTTGGGAACCATTGAACGATTCGGCAAGTTTCAAACGTATGGAATTCTGGTAAGGCATCAATCTTCTTTTTCGTCTGTTGTATACAGAACGGTCGATTTTACTGCCCAAACAAGAGGGAATCTTCCGGAAAAGGTCGTTCTCGCTGTCAATACCCATGTGTTCGGCTGTTAAACTAAGACTAATGATCTCCAGGTCGCTCATGGCTGGAGGTCTGCGCTGCATGGGCAATTGCCTGTCTGTCGATATTTTTCTTAAAACTCCCAATATTCTTTCGTAATTTGCTAGTAAGTTGTTCATCCTAAATCGTTTTGTAGTTAAAACAATTTACTGATTATCAGCGTGATGAACAACTTTTTTTTGTCTCTTTTATCTTTTTATTTCCCTAAATCATAATGGGATCATGTACAAAAGTTGTGGAGTAGATGAAAAATAATCGGATATTTGCCTAGTTATATTATTCAGATGCACGATTCATTTAAAGCTTTAATGCCTCTCATTATTCCAGAAGGGGTTTCCGATTAT
>NZ_VIQM01000069.1 GCF_008520265.1 Sphingobacterium cavernae
AAGGATTAAAAATAATATCGTCAGGAACTGGCGATTACACGGGCGGAGACTCAAATAAGACTTTGGCAACAAAGCACAAGTCTGTGAAGCCCGAAGCCCATTTGTCTTTAGCAAATGGGTAGTTCACTCTTACCTTTCATTGATGAGACAAATGGATTTGAGACATATACTGGTGGCAGATACATTGAATTAGATGCATCAAAAGTGGTCAACGGAAAAATCACAATTGATTTTAACAAAGCATACAATCCATATTGTGCATACAGCTCTGGATACAGATGTCCAAAGCCACCAGCAGAAAATATACTTCAAACTCATATTTTAGCTGGAGAAAAAGCATACAAAGGACCAAAGAACGAACGACCAGTCAATAAAGCTATGGCAAAGAACTTTACTGAAAAAGAAAAAGCCATTATTTCAAGTGGCGATGTAAGCAGCAAAATGCACGTTTACCTAACTACAGATGAGAAAGAATTAGCAGTATTAAAGGCTACTTCTCAAGATATTAAGATAGATGACCCATTATTAGAAATTTTGGAAAAAAGAATGCTTGCAACAGTTCAAGCGCCAGAGCATGCAGGTGTGGGCATTGCAGCTCCTCAAGTTGGAATCAATAAAAATTTGATATGGGTGCAGCGTTTTGACAAAGCAGGAGAGCCATTCGAATTTTTTATCAATCCAAAGATTATTTGGCGATCAAAACTAACGCGCCTGGGTGCTGAAGGTTGTCTTTCTATCCCTGATAGACGTGAGGATGTGAGAAGAAGCTATGCTATTCGAATTCAACACTGGGACAAAAAGGGAAATATAATTGAAGAAAACATCGAGGGTTTTACTGCCGTAATTTTCCAGCATGAAGTAGATCATTTATACGGCATTTTGTATCCAGATCGTCTGCAAGAGCAGAATAAGCACCAAGATATTGAATTAAACGACAAAATCAAGTTTTCCGTTCCTAATGGAGATTTAAAGCCATAAAAAAGGCAGCTTTTACCGCTGCCTTTTTATTACCTTTCAATAAGCTTTATTTCGTATAATTTCGGCCAAAGTTTGCCAGTTACAAATAATCTTTTCCCTGCAGCATCGTATGCTATACCATTTAACTCATTATTGACTCCCGAACGCCCTTCTGTGTATAATCCAACAAGATTGATTCGTCCCTCAACGGCACCCGTTTGTGGATTAATAATTACAATGATATCTTTACCATAAACATTAGCATATACTTTTCCATCAATGTATTCTAATTCATTCAGCAAATCTACTTTCCCATTTTCATCATAAACCGTGATAAAACCTTCTTCATGTCCTGTAATAGAATTCAAAAAATATAGTTTATTAGAACCATCAGATTTTATAAGTTTTGTACCCTCGTTAGTAATTCCCCAACCCTCAAGGCTGTTCTCGTAATTAAACTCTCTTAATTTCCTGAATGACTCCTTAGAAAAGAAATACCCTTTTTTATTTTGCCAGCTAAGAAAAACAATTTTATCTTCCACGATAGTCATACCTTCGCCGAAAAATCCCTCAGGTTTTTCGATTTTTAAAACTTTACCTGTATTCAAGTCAACTTTTCGAATTGATGTAACAACTCCTTCACTAGCCAAATCTTCAGGACCTCCGGTTGTCTCATATAATACTCCGTCTGCAAATTGTAATCCTTGTGTATATGCTTTGGTATCATGTGGGAATTCATTTACTACCTCAAAGGAATAGTTTTTTGCATTCGGCGGAAGAACTAATACATTGCTGTAAGCGATGTCTTCTTTCCCCTGGGCATATATCTTTGCAGACAAAGAACGGTCACCATAGCCAAATTCTTTAGTGTCAAAAATTACGCTTGTTGTATCAGTTTTAGTCACAAAGGGCTGCCCATCTATAGAATAAACAACCGAATCCAACGAAGTGCTCGGGAAATTAAGCTTCAATTTCACCTGCTCACCTAAAGCAACACGTTGTCCCGATTCTGGCTGCACAAACTCAAATTTTCCTTGCTGAGATTTACACCCGCTGATTGCTAATAAAATAGCTAATGATATACCTGAAAGTAATTTTATACGCATGTTATATTAGTTTAGTTGCTCCAAAAAGCATCTTTGGTTAATTCTACTTTGTTTGAATCTAAATATACTGATACTCTATCAAATCGCACTTCTCCTTGGTAAATATTTAACTCTATTTAAGGCTCTACCGCTTGAATAAAATTTCTTTTCTTTTAATCCAGAAAATCAAAGAATTTCCAAAAATAATTCGACTTCCTACTTCGACAAATGCAAATTAAAACTGGTCTTTAACGAATATATTGACTTTACATTATTAGCTGTCGCCATTTAACTGCAAATAATCATAACCGCTTTTTTAGAAAGGATACCGCTAAGTTTTCCCTGAATTTAGCAAGTCGTAAATAAGTTGACCTCACGAAATATTTAAAATGTACGAATTATTTGATTACAATATTTCCTAACAGCTGCCCTAGCATCTTTTCTGCTTCTTTTAACTTTTGATATTTATGCAATTCTATTTCCATATCTTCTGGAGAAAGATTCTTTTTCAGTTCTTCTTGCACCTTTTGCATTTCTCGAGAAAACTTACGCTTTTTGATACGATAAATGGCTTGAATAACTAATTCTTGCAGGTGTTCTATTTCCTGTGTGACATAAATTTTGCGTTTATCGTCATTCCAATTAGGACTAATCTCATATTTGGATGCAATGCAGTCTACTGCTAATGCAGAAACATCTTTATCTTCAGATGAAATAAAGAATTTTGCATCAGGAACCTCAAAATTTTCAGCTTGCTTTCTAAACTCTGCTATGATACTTTCACAAGCTGAGTCTTCAAATTCAATATCATCCAAACAACCAAGTAGGTAGGGCGCAACAGGAATATCTCCATCACCTTCCCATGTCACCAGTTCTCGACCGTAATTCAATAAAATGCGTACAATTTCTCGTTCTTGTAAGAGTTCTGCAGTAATAATTTGCTGCCCCGTACTAGTACTAATACCCGCTTCAGCTTTTTCATGTTCTGTTAAGAAAAAATCTGCAGGCGGCATATCTCCAGGATAATCACCCTGAGGAGATTGAGGCGCAACTTGAACTCTATTTTGCGCCGCTTTCTTATCTTGCGCTTTGGCTTTATTGAGCCTGATTTTATTTAGCTCAGTAAGTAATATCCGCTCTTCAATATCTAGTAAAGAACTACATTGTCTTATGAAAACTGAAACTTTAATTTCATCAGGTATCAATGCAATACTCTCAACAACCTCTCGAATGACTTCCGCTCTCTTGATCGGATCATCTTTCGCATCTTTTAGAAGGATGTTGGTTTTATAGAAAATAAAATCTTCCTGATTTTTTTCAATGTATTCTTTAAATGATGTAGAACCTACTTGCTTGGCATATGAGTCAGGGTCGTTTCCATCCGGAAATAAGAGAACTTTAACATTAAGCCCTTCTTCTAGTAGCATATCCGTACCACGCAAAGAAGCTTTTATTCCAGCTGCATCACCATCGTAGAGAATCACTACATTTTTTGTGAATCGAGAAATTAATTTGATTTGACCCGTTGTAAGTGATGTTCCAGAAGAGGAAACAACGTTTTCCACCCCCGTCTGATGCATTGCAATTACATCGGCATAGCCTTCTACCAAATAGCAAAGGTCAGCATCCATTATTGCCTTTTTGGCAAAATTTAAGCCATAAAGGACATCTGACTTATGGTAAATATCAGATTCAGGGGAATTGACATATTTGGGGACAGTTTTTTCTGTTTTTAACGTACGTCCCCCAAATCCAATAATCCTTCCTGTAAGATTATGAATAGGAAAAATCACACGACCTCTAAAACGATCGTAAAGTGACTTATCATCACGTTCTATAGCTAAACCAATATCCTTAAGGTATTCTTCTTGAAAACCGGCTTTCTTTGCTCCATCCACCAAAGCAGTCCAGTGCTCAGGTGAATAACCTAATTCGAATTTTTTGATGATATCTTCGCGATATCCTCTCTCTTTGAAGTAAGAAAGACCAATAGATTTTCCAAAATCAGTCTCCCACAAATTCTCTTTAAAGAATTTACCAGCCCATTGACTCAGAATATATAGACTCTCCCGTTTATCTTGAGCAGCAAGCTGTGCAGGACTACGTTCGATTTCCTCGATTTCTACCCCGTATTTATTTCCAAGGTATCTGATGGCTTCTGGATAGGAGAACTTCTCCAATTCCATCACAAACTTTAGCGAATCACCACCCACGCCACAACCAAAGCATTTATAAATACCCTTTGCTACAGAGACATGAAATGAAGGTGTTTTCTCGTTGTGAAAAGGACAATTTCCAATAAGCGAAGTGCCTCTCTTCTTCAAATCCACAAAATCACCCACCACCTCCTCTATGCGAGCAGCATCTAAAACTTTATCTATCGTCTCCTTTGCTATCAATTTATTTTCCTTTATATAATTCCAAGTAATCCAAATTTAGAAAATACTCTTCAAAACTATGCATAGCACAAAAAAAGGTGGAAAAATTTTCCACCTTATATTCCCAATTAATATTACAATATTAGCCTGTTGCAATAGATGTATCATTATTGAAATGATCTAATAGCGTAGGGTTTAATATATTACATGTTCTTATTAAATCACGGATAGGATATTTAGCAACAACATCTTGCAAAGCAGCTAAATGTTTTTGGTGATGCAAATCTGTGCCCACAAAATCATACATACCTGATTTTAACATTGTCAAAGTAGCAACTTTAACCTCTGTACCATAATACCGGCTTATAGACAATAAATTTAACTGTAATAAACAACCAGCATCTTTGATTTTTTTATACATATCAAAGTTGTAATGGTAATATGGATAACGTTCAGGATGAGCGAGAATAGGTTTGTATCCCAAATTTTGTATATCTAAAATAGTTTGGAAAAGTGCGTTTGATTCTGCTAAATAGGACATTTCAATGAGTACATATCCACCAGGCATAACGCATAAATTATCTTTAGCGATTAACTGAGTAATACCATTATCAATCATGTGTTCAGCTGCTGCATAAATTTTAGTTTTGCTCGAAGTCTCTTTTAATGCACTGATTAAAGTATTATATGCTGTCTGAATAGAACTCTTTGTGTTTGGATGAATATCCTCCATAATATGTGGAGTACATATGAATTTTTGGACACCTAAGCCATTTAATCCTTTAATTAATTCAAGCGAATCTTCCACAGAAGAACTTCCATCATCAATACCGGGTAATAAATGATTATGAATGTCTACTTCTAAAAATGCTAACTTACCTAAGGATCTTACCTTATCACCCGCCACTTTTTTGGAACCAAATAACTTAGAAAAAAAACTCATTAATTTATTTTAATCTTTAAATTAGACATTAGTATATACGCTTTAGTATATACTATATGTCTATAAATGATGTATCACTATTAATAGGTGGCTAGTCAATAACCATGCCACTTAATTTTTTTTATTTAACATCGTAACAACAAATATACCCTTAAATTAAGGGGCTTTCTTTAAAATAAAAAATTTATTAAGTTGCAATAGTGGTTCTTCTACGTGTTAGGCACGAATTGGATGTTTAAATTGTTAAGGAAGCCAACCTATATAGTCATTTAAAATGCGATAAATATTAATACTAAAAGGTTATAATATGTGTTCAAAATCTATTGCATAAAAAGTGATATCTTCTATAGTCTTAGGCTTTATGACTTTAAAGCTTCGCATAGAATTTTTTTAGATGAAAATAAGTAGGGTCTGCTGAAAAACACTATTCTCTTTGTTAGTCAATGGATTATATTTATTTTTAGGGTATGAAGTGCAAGGATTTATGAAAAAAGCATCAAAATGGCGTGCACCTACCACTATTTATAGTAGCCCAAATCAGCTCAGTGTTGAAGGATTTGAGTCTCCTTTTGAGCGTCATCTTAACGCGGAAAACCGTTTGTTTAAGTTAGCTCACCTGCTTCCATGGGATAGTTTATCGAACATTTATTACAAATCATTTCCCAAGAAAGATACAGGTCGTCCTGGACTGAGTCCACGTGTTGTATTAGGAGCTATGATCATCAAAGACATGTGTAACCTAGACGACCGTGAAACTGTAGATCAGATCTCAGAGAACATTTACATGCAGTACTTTCTAGGTTATCCATCCTTTTGTGATGTAGCACCTTTTGATGCCTCCTTGTTCGTGGAGTTTCACAAGCGGCACGCTTACCAGCAGCAGTCCAGCATGTATCATGCTCGCAGCCATTCGATAGAACATCGCATTGTGAGTATCCATCAACCCCATGTAAGACCAATCGTTCGAGGCAAGAGTCAGGCAAAAGTAGAGTTTGGTGCCAAGATTAACGCTAGTCTTGTCGATGGTTTTACCATGATCGGAGATATGGAATGGGAAGCCTACAATGAGGGAACGCGGCTTAAGACAAGTGTAGAAGAGTACAAGAGGACATACGGTTATTATCCGCAATATGTTCTGGCAGATAAGATCTACTGCAACCGACAGAATAGAACTTACCTTAAGGATATCGGGATCACCTTGAAGGCCAAACCGCTGGGAAGACCTTCGGCACTGGCATGGCAGAATCGTGTAAGTCCAGGAGAACGCAATCCGATCGAAGGGAAGTTTGGTCAAGCAAAGACTGGCTACGGAATGAATCTCATTTTAGCCCGTCTAGCAAGAACCAGCGAAACTTGGATTAGCTGCATCGTATTGGTGCTTAACTTGGTCAAATTGGCCGAGCTAGCACTTTATTGCATAATCAATATAATAATCAATTATATAGTAGATCTGCGCAAAAATGGCAACCTCATATCACAATACTCAAAAATCTGCTGAAAAAATCATTGAGTTTTTCAGCAGACCCTATTTATAGGTGTTAAAGACATTAGTACAAGCCTAACCTAATCCGTTAGGCTTTTTCCTTATCTTTATTCTATGAGAGAATGGATAAATAAAATACTAGTAGTCCTCAACGAGTGTAAAGATCCAATCAATAACTTACAAGCTCGTAATCTACGTGATGATGCTTAGGATGCGCTTAGTCTTGAAGTAAAACATCTATCGCGGAAAGAATTCGAGTCCTACGCTGCTAATGATAAAGAACTTCATGATCTATCTTAGTTCTATACTAGATTTGTACATAATAATTATTGACATCTGGATCTGGAAGAAGCCTACTCGAATAGAGTAGACCAAGAAGGCTCTCTAATTAATTTAAGTGGGTTTTCTAATTATACCACGCCTAAAGTGCGTTTATAAATTTCAAACATTTCTCTCGTTATTTCCAGATTCTGGTAATAATATTTAAGATAGTACCGGATAGGAGATTGACAATCATCAGTAAATAATACTGACTTAATAATTGTTCCATTAGAGAGCGTATAATCCTGATTTATTTGACCAATATGGCCCTCGTTTACAAATGTTGTTTTCATAATATTTGCTTTTATGATTCAACAAAGTAGCGAATAGACATTACCCCTATGTCACGCTAAGAAGAATATTATGTTATCTTCGAATTGGTCTATTAATAAACGCATAAAGCTAAAAATTATTGTTTTATATATCCTATTTTTTAGTACATGACAAAAAATACAACCACCTAATTATCAGGTGATTATTTCGTAATAAATTTGGTTAAAAGACTGATATTTAGTATATTAAGGAGTTATTTTCAACGTAATGTCCTTAAACAAGAATGCCAGTCAGTGCGATAAATGTACGGATTTATTAACCGTATTTACAGCCCATCTAAGCAAGGATCTCAATCTTTCCAGGATCCGCCTGGTCTGTCTTTTTATAACTGCTCTATGCAAAGTTAAGTCAGTAAACTATTCCAAATTGTCTGCAGGATTTGATTCTTCATCCGCTGCCAGCAGTTGTTTTAGGAGAATCCAGCGCTTCATGGCGCAAGTGGGTCTGCCAATGCGACTTATCAGTACACTTATATTCAATCTTTTACAAAACAACAACCCCATTATTCTAGTCATGTATAGGACAAACTGGAAATTTGGACAGCAAAACATCAATATACTCATGTTGGGTATCAGTTATAAGTCTGTTGCCATTCCAATCATGTTTAAGATGCGGGACAAGCGAGGGAACTCTAATTCACAGGAACGAATTACATTGGTCCAGAATTTCATCGATTGGTTTGGACTGGATTCCACCGACTGTATATTAGCTGATCGTGAATTTATCGGAGAGAAATGGTTAGGATTCTTAAATGAACATAGCATCCGGTATCATATCAGGATCCGGAATAACTTTAAGGTGTTCTTGCCCAGAAAACAAAAAGAAGTAACGGTATGGCACTTGTTTAACAACCTTAATAGCAGGGAATTCAGACATTACCAGCATATTGTAGAAATGCACGGTCAATTATGTTACCTATCAGCTACTAAAACTGTGATCGATGGAAAAGTTGAATTTTTAATACTGGTATCATTCAATAAACCACAGCAGGCACTGGAATATTATAGGCGGCGCTGGAATATCGAGACACTATTCAAATTTATGAAATCTGCGAGTTCAATATAGAAGATACCCATGTTACGAACTTGGATCGCCTTGAAAACCTATTTATGCTTACGATGATAGCATGCCTGTGGTGCTACAAAGTTGGTGATTATATTCATACCCAGATTCGACATATTAAAATCAAGAAACATCAAAGAAAAGCCGTGTCTATATTCAAATACGGCCTTGATTATATTACAGAATGTTTATTGTCAGGATTCAACAAGTTAAACATCAATTTATTACAATTTTTGTCATGTACATAGGCTTTACTTATAAAACAAACAAAGGACAATCATTGGATTATCCTTTGTTTATAAATTAGTGTTCTAAACAAAACTATACTCTTTCGAATTGGGAGAAAAAGAAGTCACCCTCAATTTCTGCATTTTCGTTAGAATCAGATCCGTGAACTGCATTAGCATCAATTGATTTAGCATACTTATTACGTATAGTGCCCTCAGCAGCCTCAGCAGGATTAGTAGCACCGATTAACGTACGGAAGTCTTCTACAGCATTATCTTTTTCTAAGATGGCAGCTACAATTGGACCTGAAGTCATAAAACTAACTAAATCTCCATAGAAAGGTCTTTCTTTGTGTACCGCATAAAAATTACCCGCAGTGTCTTCTGATAATTGAATATATTTCATCGCTACGATTTTGAAGCCTGCAGCAATAATGTCGTTTAAAATAGCACCGATGTGGCCATTTGCTACTGCATCAGGTTTAATCATCGTGAAAGTTCTGTTAGTTGCCATAACGTTTATTATCTATAAATTTTTGCAAAGGTACAGAAAAAGGAAAAATTCTAAAGAAATATTAAACTCATTCTTTTTATGAATTTTTCAATATATTTTACCTACCAATTCTTATTACTAACTTTGTGATATGTCAAAAAATCTGCAAGTTACGATTGATAAGGATTCTGGATTTTGTTTTGGTGTGGTCTATGCCATTGATATGGCTGAAGAGATACTCGAGCAAGATGGCTATCTGTATTGTCTAGGTGATATTGTGCATAACGATGAAGAAGTATCTCGTTTAAGAGCTAAAGGATTACGAATAATTGATCACGATCGGTTACCGACCTTGCAAAATGAAAAAGTTCTTATTCGCGCGCATGGTGAAGCTCCAGAGACCTATAAAATAGCTCTTGAAAATAACATCACACTAATCGACGCATCTTGTCCTGTAGTTTTAAAGTTGCAAAACAGAATAAAAACATCGCACGATGATGATGAGAAGATTTTGATTTTTGGCAAGCACGGCCATGCAGAAGTCATTGGACTTCAAGGGCAGACAAATAATGAAGCACTCGTATTTCAGGATATTGATGAATTAAACGGAGTTGAACTTCCTTCTTCATTTACCTTGTATAGTCAAACAACAAAAAGTGTAGATAAGTTCTATGCTATTAAAGAAGAATTGATTAAACGTGGCTATGATGTTAAGGCGAATGATACCATATGTAGACAAGTCTCAAATCGCTATGATGATTTGAATGATTTTGCACGTAATTATGACAAAATTGTTTTTGTTTCTGGTAAGAAGTCTTCTAATGGGAAGGTGCTCTATGATGTCTGCAAAGCAGCAAACCCCAATTCTTATTTTGTTTCAGGAGTGGAAGAGCTTGATTCAGATGTTTTTAATCAAGGAGATACTGTAGGTATTTGCGGTGCAACTTCCACGCCTATGTGGCTTATGAAAAATGTAAAGGATACTTTAGAGCAGCTATAATTACTCAGGTCATGTAATTATCATATTCGGTGTCCCATCTCAGCAGGCGCTAATTTTTATTTATTTTTGTGTCAATGAATAATAAGCGTAAAAAAGGTGTTTTGTTAGTACAATTGGGTACTCCAAATGCTCCCTCTACTCCAGAAGTTAGAAAATATTTAACACAATTTTTAATGGATGGTCGCGTGTTGGATATTCCTACCCTAGGAAGAAATTTATTGGTGAGAGGTATAATTGTTCCTCAACGCGCTGCGCAATCTGCCGAAACCTATGCAACCATTTGGGATGAAGTCAATGGTTCTCCTTTGATGTATTATTCATTACTTCAACAAAAAATGTTGCAGGAAGAATTGGGTGATGAATTTCATGTGGAGCTGGCTATGCGCTATCAGAATCCCTCTATCGAATCGGCATTAAAGAAAATGCAAGAGATGTATTTAGAAAGTATTAAGGTGATACCGTTGTTTCCACAATATGCATCTGCTACATCTGGTTCTGTGATTGACAAAGTCATGGAAATCATGCGCACATGGCAATATATTCCAAAAGTTTCTTTTGTGAGCAGTTATTGTGAAGATGATTTGATGATTGAGACGTATGCTGAGCACGGTAAACGTCATGATATCACTTCATTTGATCATATAATGTTTAGTTATCATGGACTTCCCGTGCGTCAGTTAGGTAAAGTAGACCCGAAAGGAGAATTAAAATGTCCGGACGCAGGTTGTGATACCTGTAAAAAAGAAACAAATCCCTTTTGTTATTTATCACAGTGCTACGCAACCTCAAGAGCGATTGCAAGTAAAATTGGCATACCCGAAGATCGCTATACAGTTTGTTTTCAGTCTAGATTGGGAAAGACACCTTGGATTCAACCGTATACTTCGGATTCGTTACATGATCTGGCAAACAAAGGCCTCAAGCGCTTGTTAGTGTTTAGCCCAGCCTTTGTCTCTGATTGCATCGAAACTTTGGATGAAATCCAAGTAGAATATGCGGAAGAATTTAAAGAACTCGGTGGGGAAGAAGTGGTAATGGTAGAAAGTTTAAATGATGATCCAAAGTGGATTCAGGCTCTTAAAAGGTTAGTTCTTTCTAATTAACAGGATATATCGATGCTTATTTTTAATGCTGTAATTTTATTTTTATTAGATTTTTATATTTTTTTCGCACTGCGATCTACGAAAATTGTTTTTGCTCGAAAAAAATGGTTTACTTATTTATGGTGGGGATATTCCTTAGTTCTGTTTATAGGATTATTTATTTCTTTCAAATACAATATTCCTCTTGCATATCGGTCCATTATATTGGTGGCCTTCTTTTTGACGGCAATAAGTAAGTTTATCTATGCCTTTATTTTATTACTAGATGATTTAAGAAGAGGAGGTGTTTGGGTCACACGGGTATTCACAAGAAAGTCTACTGCAAATATCAAAAAGCGCATTGAAGAATTAGAACAGCCGCTACCAGAAGTTCCAACGCATGGAATATCTAGATCGGAGTTTTTAATGAAATCAGGTATTGTCGTAGCCTCCCTGCCTATATTTCCTTTATCTTGGGGAATAATTTCTGGCGCATACGATTATCAAGTACGCCGTCAAAAATTAGTTTTACCAAACCTTCCTAAAGCTTTTCATGGACTCAAATTAACACAGATTTCTGATATGCATACGGGGTCCTTTTATAATAAAAAAGCCGTATTAGGAGGGATAGAAATGATTTTGGGTGAAAAGCCAGATATGATATTTTTTACGGGGGATTTAGTTAATAATGTCGCTAGTGAGTTAAGAAATTACCAAGATATTTTTGGGAAACTAAAAGCTGATTTAGGTGTATATTCTGTACTGGGAAACCATGATTATGGTGATTATTATTATGGTAGAGAAGCCAGCACTGCGAAAACTAAAAATCTACAAGACATGATCCAAAGTCAAAAAGTAATGGGCTGGGATTTGTTGTTAGATGAGAATCGCACAATTAAAGTTGGCAATGAAGAGATATCTGTTGTAGGTGTTGAAAACTGGGGGACTGGTCGTTTTCCCAAGAAAGGAAATTTGAAGAAAGCATTACTAGGCACAGAGGATAAATCTGTTAAATTATTATTGTCGCATGATCCTTCACACTGGCGAGCACAAGTTTTAGACACGGAGGTCGACGCCATGTTTGCAGGTCATACGCACGGTATGCAATTTGGCGTACGTGGTGAAGAATTTCAGTGGAGTCCAGCAAAATATATTTATAATGAATGGGCAGGCTTATATACTGAAGAGCAAAAGCAATTGTATGTTAATGTTGGTTTTGGTTTCTTAGGTTATCCTGGTCGTGTGGGAATACTTCCAGAAATCACAGTCTTTGAATTAGCTTCGGTTTAAATATAATATCCAATTGAATAAAAAAAACTCCGTCTAATTGCTTTTAGACGGAGTTTTTCTGTTATAAAGATAGTATTTCTACTAGACGTGTTAAATCAGGATTGAGTTTATCAATGTGCTTGATTGCTTTGCTAAATGGTGTGTAAGTAATTTGCCCGCTTACAAGTCCAGCCATTTCACCACGACGTCCTGCAATAAGTCCTTCTACTGCCGCAACTCCTAAACGACTGGCAAGTACTCGATCCATACATGAAGGTTTACCTCCGCGTTGGATGTGTCCTAATATAGAAACACGTACATCATAATGTGGGAAGTTTTCCTTGATTTTATCAGCTACAACAAGTCCACCTTCATCATCCCCTTCTGCTACGATGATTATGCGAGAAGATTTATTCTTGCGTGAACTATCTAAACGTTTCATGATAGCATTATAGTCAACTTCTAGTTCCGGAATCAGAACCGCTTCGGCACCTGTACTTATGCCAGAGCGTAATGCGATAAGACCAGAATCACGTCCCATTACTTCTATTACAAATAGTCTATCGTGGGATTCTGCTGTGTCACGTATTTTATCTACAGCATCGACGACCGTGTTTATCGCGGTATCATAACCAATAGTGAAGTCCGTTCCTGCAAGGTCATTGTCTATAGTACCAGGCATTCCAAGAATTGGAATATCAAACTCTTCAATAAATTTGGATGCCCCTGTGAAAGTACCATCTCCACCTATTACAACTAAAGCGTCAATGCCTAGTTTTTTTATATTTTCGTAAGCTTGTTTGCGACCTTCGAAAGTCCTAAATTCATCACTACGCGCTGTTTTTAGTATTGTTCCACCACGTTGGATAATATTAGCAACGGATTTAGCATCCATGGGCATGATATCTCCTTTTACAAGTCCATCATAACCTCTCTTGACGCCAAACATATTTAGTCCATGATATATACCTGCACGAATTACAGCACGTATACCGGCATTCATTCCTGGGGCATCTCCACCAGATGTTAAAACTGCTATATTTTTGATTTCAGTCATATTTTACAAATATATCAATATCAGACTTATTTTTTTGTTAAAATAATATTATTTGCTTGACTCTTTTGATTTAAATTTTTCCAAGGCAGAATTCAAGAACGCTTCATATTTATCAATGTCATATTCTGCTCCACTGGTGGGAACCAACAATTCACCATCCGCATCGAGCAAAGCATATAGCGGCTGCGAATTACTCTCAAATCTTGTTATTTGAAAATCAGCATTACGCTTGCTTACTGTATTTATCTTTTTTCCTGTCTTCTCAGAGACATATTGTTCTGATTCTGGAAGCTTTAAAACTTTGTCATCCACATACAACTCAACCAAAATAAATTCATTATTTATTAAATCCTTGATTTTTGGTGAACTCCACACCTCAGCTTCCATTTTACGGCAATTCACACAATTCCAACCCGTAAAATCCACCAGTAGAGGTTTATTCTGCTGCTTAGCTGCCGCTAAAGCTTCATCGTAATCGTAATATGGATCCATACCTTTGATTGTCGCTTTGCTGTGGAAATATGTATAATGCTTGCGCGATGCAGCATCTGCACTTTGGGACGCACTCCCCGAATGAGAAATTCCTGAGGTTAAATCAAAATCTTGTGTTCCAACTGGAGGCAAAAATGCTGAAATAGCTTTCAAAGGCGCCCCCCACATCCCTGGAATCATATATACCACAAAAGTAAATACCATAATGGCGATCATTGTTCTGGGCACCGACATATATTCCAATGTACTATCATGCGAGAATTTTATTTTGCCAATCAAGTATAAACCTAAAAGTCCAAAAATCACAATCCATAAAGCCAAATACACTTCTCTATCCAACAAATTCCAGTTGTACGCTAAGTCAACATTGGATAAGAATTTGAGTGCCAAAGCCAATTCTAAGAAACCTAAAACCACTTTCACACTATTGAGCCAACCACCTGATTTTGGTAAGGATTTCAACATCGAAGGAAACATCGCGAACAATACAAATGGAACTGCCAAAGCGCAAGAAAAGCCTAACATTCCGATTGCAGGACCTAAACGTTCGCCACGCGTAGCCGCTTCTACAAGTAATGTCCCTATGATTGGGCCTGTACAAGAAAAAGAAACCACCGCCAAACTTGCCGACATAAAGAATAACCCAACTAATCCGCTTTTGTCCGAATTGGCATCGATTTTATTGACAAAAGAACTTGGTAGAGTAATTTCGAAAGCTCCTAAAAATGATGCAGCAAATACCACCAACATCAGAAAGAAGAAGAAATTGAAAATACCGTTTGTAGAAAGTTCATTCAATGCCTCTGGACCAAAAGCAATGGTAATCAACATACCTAATGCCACATAAATGACAATAATAAATAAGCCGTACATGAAAGCTTGGGAAACAGCTTTTGATCGAGAACCTGCTTTTTTGGTAAAGAAACTTACTGTTAATGGCACCATTGGGAAGATACAAGGCATAAAAAATGCTGCAAAACCACCCAATAATCCGGCAATAAATATTCCCCACAAAGAAGCGTCGTCATCTTTAGATTCGGAATTATTTATACTTAAGTTTTCAGTTTTACTTTGTGAAGAATCTTGTGTGAGCGTGTCTTGATCTATAGCAGACTCATCGATTCCGTCCGAAAATTCTACATCGCTAAGGTCCACAAAACCTGTATCCGAAGAAATACCATCCGAAAATTCAACGTCATCAAAATTAATTAATGTGTCTTGGGCAATAGTTTGATTTTGAAAACTAAGGAAAAATATTAGTAGAAAAGAAAATAAGTAGGTTCTCATTATAAATGATAAACTTTGATAAGTGGTAAAAATAAAAAAAAAGGCAGTTATAAACTGCCTTTTAACAATGTATGTCTTAAATTTTACTTTATGGCTACAGTGAAATTGTATTCATTCGGCGGCAAACATTGTGTTTTATCACAAGCCATGAATTCTACAGTGCCGCTTACATTCGTTTGCTTTCCGTTTAATTTTACTTTTTGTTGAAAAACAACTTCGTTTGTAAAATATGGAACATTCATTTTAAAAACATCCTCATATTTAGTTTTTGCTTTTACATTTTCAACTGGCTTACCATTTAATGTATAATCTTTAGAATTTTTGAATGTAAAAGTCGTTGGCATTGGCCCTCCGTCTGCAACATTCTGACCATAAATGTGCCAACCATTTTGAATAGTCGCTTTAATTAATACCACAGCTTCTTTACTGTTAATCTTTTTAGCAGCAACTTGCCATTTTACAGGCGTTTGAACCTGCGCAATTGCAGCAGACATTGTCATTACTACGGCTACGATTAATAATCCTAATTTTTTCATATAAATAATAGTTCAAAGTTCTTATTCTATTTTAAGACTTTAACTTATGTTAAAAGTTTAATGCAAATTTACGCTTAAATAAAACCATTTTACAAGTAAATAATTTGTTATACTAAATAAGTAATGCCCTTCAAATCAATTTTATGCAGTTTTTTGTCAATTTCCATTTGCAGAAATCCGTCCTTTTCAACCCTTAATATTGTAGCCTCTACGATATTTCCTTCGAAAAAATAGGAATGGACTTTATCTTTTCTGAATAATTTTCGGTTATATCGGGCTAAGAATAATTCACTATTTTCTTTACAAGAACCGCTATACTCAGCCATTTTTTTTTGAATTTTTTTTGCCAGTTCTATGATTGTGATATTTAAATTGACATTTTCTAGAAATAATGAAGTTGTTTTAGAACTAATTTCTGCTGGAAATTGTTTTTGATATACATTTATTCCAATGCCAATAATGCTATGCTTGACTTGCGTGCCAACTATTTTGTTCTCAATCAAAATACCGGCAACTTTTTTGTTGCCGATCATTATATCATTAGGCCATTTGATAGAAATGTGTTTATCGCAAAAGGTCTTTATAATGTCATAAACAGCTAAACTCGCTATAACTGTAAGGGAAAATTGAGAGGAAATATCTAACTTTTCAGGAGAAAGTAAAAAGCTTGCAGTAAGATTCGTGTGTGGTTCACTTTTCCACAAGTTTCCACGTTGTCCTTTACCTGCCGTCTGATTTTTTGCCATTATGACAGTATTAGGTTCAAGTGGCTTGACTTTTGACAATAGTTCTTTCAAATAATCATTCGTAGAGGCTAATTCTTCAAAAACAATTATGTTATTTGGGCTAGAATCTTCAAAAAATGTGTTATTTTGCAAGTGATAATGATTTTAAATTACGCAGTAAAACTATAATATTTCTTAATGAGTAAAAAGAAAAATTCAGAATTGTCTAACAAATTGGCAGATATAGTGGTGCACGGGATGCAGGAGAAGAAAGCTTTTGAGATTGTGAAAATGGATATGCGTGAAGTGAATTCGACTCTTTCTGATTATTTCGTAGTATGTAGCGCGGATAGCAATGTGCAAGTTAATGCAATTGCTAAAAGTGTTGAAGATGAGGTTTATAATGCATTGGGGCAAGACGCATGGCATAAAGAGGGGCAAGGGAATGGCGAGTGGATATTATTGGATTTTGTGGATGTCGTTGTGCATATTTTCAAGACAGAGACACGTGATCGATATCGCTTAGAAGATCTTTGGGGAGATGCCAAGGTAGAAAATTTCAAAAGCGCTTAATATTATTTTTAGATTAGATACGTTTAATATATAATGAAAAAAATTCCGAGTAAAAAGGTAACTCCAATTCCACCCAAATTCAATATGATTTGGGTTTATATTGCTATAATAGCTGGTTTCTTTGCTTTGAACTATATATACAGCTCAAGCACAACAAAAGAAATCAACTACGAAAAGTTTGAAAAGGAAATGTTGCTTACAGGCGATGTGCAGAAAATAGTAGCATTGAAAAATGGTAGTATATATGAAGTTGAAGTATATATAAAACCTGAAAAATTAAAAGATGATCCTAAATATAAAGATGTAGCTCCAGCTGATAGTAAAATTGCTATTAGTTCTTCTTCTTCACCTCAGTATTATTTTACAGAAGGTTCTGCTGATATACTTAGTCAAAAATTGAGTGAATCTCAAAAGTTATTGCCAGAAGGATCACCGAAATTATCTATTCAATGGGGAGAAAAGACTAACCCATGGGGAAGCATAATTTCATTTATTCTTCCTTTGGTAATTATCATTGCTATTTGGATGTTCTTAATGCGTCGTATGGGCGGCGGCGGTGCTGGCGGAGGTGGTCAGATTTTTAATATCGGCAAATCTAAAGCACAATTATTTGATAAGGAATCACAAATCAATATTACTTTCAATGATGTGGCTGGATTAGAAGAGGCCAAAACTGAAGTAATGGAAATCGTTGATTTCTTAAAAAATCCTAAAAAATATACCGACTTAGGGGGTAAAATTCCTAAAGGAGCATTACTTGTAGGTCCTCCAGGAACGGGTAAAACTTTGTTGGCAAAGGCTGTGGCTGGTGAAGCTCAAGTTCCATTCTTTTCTTTATCAGGTTCCGACTTCGTAGAGATGTTTGTTGGAGTCGGAGCATCACGTGTCCGAGACTTATTTAAGCAAGCCAAAGAGAAAGCGCCATGTATTATTTTTATCGATGAGATTGATGCTATTGGTCGTGCAAGAGGTAAAAACTCCGTTATGGGTGGAAACGATGAGCGTGAAAATACATTGAACCAATTGTTAGTTGAAATGGATGGTTTTGGCACAAACCTAGGTGTAATCATCTTAGCTGCTACTAACCGTTTAGATGTTTTGGATCAAGCTTTATTAAGACCAGGTCGTTTTGATAGACAAATTTCAATTGATAAGCCAGATTTAATCGGTCGCGAGCATATTTTCAATGTACACTTGAAACCAATTAAACTTGCTGAAGAGGTGGATGCAAAGAAATTATCGGCACAAACTCCAGGTTTTGCGGGAGCCGAAATTGCAAACGTGTGTAACGAAGCAGCTTTGATTGCAGCGCGTAAAGGAAAGCCAGCGGTAGAAATGCAAGATTTCCAAGATGCTATTGATAGAGTGATTGGTGGACTTGAGAAGAGAAATAAAATTATATCACCAGAAGAGAAGAAAATTGTTGCTTATCACGAGGCTGGTCACGCGATTGCAGGTTGGTTCTTAGAGCATGCGGATCCTTTGGTAAAAGTTTCTATTGTTCCACGTGGTGTCGCTGCATTAGGATATGCGCAATATTTGCCAAAAGAGCAGTTTTTGTATACGACGGAGCAGTTAATTGATAGTATGTGTATGACTATGGGTGGACGTGTTGCAGAAGATATCACATTTGGGCGCATCAGCACAGGTGCACAAAATGATTTGGAGCGTATTACGAAGTTAGCGTATGCAATGACTGCAGTATATGGTATGAACGAAAAAGTTGGAAATGTGTCATTTAACGATAGTAACGGCGAATCGCAATTCCAAAAACCATATTCTGATCAAACGGCCCAATTAATTGACGAAGAGGTTCGTAATTTGATAACAGCGGTTTATGATCGTACAAAAGAGTTATTATTAACAAATCAAGAAGGGCTTATTAAAATTGCGGAGAAGCTTTTGGAGAAAGAAATTTTATTCCAAGCTGATTTAGAAGAAATTCTGGGTAAACGCCCTTTTTCAAATAGAACAACTTATGATGAATTTGTGAATGGTGGTGCAGATGGTGGTGGTGTTCCACAAACGGAATTGCCTTTGCCTCCTTTGCCTGAGCAAGCGGCAAAACCAGAAGTAAGTTCCTCACAAGTGAATGAAGAAGAAAAGTAAACAATAAGGTGTACCTCAGGTACACCTATTTTATTTTTTTTAAATGAATATCCGTAATACTACAGCTAAAGAACGCATGCTGAAAAGCATCAGACAAGCATTGTTGCAAAAGCGAGATAACCCAAATCCAGATTTTGAAGATTCTCCATTGTATAAAGATGAAGAGGATGGTTTGGATATTACCTTTGCACGTGAGTTCACGAATGTTTCTGGCAAATTTGTTTATTGTGATGGTGAGATTGCTGTAATCGAAAACTTGATTGCTTTGGTGGAGGAGCTCGAAGTGACTAAGATTTTTGCTTGGGAGCCTGCTGTTCAAGAGTTGCTAGAAACGTACGGCTTTCCTTTTTTACGTACCGATAATGATTTTCATATCGCTGATATAGGAATTACCACTTGCGAGGCGCTCATTGCTCGAAACGGTAGTATTATGATTTCTAATGGAAATGCTGGAGGTCGCCGTTTGAGCATTTATCCGCCGATACATATTGTATTTGCGAAAGCTTCACAACTTGTAATGGATATTCGCCACGGAATGGCTTTAGTGAAAGAAAAATATGGAGCAAACATGCCTTCCATGTTGACTACCATTACAGGTCCTAGCCGTACTGCTGACATTGAAAAAATGCTTGTTCTCGGTGCGCATGGCCCCAAAGAGTTATACGTATTTCTAATCGAAGACCGATTTTAAAATTTTTATGATTCAAGATTATATTCTACATACTCCTGTAGCTAGTTTTATATTTGCCATTACGGTGGCTTCTAGTATTTATGCCTTTTCTAATCCTGCGATATTAGGCAGAATGATGCTTCATCCGTATAGTATTCAACGTGACAAAAGTAGATCTTATACAGTATTTACAAGTGGTTTGGTACACGCCGATTGGGGACATTTGTTGTTCAATATGATCACGTTTTACTTCTTTGGGTTCTCCCTAGAAAAGTATTTTGTAGCAGCAAATGGTGAAATTGGTCATTTGTATTTTGCATTATTATATATTGTGAGTTTGGTATTAAGTGATATTCCAACTATAGTACAACAAAAAAATAATCCAGGATACTTTAGTTTGGGAGCGTCTGGAGCAATATCTGCGGTTTTGTTTGGTTTTATTTTATTTGAACCTAAAGCTATGTTGGGAATATTTTTGATTATTCCTATGCCAGCTTACCTGTTTGCGGTATTATATATTGGCTATTGCGTTTGGGCTTCGAAAAATTCGAATGATCGTATTAATCACGATGCCCATTTATTTGGTGCATTGGCAGGTTTATTAATTACAATACTTATTCATCCGTGGATAATTAGACATTTTATAGATCAGTTCTAAATTTGGCTAGGTTTTACTTATAGGATATTGTATCTTTAATATACCAACCAATTTATAATAGATATGAAGACGTTACAACACATCATTTTTTAATGCTTCTATGTTCTTTATTTTCATGTAAGAAAAAGGATGATTCTACTTTAGGTGACAATGAGAAAATTAAAGTTTCATTGTCATTAATTCATGCTGAATTATTAGAAACCGATGTGCCTTTACCAACTAAGAGTGGTTCAGAAGAAACTACATATGCAATTATGGCATATGAATATAACCCTAATACATCTTCTTATGATAATTATGCTCATGGAGTTTTTAGTTCTAAAAATATATCAATAGAATTAACTAAAAATAAAAAATATAAATTCGCAATGTAACTACTCAGGTTCTTTTTTTTCTTTCTTGACTTGATCTCAAGGCGTATTTTTTTCATTTTTCATTTTCAGGAATTTAGGTCATTTTATCCACATTTGACTGTATAACTTTTCCTGTTTTCAGCAAGTCATTTTCACTTAACTCAAACACACTGTAATTCAGCATATTACTTTTGAATTATTAAAAAATAGGGTGTCTCATGGCTTTTTTATCTATTTTGTGATGTGTTTGTCAGAAAGAAAAAGAACCATTCAGGTAGTTTTAGCGTCCAGCTGATTTCCAAAAGCTCGGGTAAATACAAAGTGGTTGA
>NZ_VIQM01000070.1 GCF_008520265.1 Sphingobacterium cavernae
GGTAACTTTATCGTATGTAATCATGGTCTGGTGTATTGTTAAATATTTGAATTTCAGATACTTAAATATAAACATTTACCACCATGATTGCAATTTTAAATAGAATTAATAATCGAATTCAGGTTATGAGTAAAAAAGCCATTATATTTTTGAGCATTGGATTGTTAATCGTGGTGGGATTGGTGACATATCGTATCATTACCAATACCAAAAAAGAAGAAGCCAATAAATCAGCTGGGGGAGCTAACCGCGCAGGGGGGGGAAATAAAGTTTACGGGCGAGTAGTTGAAGGACAACCCTTTGCGGATTACTTATCTTTGAGTGGCTCCATAGAAGCAAATGAGGTAGTTGAATTACATGCTGAAGTGTCTGGAATAGTCGAGAATTTGAATTTTCAAGAAGGAAGTCAAGTGTCCGCTGGACAAGTACTACTTAAAATAAATGATGCCGAATTACGCGCACAGTTGGCTCAAGCAAAAACACGCTCGGAGTTAGCAGGTGAAAACGCACGAAGAGCCAAACTACTTTTAGAAAAAGAAGCGATTAGTCAGGAAGAATATGACATTGCATCAGCAGATTTCCGCACTTCTGAATCCCAAATACAATTAATAAATGCACAATTAAGCAGAACCTTAGTTCGTGCGCCATTCTCAGGAAAAATTGGTTTACGCAATATTTCAAAAGGGAGCTACATCACACCTGCTACTGTTATTGCTAATCTGGCAAATACAGCACAGGTAAAATTGCTATTCTCCGTTCCCGAACGTTATGCCTATATGGTGAATAAGGGAAGTCAAGTAGAATTCTCCATTCAAGGTGATGAACAGAAATTCACAGCTGCTGTTTATGCCATTGAGCCTGTGATTGAAGCGAATACACGTACACTTCTAGTGAAAGCCATCAGCAAAAATAGCAGCAACAAACTTATTCCTGGCGTATTTGCTAATGTGACCTTTCCACTTGAAACGGTGGATAATGGTTTATTGGTTCCAGCTGAAGCATTAATTCCAATCCAAAACGGAAAGAAAATTTTTGTATTACGTGAAGGCAAAGCCAAAGAAGTTATTGTAGAAACTGGTGGCCGTACAGATGCCGATGTGTTAATCACAAAAGGTTTGGTCGAAGGAGATACCATTTTGACTTCAGGCGTGATGTCGTTGCGTGATGGCTCTCCAGTTCAAGTTATTTTACGTTAATCTATAGAAAATGAGTTTATCCACCCTGAGTATAAAACGTCCGGTTCTGACCATTGTCATGAACTTGATGTTGATCTTGTTTGGAATCATCGGCTATACTTTCTTAGGTGTACGTGAGTTTCCATCCATTGATCCGGCACAGATTTCGGTACGCACCAGTTATGCCGGCGCGAATCCAGATATTATTGAATCACAAATTACAGAGCCTTTAGAAAAAGCGATTAACTCCATTGATGGTATTCGAAACATTACTTCTACGAGTTCGCAAGGTTCGAGTAATATCAATATTGAGTTTAACCTCAATAAAGATTTGGAGGCTGCAGCAAATGATGTGCGTGACAAGGTATCACAAGCGATGCGCAGTTTGCCACAAGATATCGATGCCGCACCTGTCGTTTCAAAAGCCGACGCAGATTCCGAACCCATTATCTCGATGACGCTGCAAAGTCGTACGCACAATGTGTTGGAACTTTCTGATTATGCCGAAAATGTTATTTCACAACGTTTACAAACTATCCCAGGCGTTAGTTCCGTTCAAATATGGGGATTGCGAAAATATGCCATGCGTCTTTGGATTGACCCAAATAAATTAGCTTCTTATGGCTTGACGGTGATGGATGTACGTAATGCGTTGAATAGTCAAAACGTGGAATTGCCATCCGGAAAGTTGACGGGAGCGAATACGGAATTGACGGTTAAAACAATAGGAAATCTTTCGACCGAAGAACAATTTAATGATATCATAATTCGTGCGGATCAAACTAGGGTAGTGCGTTTAGGCGATATTGGAACTGCGGCATTGGAAGCTGAAAATTTCGAAACCAAAATGTCGGATTCGGGATTCCCGATGGTGAGTTTAAATATTATACCACAACCCGGAACCAATTACCTAGAAATTGCAAACAGCTTCTACACAGAATTTGACAAAATGCAATCCGACCTTCCCGAAGGATATGAAATGAATATCGCTATTGACAATACTCAATTTGTGAAGAAATCGGTGTTGGAAGTGGTTGAAACCTTAATTATAGCCGTAATATTGGTTGTACTCATTATCTACATATTCTTCCGTAATTGGTCTATCGCATTCCGTCCATTGATTGATATTCCGGTATCCTTGATTGCTACATTTTTCATCATGTATTTGTGTGGTTTCTCTATCAATGTTTTGACCTTACTGGCAATTGTATTGGCTACAGGTTTGGTCGTGGATGACGGTATTGTGGTCACAGAAAATATTTTCAAAAAGGTCGAAGAGGGAATGTCTCCAATTGAAGCTGCGATCAAAGGTTCCAATGAAATCTTTTTTGCCGTAATATCCATTTCGGTTACTTTAGCTGCGGTTTTTCTACCTGTAATATTTTTAGAAGGATTTGTGGGAAGTTTATTTCGAGAATTCGGAATAGTCATCGGTGCTGCGGTATTGATATCTGCTTTTGTTGCCCTCACGCTGACACCTATGTTGAATGCCTATTTGATGAAAGGTGGTGAACAGAAGAAAAGTAAATTCTACGAACGTACAGAAAAGTATTTTGTGGCAATGAACACCGAATACGCCAACTCTCTCAAAGGATTTTTAAAATTCAAATGGCTAAGTTTCGCAATTCTAGTTGCTTGTTTTGGATTAATTTATTTATTCTTCCAACTTTTACCCAAAGAAACGGCGCCTTATGATGACCGTAGTTATTTGAGTTTACGCGTGACTGCGCCAGAGGGCGTATCGTACGATTACATGGATAAGTTTATGACGGACTTGACCATGCTGATAAATGATTCTGTTCCTGAAAAGAAAGTTAGTTTGGTGATTACTTCACCTGGTTTTGGTTCGGCTTCGGTAAATAGCGGGATGGTCCGTTTAGGATTGGTAAATCCTGAAGATAGAACACGTTCGCAAGAAGAGATTGCAAATGACTTATCGAAATTGACGCGTAAGTTTTCTGAAGCACGGGTTGCGGTATCCCAACAACCAACTATTTCTGTAAATAGACGAGGTGGTTTGCCAATTCAATACATTATACAAGCTCAAAACTTTCAACAGTTGGAAGAAAAAATTCCGCTTTTTATGGAGGAATTGTCTCACGATCCGACTTTCTCTATCACAGATGTGAATTTGAAATTCAACAAACCTGAAATTTATGTTACGATTGACAGAGAAAAGGCACAGTCTTTAGGCGTATCTGTGTTGGATGTCGCACAGACATTGCAAATGTCACTTTCAGGACAGCGTTTTGGTTACTTTATGATGAATGGTAAACAATATCAAGTCATGGGACAATTTGATCGTAAAGATCGGGCGACACCCAATGATTTGGCTGCTATGTACGTGAAGAGTAACAAAGGTGAGTTGATTCAACTGAGTAATATTGTCGAATTGGAAGAGCGCAGTAGTCCACCACAATTGTATCACAACAACCGCTATATGTCTGCAACAGTATCGGCAGGATTAGCACCGGGCAGAAGTATGGGCGAAGGTATTGAAGCAATGGAGCGCATACGCGAGAAAGTGTTGGATGAAACTTTTACGACGGATTTGGGAGGAGAGTCTCGAGATTTTGTGGAGAGTGGTTCCAATACGATGTTCGCGTTTGGTCTTGCTGTTTTATTGATATTCTTAATTTTAGCAGCACAATTTGAAAGTTTCACCGATCCAATTATTATAATTATTACAGTTCCATTAGCCGTAGCTGGAGCTCTATTTTCATTATGGCTTTTTGGCCAAACATGGAATATTTTTAGCCAAATCGGAACAATCATGTTGATTGGATTAGTAACTAAAAACGGAATTTTGATTGTAGAATTTGCGAATCAATTGCGCGAGCAAGGTATGGATAAATATACTGCCGTCGTCGAAGCTGCTGAATCCAGATTAAGGCCTATTTTAATGACATCCTTGGCTATTGCATTTGGAGCACTTCCTATTGCTTTGTCATTGGGTGCTGCCTCTACGAGTCGTATGGGTATGGGTGTTGTCATTGTGGGGGGGACAATGTTTTCGTTGATTTTGACACTTTTTGTAATACCCGCGTTCTACCTGATGATGTCCCGTGAAAGAAAACACAGACCAGAGTTTGATAATTTAGAAGATTAGTATGAGAAGGGTGATTAGAATTGCAATATGTATGTTGCTGTGTGGGCATCTAAGTCAAGCACAAGAGTTGCTTACGGTCAAAGATGCCATAGCCATCGCGTTAGAAAATAATTACGATATCAAATTATTTCAGAATAATTTGAGAGTCGCACAAGAGAATGTTACGCCTGGAAATGCAGGCATGTTGCCAACTGTAACTGGAAATTTCAACCAAAATAATAGTCTTTCCAACTCCAATCAGACGCAAGCGAATGGTGATGTCAGAGCTTTAGACAATGCGAAGAATAACAGTCTCAATTATGGAATTAGTGTGGGCTGGACTGTATTTGACGGATTGGGGATGTTTTCCCGTTATGAGACACTGAAAGAGTTACAAAAACAAGGTGAAGCCGAATTGCAACGTTCGGTGGTGACACGTATTTCGGATGTGATGTCTACTTATTATACCATTGTCGAACAGCAAAATTTGTTGTCTGCTATTGATTCCAGTATTGTGATTTCGCAAGAAAGATTACGTACTGCCGAAAATAGATTTTCCATAGGAAAAGCTTCGCGTTTGGAAGTATTAAATGTTCAGGTAAATCTGAATACAGACGAATCGAACCGCATTAAACAAGAAAATGTAGTAAAGAATCTTAAAATTACGTTGAATACTTTGCTAGCGAGAGATTTGCAACAAGACTTTCAGGTTATTCGAGAAGTCGCGATTGACGAGACTCTTACACTTGGCAATTTATTAGAACAGTCAAAATCTACTAACCCCGATTTGATTTTAATAAGCATAAATAGAAGATTAGCCGAATTGGAAGAAAAAACTGTTAAGGCAAATCGTTATCCCACGGTACGATTGAATGGAGGGTATAATTTTAGTGAATCTGAATCAAGTTTGGGTTTCGTTGCCGAATCACGTTCTCGTGGTCTTACCTATGGCATTACGGCTTCGGTCAATATATTTGACGGTTTTAATCAGAGAAGAAACGAACGTATCGCTAAGATTCGCATTGAAAATGCGGATTTGCAACTGAGTCAAATCAATCAGCAAATAGAATCCGAAATCGCGCAAGCTTTCAATGTTTACAAAACCAATTTGGAATTGGTAAAATTGGAGGAGAAGAATGAGCAAATCGCGCGTCAGAATATGAATATTACTTTAGATAAATACAAAATTGGAACATTGAGTGCTGTCGAATTCCGCGATGCACAAGAGAATTTTATAAATGCGGCTTCTCGATTTAATTCTGCAAAAACTCAAGCAAAGTTATCAGAGACTTTATTGATGGAATTAATTGGTAAAATCGAATTGTAACAAACGAAATAGACAATCGAATTCGTAAAATTGGACAAACGTTTGCGTTTGCGAATCATTTTATAATCTGATAATTATCGATTATAATTGTTAAAGATAATACGAAGAACATTATCGTTAACCCATGAAGACCTAAGAAGATTAACACATTGGTTTTCTTGTTATTGACTGTTTAGTTTGTTTTAATATAGGTGATTTTTGAAGGGGCTTTACGCCCCTTTGATTTAAGACAAAGATTTATAAATCAAAATTGTATGAGTACAAATAGAAGAGATTTTCTCAAAAAAGCATCATTACTATCCGCTACAGCTATTACGTTGCCATCTTTGCATGTGCAAGCGGCTCCTGCGCCAAGATTCAATATGTCAGGATATGCTGCCCCAAAGATCGATAAAGTACGTGTTGCTTTCGTAGGGTTAGGTAATAGAGGATCTGGTGCTGTAGATAGATTTACATATATCGAAGGTGCGGAAATCGTAGCATTATGTGATAAGCATGCCGATAGAGTAACCAAACATCAGAATACGGTAACACAGCGTGGATTGAAAAAACCTGCTGCATTCTCGGGAGAGGATGGTTGGAGAGATATGTTGAAATCTGTGAAAATCGATTTATTGTACATCTGTACACCGTGGGATTACCATACGGAGATGAGTATCGAAGGTATGAAAGCTGGTGCACACGTAGGTTGTGAGGTGCCTATTGGTTTGACAGTAGAAGATTGTTGGAAAGTGGTTCGCGTGTCTGAAGAGACGAAGAAACATTGTATGATGTTAGAAAACTGCTGTTACGATTTCTTCGAATTGCAAACTTTAGGCATGGCAAGAGCTGGTGTTTTCGGTGAATTGATTCACGCAGAAGGTGCTTACATCCACGACTTATTAGATTTAAATTTCAGTAAAACATATTACGATGATTTCTGGAGATTAAAAGAAAACATTCGTTTCAATGGTAACTTGTACCCAACGCACGGTATTGGTCCAGTAGCACAATGTCTAAATGTAAATCGTGGTGACGTGATGACTTCATTAGTCAACGTGGCTTCGAATGATTTCCAAATGGGTGAAGAGGCTAAACGTTTAGCGAAGGAAGATCCTTCTACATATGGTCAATTTGTAGGTGCGCAGTTCCGTGGAAATATGCACACGACATTGATTCGTACACAAAAAGGTAAAACAATCATGATTCAGCATGATGTGACTTCACCTCGTCCATATTCACGTATTCATATGTTGAGTGGTACGAAAGGTTTCTGTGAGAAATACCCTAAAATTGGTATCAGTTTAAAATCACACAAAAATGGTCATGACTTCCTTCCAGAAGAAGATATGAACAAATTGCGTGAGCAATATACACCAGAGATCGTAAAATTCATCGGTGAGCAAGCGAAGAAAGTTGGTGGTCACGGTGGTATGGACTTTATGATGGATTGGAGATTGGTAGACTGTTTACGTAATGGTTTAGCATTAGATCAAGACGTTTACGATGCGGCTGCATGGTCTGCAATTGTACCATTAAGCGTAGAATCAACGAAAAAAGGTAAAACTGTAGAATTCCCAGACTTTACACAAGGAACATGGATTTCCAACAAACCTGTGGAGTTAACATTAAAAGGTGGTGGTAACACAGGAATTCGTCCGAAAAAAGACGCCAAAGGCAATCAACTTAGTGTGTAAAAAATTTGGTAGATGATTTAATATTTAGGCTTCAAGAGTAGAATCTTGAAGCCTTTTTATATTTTAGTGAATTAAAAACCTGTTCCAATGAAATATTGCAGTTTAGCTTTTCTACTATTAGTTTTTTCGTGTCAGCAGCCTACGGATAAAAAGGAATCTTCCACTAAAACAGATGTTACATGTGCGATGGAAACTATTCCAAGTCGTCATACTAAAGGAATAGCAGAAAAAAACATTATGGGCAAGGATTCGGTGCGTATGATTTTAATAGAAGGGGGAAAGTTTTCGTTGGGATCGGATTATTTTGAAGATGCTAAGCCTAAACATGAAGTCGAAGTAAGTTCATTTTACATGGATGAACATGAAGTTACGAATGCGCAGTTTGCACAATTTGTAAAGGAAACAAACTATGTTACAGTCGCCGAAAGACCTTTAGATCCAAAAGATTTTCCAGGTGTAGATCCAGCAATGTTGGTTGCAGGTTCAGCAGTTTTTGTGGGAAATCTAGAGGCGCATGATTTAGAAAATCCATTATCTTGGTGGGAATATGTCAAAGGTGCAAGTTGGAAACATCCAGAAGGACCTAAAAGCAGTATAAAAGGAATAGAAAATCATCCTGTAGTGCATATTGCCTACGAAGACGCAGAAGCATACGCAAGATGGGCTGGAAAACGTTTGCCAACCGAAGCGGAATGGGAATTAGCCGCAAAAGCAAATAGTCATACAAATGAAGATTATTATTGGGGTAAGGAGTTGAAAAAAGATGGCAAATGGATGGCGAATACCTATCAAGGTGCTTTTCCGAAAAATAATGCTAAACTAGATGGTTTCGCTGGTGCAGCGCCTGTCAAATCTTTTCCTGCTAATGCACTTGGGCTATACGATATGGTCGGAAATGTATGGGAATGGTGTTCGGATTATTATCGTTCGGGATACGATACCAATGCGACCAAAGTAAATCCAAAAGGACCATCGGATTCGCACGATCCACAAGAGCCAGGCTTAGTCAAACGCGTACAGCGTGGCGGTTCTTTTCTGTGTGTAGACAGTTATTGCGAACGCTATAAAGCAGGCGGTAGAGGCAAAGGCGAAATCAATAGCCCAACTAATAATGTGGGATTTCGTTGTGTGAAGGATATATAAAGCTATAAATAATCAACTACTTCTAAAATGACATCATTAAAATTTTTATTAACTCAAATTCTTCACTAAGGTCCTTTATTAAATCTTCATTATAAAAATATTCATCATCCCAAATAACAAATCCAAAAGAATTGCTTTGAACAAATGCTTTCAAATACTTTCCGTCAATTTTTATAAGTATTCCACAGTCAATAATATTAGAATATTTAGTGTCTATATTTATTATGTCTTTTAATTTAGGATGACACGTTATTTCTTTATGAACACCTGTTGTCTTTGAAGTAATATCTCCGATAGGATCTTTTTTTCCAGATGCCATAACCCTTAACTTTTGTTTCACACGCCTCAATAATTGTTCAGTCTTAGTGAATTGTCTCAAATTTGTGAAATAAAGAAATATGCGTACTATATATAATTCTTCTATTTTTTTGTCTTGACATACTAGTCTTGTATGTTCACTAGGAACAAAGGCTACAAGATGTTTAGTGAATTGACCGATGATAGCTTCGTCAGATTCATTCGGAGTATCTGCAATTGCTGAGACACTTTCGATTTGAAAATAGAAATCTCCATAGTCAAAAATATATGTCGTAAAGTCCCACCAGATTTTATGAATTTGATGTTCTTTTAAATACCTTATAAATTGTAATTCACTGGTCTTGTACAAATAATCCATTTTATATTCTTTTGGGGATTAATTTAGGGTGTATTCCCAATAGTATGAGTAAATAATCTTTAATTTATGAAAATAAATGATTAGTTGAAGTTATGTTAATTAATAACAAAAATTCCCTAATATTTTCTTGTTATTGAATACTTTTTACTCTTATGATATTTGGGATTAAAACCGCTTAATAAATGATAAAACAAATGATACTGTTATAAACATCAAAGAAACTTAAATTTAATGTAAAATATTATTAAATATGTGAGTGAACAATATAGACATATGTCCCTAACCGTCTTTGAAACTCTTCGATAAAGTCATTTTTAAATTCACCCCAATTCCAAAAAGTAAACCCTAGATTGCTGAATCCCCATTGAGGTGTAAAACTATATTTGTTTATTTCATTTTCCTGTGCGCATTGGGTACAGGTTAAATTATCGCTTTTTTGATCAAACCATTCATCCAGAAAATCCCAATCATCATTTACAATATTTCCTTTGCAGTTTGGACATATACACTCATCCATACCATTTATTCCTGTGTGCAATATTTGCCTAGAGGTTATTACATCAAGTCCATTTGTAGTGATGTTAAACGGTAGTTCTTCAATGTTATCTGAAATTTTTTTTGCACCTTCTGATATTGCATATCCAATTTCAGGACCTAGTACACAATCAGTAAGTGATGATTTAATAATGTCTTCTGATATTAACCAATTCAAAATTTCTTTTGCCTTATCTTTGTTATCGGGATAAGAAGATTGCTGAGGAACTATTGATACGCTATAATCACTCATTGTTTGTTATTTTATACTTATTATTTAAAAAAGTTATACCTAACATTATTGTATATTCAGTTTAGTATATTTTTTTGTAAATAAAAATGTGTAATGTATATCCATTAGTGTCAATATAAAAAAACTCCCTTACAATTGCTTGCGAGGGAGTTCCTTTATAATATTTCTTGTTTGCTTACTGTGCGTTCAAGAACATTGATTTTTTAGATACCAATTCTCTAAAGTAAGGATCTTGCAAATCTTTGATAAAGCGGATCGCTTCACCAGTAGATTTCATTTCAGGACCTAATTGTTTGTCTACTTCAGGGAATTTAGAGAACGAGAATACCGGTTCTTTAATTGCCCATCCTGTTAACTTACGCTCGATAGTGAAATCTTTCAATTTGTTCTCACCCAACATGACTTTAGTAGCGATATTGATATAAGGAACATCGTATGCTTTCGCGATGAAAGGAACGGTACGTGATGCACGAGGGTTAGCCTCGATTACGTATACATTTTCACCTTTGATAGCAAATTGAATATTCAATAATCCTTTTACATCTAATGCTTTTGCTAATTTGATAGAATATTCTTCCATCTTAGCTTGTACATTTTGTGATAAACTAAATGGAGGTAATACCGCGTAAGAGTCTCCAGAGTGGATACCTGCAGGCTCGATGTGCTCCATCATACCGATGATATGTACATCTTCGCCATCACATATTGAATCCGATTCCGCTTCTTCCGCTCTGTCTAAGAAATGGTCAATTAAAATTTGGTTTCCTGGAAGGTTTTTAAGCAAGTTTACAACTGCCTTTTCCAAGTCTTCGTCGTTGATAACGATGCTCATACCTTGACCACCTAATACGTACGAAGGACGAACCAATACTGGGTAACCCACTTCGTTTGCAACTTTGATAGCTTCTTCTGCTGAAGTCGCTACACCGTATTTCGGATAAGGAATTTCTAATTCTTTCAATAAATCAGAGAAGCTACCACGATCTTCAGCTAAGTCCATATTACCGAATGAAGTTCCGATGATTTTCACACCTAAGGCTTCTAGTCTGTCCGCCATTTTAAGTGCTGTCTGACCTCCTAACTGTACGATAACACCTACCGGTTTCTCTAACTCGATAATCTCACGTACGTGCTCCCAGAAAACAGGCTCGAAGTATAATTTATCTGCCATGTTGAAGTCTGTAGAAACAGTCTCTGGGTTACAGTTTACCATAATGGCTTCGTAGCCACATTCTTTAGCTGCTAATAAACCGTGTACGCATGAGTAGTCGAATTCGATACCTTGACCGATACGGTTAGGTCCTGAACCCAATACGATGATTTTTTTCTTATCAGAAGAGATTGATTCGTTTTCTTCTTCGAAAGTAGAGTAGTAGTATGGCGTTTGTGCTGGGAATTCTGCCGCACACGTATCTACCATTTTGTACACACGGCTAATGCCTAATTCTTTACGACGATCGTAAACTTGATCTTCTGTTACATTACCTAACAACCATGAGATTTGTAAATCTGAATAGCCTTTTTGTTTCAAGGTCATGAAGAAATCACTTGGAATATTTGATAATTGGTATCTTTTTAATTCAGTTTCTAATTGAACCAATTCTTGAATCTGAAGTAAGTACCATTTGTCGATGTTAGTTGCTTTACGGATAGATTCCAAAGGAACACCTAATTCGAAAGCATCTTTGATATGGAAAAGACGATCTGCACTAGGATGCTCTAAGCTGTGCATAATCTCTTCTAAATTGCGTAATTGACGACCATCAGCACCTAGACCAGCACGACCTGTTTCTAGTGATTGAGCCGCTTTTTGCAATGCCTCGATGAAGGTACGACCGATTGCCATTACTTCACCTACAGCCTTCATCTGAAGACCTAATTCTTTGTTTGCGCCTTTGAATTTATCAAAGTTGAAACGAGGAACTTTTACAATTACGTAGTCTAATGTAGGTTCGAAATATGCAGAAGTAGTTTTTGTAATTTGGTTTTGCAACTCATCCAAGTTGTAACCGATAGCCAATTTAGCAGCGATTTTCGCAATTGGGTAACCTGTAGCTTTAGATGCTAACGCTGAAGAACGAGATACACGTGGATTAATCTCAATCGCGATGATATCTTCGTTTTCTGGATTCACTGAGAATTGTACGTTACAACCACCCGCGAAATTACCGATCGAGCGCATCATCTTGATCGCTTGGTTACGCATATCTTGGTAACATTTGTCCGACAATGTCATTCCTGGTGCTACTGTAATCGAGTCTCCTGTGTGGATACCCATTGGGTCAAAGTTTTCGATTGTACAGATGATGATTACGTTATCATTTTTGTCACGCAATAACTCCAATTCGAATTCTTTCCAACCTAATACAGCTTGCTCTACCAATACTTCGTGCGTAGGAGAGGCATGAAGACCACGGTTTAATGCCGCATCAAAGTCTTCTTTCTTGTGTACGAAACCACCACCAGTACCAGCTAATGTGTACGAAGGACGAATTACTAAAGGAAATCCGATTTCTTGCGCAGCTTCTTTACCTTCTAAGAATGAGTTAGCGATTTTTGAAGGCGCAACACCTACACCGATATCAATCATTAATTGACGGAATTCTTCACGGTTTTCCGTTTTTTCGATTGCTGCTACATCAACACCAATAACCTGAACGTTATACTTTTCCCAAATTCCGCGCTCTGATGCCTCAATACACAAGTTTAACGCTGTCTGACCACCCATAGTAGGTAATACCGCATCGATTTGTTTTTCCTGAAGAATTTGCTCAATACTTTCGCAAGTAAGTGGTAATAAATAAACGTTGTCTGCAACAACTGGGTCAGTCATTATAGTTGCAGGGTTAGAGTTGATTATCGAAACCTTGATGCCTTCTTCTTTCAAAGATAGTGCAGCTTGAGATCCTGAGTAATCAAATTCACACGCTTGTCCGATAACAATAGGACCAGAACCTATGATTAAAACGGAGTTAATGGAGGTGTTTCTTGGCATTATTTATTAAATCAAAAAGTTTAAATTACTATTTGTTGTTTGTGAAAAAGCGGTAGAAATACCTTTGATTGGAAGAGAATTCCGACTGCTTTGTCGGAGTGTAAAGTTATATATTTTATTTTTAAAATCCTTAAATTATTGTGATTATTTATTGTCAAAGAAACGTCTTAAAATATATTAGCCTTACAAAATTTGTAAGGCTAATTACATTTGTTTTTTCAAATGCAAATCAAAATATTTCGCAATCTTATCGTACATATGAACTCTATCTTTGCCTCGAACATTATGTTCATGCGAAGGATATAAGAAATAGTCTACTTGTATTCCTTTTTTAATGCATTGCTCGACAAAATCCATACTGTGCTGTTGCACCACAACAGGGTCTTGTGCACCATGAATAATCAAAAGATTACCTTTCAATTGATCTGCTTTGTCTAGCAATGAAGTTTTTTTGTAGCCATCTGGATTTTCTTGCGGTGTATCCATGTATCGCTCGCCATACATAACTTCGTAATATTTCCAATCCATTACTGGGCCGCCAGCTACACCAGCTTTGAAAGTTGTATTGTGTTTTGTCATTAACGATGTAGTCATAAATCCGCCATAACTCCACCCGAAAATTCCCATATTATCTTTGTCTACATAAGGGAGTGATTTCAAATAATCAAATCCCACAAGTTGATCGGCCATTTCGGCTTCTCCTAATTGTCTGTGTGTAACGCGCGTAAAGTCACGACCACGAGCGTCTGAACCACGGTTATCCAATGTAAACACTATATAGCCTTGCTGAGCCATGTACAAATCAAAATAACCAACACCACCTAGCCATCTGTCTGTAATCATCTGTGCATGCGAACCACCATACAAATACACCATTACTGGATATTTCTTGGTTGAATTAAAATTCGTAGGGTAGGTGATGCGAGCATTCAACGGAGTTTTTCCGTCAGGAGACAAAAATTCTTTAAATTCTATTTTTGGTAAGTTAATTTCACCTGTGAATGGATTTTCGGCTTCATAGATCGATTTGCTCTTTCCATTTTTAGTTGTTATAACTTGTAAGGTATAAGGTGTATTTAGATTGCTGTATTGATCGATCACATAATTTCCTGTCGGGCTAACTGAAGCATTGTGTACACCTTTAGAAGTTGTTAATTGTTTCGTCTTTCCAGACTTAATTTCTACTTCATATAGATGGCGTTCCAAGCCGTTATTACTTGCGCCCACATAATACAATTTAGAGGCGTTCGTGTCAAAGCCTTTGAAATTTTCTACAATTACATCTTGATAGCCAAGATGTTTAATCAATTTACCAGATGTGTCATATAAATACAGTTGATTGTAGCCATCTTTGTCTGTTTGATACAAAAATTGACTTTTGTTATTAGGTAAGAAAGTCAGTTCATGTTGCGGTTCTACCCAAGTAGTTGATTTTTCTTCAATAAGTGTTTTTACGAAATCCCCTGTAACTACATTGTACTGATTTAATTTCAAATGGTCTTGACCGCGGTTCAACACACCGACATAGACAAATTCATTGCTAGGATCCCAAGTTACCGAAGTAAGATATTGTTCTTTTGGTTCGCCAGTTTTTAATGTGGTATACGTTTTACTTTCGGTATTAAAAACTACTAACGTTACTTCTTCCGATTTCATACCCGCCATCGGATAGCGTATATCTTTGTTCGTCGCTACGCGCGTATCCCATTGCGGGAGCGGGTATTTGGTGACCATGGTTTCGTCCTTGCGGTAGTACAATAAGCTCTTTCCGTTTGGTGACCACCACATTCCTTTGTGAATTCCAAATTCTTGACGGTGGGTATTGGAGCTACCATTGACAATCCCATCAATTGTATCTTTAGTGACTTGAATTTTTTGACCTTCTGTCGTTAGAATCTCAATATTATTACCGACCAAATAAGCGGTGTATTGTGCATCTTGTGCTTCAACTAAATCCTTTGGAGATGATTTTACAATTTGCGCAGATTTACTTTTCGTATTGTAATGAATGTCGTAACGATTTTTCTCTGCTATTAATTCAAATGCAATGTTATCGCTATCAATCCAAGTATAAGTATAAGGGAAAGTGCCTAAAATAAACTTATCTGTCGTAATAACTTTCTCAAGGGCAGTTTTCAACTCTTCAGTTGAAGCAATTACTTTTTCAGTCCAATTATCTTTTGCTGTTCTCGAAACCAACTGCTGATATGTGGCATCCAAATGCGTGAACGTATCTGTAGATTTCATCCACTGCACGCCAAATACTGTTTTGGGTGCAAATTTACTTGGTCCAAAGACAGCTTCGTCAATCGTGAAATTGCGCTGCGCGTAAACAGTAGAACTGCTTAACAAAAAAAGTAATAGTAGTTTTTTCATTTTATGAAATTGTTGTCGACGCGAAAATATGGATTTCTATTTAATTCACAGGAACAAAATTGTCTTTGTTCTTTATAATGGTCGAATCCAAATATTTCTGAAATTGACCAAGTCGCCATGGTCTTGTAAGGAAATAGGTCCCGGTCCGTGTGGAATCATTTTCGGCATACCAATATATTCGGTAGTTCCTTCTATTTGTGTGTTATAATGCACTACTACGCCATTGTGTAATACTGTGACTATTGCTTTCTTAATAAGCACACCATCTTTGTTGAATCTCGGAGCAGTATATAATATATCGTATGTATGCCACTCTCCGGCAGCCTTTGTGGCAGATACTAAGGGCTGTCTTTGTTTATAAATAGAAGCAGCTTGACCATTTACGTAAGTATGATTATTGTTGTTGTCCAACACTTGCAACTCGTATTTCCCTTGCAAAAAGACACCGCTGTTACCTCGTCCTTGCCCTTCACCTTTAACGACTTCGGGGCTTTTCCATTCCACATGCAATTGAAAATCTTCAAAATGCTGTTTGGTCTGAATATCTCCAGTTCCTGGTTTTACTGTAAGCACACCATCTTTTATTGTCCATGTTGCATTTGCGCCTTTTGTTTTGGTACTTTCCCATTGGATTAAATCTGTGCCATCAAAAAGAATTAGTGCATCACTCGGCGCTTTATTCGGGCTGGTATGTACAATTTTTGATTTGGGTTCGTAAAATTCCGTGTCTTGTGGTTGGAATTTAGTCTGCGCAAATAAAGCGGTAGGAATGGAGAGTGTGAAAATTGAAAGTGTTAGAATGTTTTTAATGTTAATGTTTCTCATGTGTTTAAGTTTATTGAATAAATATAAGGAAAAAGGCTAAAAATGCTTATTTTTAATTATGATTACACAAAAAGTTGCCCTGACGGATGTGCGCTTCTATGCGCCAATAGGGTTTTATGAGGAGGAGCAGGTGATAGGCAATGAATTCTATATCAACCTCGAAGTACTTTTTCCTTTTGAAAATTCGGATGCTGAGGATTTAAAAAACACCATCAATTACGAGGAGCTTTACCAAATTTTAGTGGATGTGATGCGTCCTAAACGCAAGTTATTGGAATCTGCTTTGGAAGATATTTTGGATTTGGTGTTAAAAAAATATGCTTTTGCGCAAGAAGTAAATGTGTCTATTCGCAAGGTAAATCCGCCTTTTGGGGGCGACTTAGCAAATTCCTTAGTTTCGCTAGCTTATAAAAGAGATTAACTTCATAATAAATATATGTTTAAGAAATGCCTTTTAGAACCCTAAAAGGCATTTTTATTTTACAAAAATTGCCACTTTGTCATCTGAAAATATACTCTTATGACTTTTTGTCTTGAAAACGCGGTTGGTATAAAAGTTGAATATTCCTTCGTGTAAATAATTGAATAAAATTAAAATAGATAAAAATTAAAATTGGAGGATTATAAAATGGCATTATTAAAGTTCCCTACTAAAGCAGTTAACACAGACGGTGTAAATCCATTTGTAAACAGTGTATTTGACAACTTATTTAATGATTCTTTCATTACTGATCGTTTAGTAACTCGTATTCCAGCAGTTAACATTACGGAGTTAGAAAAAGCATTTGAAGTTGAGTTTGCAGCTCCGGGTTTGCAAAAGTCTGATTTCAAAATCAATGTAGATAAAAATATTATTTCTATCTCTGTAGAGAAATCAGAAGAAAATGCATCAGAAGGTAAATTGTACAGCAAGAAAGAATTCAGCTATAATTCATTTACAAGATCATTTACGTTACCAGATACTGTTGATTACAGCAATATCGATGCGAGCTACGAAGATGGTATCTTAAAAGTAACGATTGGCAAAAAAGAAGATGCAATTATTGCAAAAAGATTAATAGAAGTAAAATAGTTTTATATTAGGTTTTGGTTAAAAATGAAAACCCCTCGTATGAGGGGTTTTTGCTTTATATATTAACCGTTGAATTAGATAAGACCGACAAAAAGGAATTTGCTTTATTTACAAATTTTGTTAATTCCTCTTTTTCAGATTTAATAAAGGCATTATCTTCTAGACTTCCGATTACAACATTCATTTCTTCTTCGTTTTCGTATACCATAGATCGGAATGGGTTTTCGTAATCTTTTTTGCGCGAATTATAGATTTCAGTATATATCCATTGTTGTGTAGCGATGCTTTCTTCTATTAAGTTTGAGATAAACTGGATACCCCAATTTTCAATTGGTGTTTTCGTAATTTCTGCTAATGAAGCTAGTGCATGTGCTAATTTTTCTTGATTGTAATTTGCGCTCCACTTATGATATTGCTGATGAATTTCTTGCCAGTTTTTGAATTTGTCGGCTTTGATGTCTTCTAACAGAATTTTTAAATCTTCTTTGGGAACGATTTGTCCACCTATATTTTCAAATTGTTTTCTTCCAATATCTTTATATTGTTGAAGTTTATTAAGTATGTCTATAGCCCCATCATTTTCATCAACTAAGTAATCTAATATTTGTGTAGCGGCGTAGTGACGAATTAATTTTTTGAAAAGATTATAGCTTTCACGCGGTTTTAACAAGACGACTTTACGCTTCGAACATTCTACATTTTCGAGATAAATATCTTGGCTTATTTTAATTTGATTATCCAATAAAACTTTTTTACCCTCTATTTTTGAGTTTGTCCAATTTGGATAAATAGATTTTCCGACAGCTTCTTCAATGATATCTAAAGAATCAAACATTTCATTAATCGTATCTGGCGCTAATACGTCGTATTCTAAATGTTGATTTTTCATTGTACGTTTATCACGCGCTACAAATTTCTTCGAATTACGCATTACCGCGTACATATTGTACAAAAACCAATAACCCGGCAAAATTATTAACCTGTCATTTTGAACATCAGTGCTTATTAATGAAAACGGTAGTTTAATATTTAATTCGTGTAAAAAATCTCCTTTTACAATCAACGAGTAGGAAGCGAATTTGGAATTATGCTTTAAACTTACACAAAGGCCTGGCCAGAAACTTCGATTTGCAATTATTTCGCCATCGGCAGAACGAGAATTGTGATTAGAACCAATTGTGGCGCCAGCAGCCATGTTGCTTTGCCCCATAATAAGTGCTGCACATAGAAAGGAGTTATTGTGATGCTGTTCGTGTGCTGGAAATAACAATGAATTTAAAACCTCGCAACAGGATATGGTGGAGTTGTCACCCAAAAAAGAGTTAATTAATCGCGCACCGTATTTTAATTGTGAAAAAGAAGAAAGGATAAACCTAACAGCTTTTACGCCGTAAAAAATGCGACACCCATAACCGATAATACCATTTACGATTTCACAACCTTCACCAATCTGTGTAATGGCTGTTTCAGTAGAATGTATAGTTACATTTTTGAGCTTATTTACACCTTTGATATATGCGTGATCACCAATAATAACATCGTTAATCATGTTGCTATTTTTAATCACAACTTGATTGCCGATCTCACTGTAATATCCTCCCTTTTTTGAAAAGGCAGCTTCTGTTATTTCTTTGAGCTTATCCTGTAGTGCTGCATCGTGACGATTGCGTGTCCAAATGTAGGCGTCAGTGGCCTGCATTCCATCAAATGGAAGAATCGGTCTGCCTCCGTTTTCGTTACACAGCTCTATCCAAATTCTCTTTTCTTCGGATTCGTCTTCTTTTATGATTCCATTTCCAAATTTTGCATTTTTGCTCGTTTCCATGTCGTTTATATTCAAAAGGATAACTTCGTTTCCTGTAATATAATTAGACATGTAGCGTACATGGTGAATGGCATTGTCGTCACCAATTTCGCAATTAATAATTTGACTATTATATATTCCTGTAGGAAGTTTTAAGTCTTTGTAATCCAAGTAAAATGGTGATAAATTGCCTATGCAAACTTTTCCGTAAAACTTTGAGTTATTTACAAGATCTGGATTGAATTGATCGGTAACCAAAACATTCTCCCAATTGGGAGAATAATTTTGGTTTTGAATTAAGGTTGATACCTCTTGATTTGATAAATTACGATATTTCTTATTTTTTTTATTTCTATTGGAAGCTAGATGATAATAACTTCTTGTTTCTTCATCATTGGTCCAATCGTAGCCGAGTTTATCTAATGGTAGTTTATTTACTTTCCCCATTCTATTCCACTGTTACTGATTTTGCTAAATTACGAGGTCTATCTACATCTATTTGACGCTCGATTCCTACATAGTACGATAGAATCTGTAATGGTATAGTAGCTAGAATTGGAGCAATCATTTCGTGACTTGCAGGTATTTTGATGTGTTCATCAGAAAGGCTTATTGCAAGTTGGTCATCTTCTGTTACTACCGAGATCAATTTACCCGAACGAGCTTTGATTTCTTGCATATTACTCACTATTTTCTCGTGTACACGATCTTTTGTAGCTACGAATACCACAGGTAAAGTCTCATCTACCAGGGCAATTGGGCCATGTTTCATCTCAGCAGCAGGATAACCTTCTGCATGGATATACGAAATTTCTTTGAGTTTTAATGCGCCCTCTAAAGCGATAGGGAAGTTGTAACCTCTTCCTAAAAATAGGAAATCTGTGGCGTGTTGGTATTTTTTAGCGATTTCTTTAATTCCTTCAATCGTATTGTCTAGAATATGCTGTACTTTATTTGGTACGTCGCTAAGTTCTTTCACCAATTGTTTTCTTAATTCTTCAGAAGCAGATTGCTTGAATTCAGCGAGTTTTAGTGCGAATAATAACAATACAGTCAATTGTGCAGAGAATGCTTTTGTACTAGCTACACCGATTTCGGGTCCTGCATGCGTATAAATTCCCGCGTCAGAAAGACGTGCGATGGACGATCCAACAACATTTACAATGCCAAAAATTGTAGCGCCTTGAGATTTTGCGTTTTCTAAAGCTACTAGAGTATCTGCTGTTTCACCACTTTGCGATATAGCTATAATGACATCATCAGGAGTGATAATGGGATTGCGGTATCTGAATTCTGAAGCATATTCAACTTCAACATTCACGCGACACAATTCTTCAATCCAATATTCCGCTAGTAATCCTGCATGCCAACTCGTGCCACATGCCACAATAATAACACGTCTAGCAGCGATGAGCTTATCTTTAATTTTATCTAATCCACTAAGTGTGATTGACAAGTTTTCGGGATCTAATCGACCACGGAGTGAATCAAAAATAGCTTGTGGTTGCTCATGGATTTCTTTAATCATGAAATGCTCATAACCTCCTTTTTCAATAGCAGCCAATTCTAAATCCAACTTTTGAACATAAGGAGTTAATGTTTCATTTCCTAGATTCTTGAGAATAAGTTGATCCGCATTGATAATCGCTAATTCATAATCATTTATATAGACTACCTCTTTTGTGTACTCTAACATTGGAGATGCGTCCGAGCCTAGAAAATGTTCACCTTTGCCTATACCAATAACTAATGGACTACCTTTACGAGCTGCAAAAAGTGTATCTGGATGTTCTTTTGACAAAATCAATATGACATAGGCACCAGTAACTCTTTTCAACGCTATGCGTATAGCTTCCTCAAGTGAACATTCGTTATTTATATATATGTCTTCGATGAAATTCAATAAAACTTCTGAATCCGTTTCGCTATTGAAATGATAGCCTTTTTGTAGTAATTCTTCTTTTAAAGAAGCATAATTTTCGATAATACCATTATGTACTAAAGCAAGGTTTCCTGAATTGGAATAATGCGGATGTGAATTGGCATCGGATGGAATACCATGTGTTGCCCAACGTGTATGTCCAATTCCTAAAGTTGATTGTTTATCTTGTGATTCAAATGCCTCTTCTAGAGCCGCAACTTTGCCAGTTTTTTTAACGATTTGAAGGTCGTTTATTTTGTGAAGTGCAATTCCTGCGCTGTCATATCCTCGGTATTCTAATTTTTTTAAACCACCAATTAGGTAAGGATATGCTTGATTGTGTCCGATATATCCGACAATTCCACACATATTTTGTTTGTTAAGTTTTTTAGTTAATAGATGGCGCAAATATATGGAAAGACAATCGATTGTTTGATGATTTAAAGCGTGTTTTAGTTAATAAAAATTTTATTAATATTTTAAATTTATTAAAAAACAATATAGAACTTGTCGAATAAATAGATGCT
>NZ_VIQM01000071.1 GCF_008520265.1 Sphingobacterium cavernae
ATCAACTTTATCGTAAATATCTTAGCTGGATTAGCAGCATACAGTTTCTTCCCTAAGAAACCTTCAATCAAATATCAAACGGTAAAAACTAACCAATTGTACGCTTTTTAATTATCGAATTCAGGTTCATAAGTTTAGATATCTATTTGCCCTATAAACGGATACACAAGATAAAGCTTATTGCGTTAAGATGTTGTAAAAATATAGATATAAAAGCTCCAACTAAAGAAGCCCTATCACAATTAAGTGATAAGGCTTTACATTTACATTATTAAAAATTGATTTGAATTATGCTTTGTTAATACTCGTCATACCCTTTGATATAAATTTCGTTCATATTCGCGAAACGATCAGTAGCACTAAAAGTTGTTAAACATATAATTTTGACAGCTTTAAAAAGCGTTTCATTATTTGGTAATGGAATAATATTATCCTGACGGTCATTGGCTAAAGTATAATTTCCCAATTTTACCTCTGTACCGTCCAATTTGATCCCATATAATTCAATATCCTTTACGCGGTAATTACCTACGGCTCTGTGCAACAATGTAACTTCCTTAACAATAATTGGCTTGTAAGGACCAGCAGGAGATTTTAGTGCCTCTTCGTTGAATAAGCCAGTTGCAGATGCTGCTCTTGTTTGCGTAAATGTAAAAATTAACGTAAATGGGTATTTTTTGTCTGCTGAATGATCTGAAGTGACTGTAGTACTCCACTGCGTATGCCAAATCGTACCTAAATTACCGTCTAACATAAATGACGGAGGTCCTTCAGATGTAGAATTTGAATTCGAAGCATATGGCGTCCAACCAGCTCGTAAAGCTGCAGTATTGTAATCAACCAATACAGGTGATTGTACTTCCACTTCAACTGTGCGAATTTCTGATTCGCCACCTTTAGCATCTTTTACATAATAAGTTACGGTGTGTTTACCTTCCGAGATTCCTTTTACTTCAAAGTTATCCCCTGGCGTCGGTGTAGGCAAGTCAACTGCTGTAAATGTTGCAGCATTATCTATTTTATAATATAAAGTCGCATTGGATCTTGTAAGATTGAGCATAAAAATGCTAACCATCCTTATACCACCTTGTACATTGATATTATTAACGATCCCTTTTGATGGAAATGGTAATGCACTTACTACATAAGAGAATTTTTTGGATTCAATACCATTTTTACCTTTCGCCCACACTTCAATTGGCAAAGGAGTACTCACTGGCAAATTCTCGATGATATATAAACTTTCGAAATCTTTTACTTCTGTAATTTCTTTTACACCAGTTCTATTGTACGAAAAAAAGACAGATTCAACCAATTCTGTATCAACAGAACTGATATCAAATCTTACTTTTTCATCGTCATCAGCTACGACTTGAAAGTTATTTTGCTTCACAGGCCCACGTGCATTGACTTCGATGTCGTCCAAAGGAATTTGATCTGGAATAACTAATGCATTTTCCTTACACGCACCTATCCCAAGGATCAAAAGACCCATCAAAATAGCTGGAATAATTTTATTATATATTTTTTTCATGACGTTTATTTCAAAAATTCTAGTTCAAATTTTGACAAAAATACTTCTCCTTGGAATCCCCATGTTTCATGTGGCTTCAAACCAAACCAGTAGAATATTTGTGGTACAATATCTAAATTCTGAACGAATACTTCATCGCTTGGTTGATCACAAGGCATATAGTTACCACCTATATTAACAGATGCTGTATTAGAAAATGTCAAATCAGGAGCATTATTCTCTAAAGAATTAAACCAAGTATTAGTTGAAAGCTGTCTGTAATACGCAATTACACTACTCGCTAGTGGATCTGTATTTTCAATATCATTACGACATGCAATATTTCGTGCTTCAGCCTCTGACAAAGCTTTATTCCAAACACGAAAATCAGCTAAATCATAATGTGCATAACCTAAATCTGTACGTTGATTATTAAATCCTAAAGTCAATGGTTCAGCATTCGAAAAGGCATCTACCCCCATTGCTATCGTTTGAGAAGCTAACAACACACCATCTAAATAGACTTTAACACTTGTTGTAGTATTTGTCAATTTTTCGAAAATAAATGAGTAGTGATGCCAACTTCCGTCCGCACCTCTCGTAAATTCTACTTCTTGCGTATTGGTGCCGTCCTGAAATCTTAATTTGAAATTAGCATTCTGCCCATACAAGTGCCATCCAGCATTAGCACTATTTGAAGAAGCATCTTTCCCTAAGAAATAATTGTACCAATAACTATATCCGCCTGTAAAGGACAGACCTGCCCAAACGTTGTCTTCGCGCAGTCTAAATTTAAAATCATAAGTAATAGCGCCTGTAGCGGTAGAATTGGCATTAAATATATTACTCTCGGCTCCAGCAGGAGATTGAGCACGCACACCAATTTCAGAAAATGTACGCGTTTCCACTCCGTTGTAGTGAGTATATGTTCCAGGAAAATAACCGTTTAAGAATACATACTGCATCGTCTCTGCCTTCAACTCTTGAGGTAAAAAATCCTTATAAGAATATAATGTAAAAATATTTCGCTCAGGAAATGAATTACCGCCGTAGTTCTTTTCAGTACCTCCGTGGCTCGAAGTTACAATAATCAACCAATCTTCGTATTCTTTATCCTCTCTTGTATTTATTTTATTTATGATTTCTCCAATTTGAGAATCTACTTTTTCAATAGCTTGTGCATATTCAGACTTATCTGCATCAAAACCAGCTGTAGAGCCAGCTTTCAATACATCTTTAAATTGAAGAATTACCAAATCTGATACATTATCTCGATTAAATACCTTTAATGCTTCTTCTTTTACTTTCTCATCTGAATTCACGACAATATTTTCATCCGAATCCATTAACAAGATATTTCCAATCCCTTCATCTTGCACAACGATTGATGATCTCAATGAGCTTTGCACCTGTTTCAAACGATAGATTACGCTTGGGGCAAAAGTTACTTCATCGTGTGGGTGCTCCGTATCAGGTTGTGGCAAATAGCTCTCATCCGTGATGTGATGTGTATCCGAATTGTAACCAGTCATCATAGTGACCCAAGAGGCTGGAACTGAAGTATTATTATCCGTCAACGCATCAAATGAATACTTACCCGTTTTCATCAATTGGCTAAGATTATTTGGGATTTTTTTCTCCAACTCCTTCCCCACCAGACCGTCTACAGAGATAAGCAAAATCTTACGCTTAAGTATTTTTTCAGAATCTTGTTCGTATTCTTCGAATTTGGGTTCTGGACTAAAATATTTCGTACATCCCGTAATTATTACAGCGAATAACAACAATGGAATTACATTTAATAAGTTTCTTTTCATGGTATGATAGGTATTAGTCGATGTCAAAAAATGCTCCGAATTCTGAAACTGCATGATGCGAATTACCACTATGATTATTCTCTCTAAAGAATATTTTAACAAAACGTATTTCACGACTTTGCTTTAATCTGAATTCTTTACGGTCGGCAGTATTAGGCATTGTAAACGAATATCCAGTTTCTAGATCCGCGTCAGTAAGGGTTGTATAATTACTATTATCAATACTTACTTGAATTTCGATGTTTTTAGGTCTTTGTCCAGCACTATTTGTTCTTGGAACAAGGTAGAATCCTTTAACAATTTCATTCGCTTTCAAAGAAAAAGTTATTGAGTGAGGTAGCTGAGCTGTAGCTGCAGACCATTGTGAATGCCAAAATGTAGTTGTATTGCCATCGATAATACGAATAGCCTGACCGTTGTTTGCTCCTTCTCCTGTAGGTTCTTCCGTTGATTTTGCCAAAATAGTCCATTCCGTCACATCCACGTCCTCTTTAGGATTGATTGTACCTTCACCGCCTGTGTTAGTCAATGGGTTATATGTCCAAATCGCTTTCTCCAATGGTGGATACTTCGCTGCCATTTCTCTTCTTGCTAATGAACTAATCTGAATCCCCCACGCTCTACAGAACTTTTGGTAGTCTTTTCCTGTAAAATCACATAGCGTACGGTAGAAAAAATCTCTCTTAGCTTCGTCTAATGAGAAAGAATAATTAGTATTTCTTGCTTGTTTATAGATATAAGGCATAAAATCCCAACCCGACTCACCATTTTTACCTACAGCCTTATTATAAATTTGTAAGAAAAGTAAAATCTTCACAAAAGGATGATTACCCGTAGATGTTTCTTTATCCGTAATTATATTCTTACCTGTAGATTTAGCTGCATACTCTAATCCAGCCTCAAAAGCATCAGGAATAGCAGGGTGATTTGCAATTGCTAATCGATTCAATCTATTAGCCGCTTTCCAAATGAATAAGTTGTTGGTAGTCTCACCTAACCCATTCCAGCTCCATGTGCCACCTTGCTGATAGTTGTGTCCCAATTCATGAAATGCACCCCAGCTTACTTCTGCAAGATTATCAGGATTTAAAATATAATTTCTATCGGTAAACATTCTAAACCAATGTCTATCCGCTTGTGCTACCCAAGGATTACCGTTGTGTGCATAACCAACAGATGGTTGTATATCCAAAACTGCGCGTTCTGGTAAATCTGGATATCTATTTTTAAGATCTGTCGTATTTGGTAATAACCCCATCCAATCGTAAAAATCCTTTACATATATCTCATTCCACTCAGTAAGTGCACCTTCAACATTGGCAGCATCCCCTTTATAATTAATTACCATATTTCTTGGAATAGAAAATATAACCTTTTCGGATCGTACCTCTAACCAAGGAACCTGCGTATTCTCTACATCTTTTAACCACTCTTGTACATTTGATTGACCCAATATAAAATCAGGTGATCGAACTGCTCCCGAAAAATTTAAGCTTACAGGCTGTGTTCTTGAGTTATTTGTCAATATCCAAATTGTACCCCCATATAGGTTTTTCACATAATTGACGCCCGGAAACAGTTCCTTTCTAGTGAAAATAATTGGATCTCTACGCAATGGATCTTTACCCGATAAATTATCCGTATGTACCCCTACTTGTACGGTAAGGCCAATTACCCCAGCAGGAACTGTAATCTTAATATTTTCCCCAGCAGGAGCATACAGACCTGTACTAAAAATAGGCTGTGGTACTTGACTAACTTTAAGATCTTGTGTACTCACATAAAAGTAATCCATATCAAAAGTTACAACTGTATCTGTAATCCTCTTGACATTATCCCCCACCAAACCTGGGTACAATCGTGCGCGATGATAGAGACTTTTGTCTGCTACAGACATCGTAGTATCTGTTTCTATTATAGACGGTTCCTTATCACCCTCTTTGTGACCATGTTCAAAATCGTATCCATACTTGCCACATGACGAAATAGACAACACGGATAAGGCAACAAGGAATATATTCTTTAAATTTCTTTTCATAACCAAAATATTATAACGTTGACACTAATAATGTTGGCGTCCAACTTTTACCTTCTAATCCCCAAGCTTCTTGTGGAATAATTCCAAACCACTGATATATAAAAAATGGAATATCTACAGCGTTAGGAACCAACTTATAGAATGAATCACGAATTGGTGGCTGAAAATGATTTACAACATCACTATAACTTGTCCAATTGTATGGACCTGTGATTGCCATATGCTTATTGTTGCCTGATAAATCCGTTAATTTATTTGTACCTACATCATCATATCCTGGCCAATAGCCTATTAAATTGGATTTTTTAGGATGGTTGTTCTCTACACTTGTAATACCTGTTAATTCGGCCACCTCTTTGTTTGTAAATGCAGTATTGTAAATCTGGAGATTGTTCAGCTGAAAGTCAGCTCCTGCATTATCATTACCTGCCTTCTTACCAATCACTAGTGGTGCATTATTAAGAAGAGAATTGGTATTAATTGTGGTTGATGCATTTAAAACTCCATCGGTAAATACTTTAACCGAATCCGCAGCCCCAGATCTGCTGACTACAACGGTATAACTATGCCATAATCCATCGTTGATTTGTTTGGTGCCAAATACTTGACTGCTGATATTACTATTCCAACCTATCTTATTGTTGCCATCTCGTACCTCCATAAACAAATTCCAACCATTGCCACTGAAACCAACATCACGCTTTGAAAGAATGATTGGGTAATTGTGACTCCCAGTAGTATTTGATTTAAAGAAAAAGCTAATTGTGAAATCTGTATTAGGTCCGAAATTATACAATTCAGCATCTTGTAATGTTGAATTCACAGCTGGGCTACCATAGGTATAACGCAATGCATTGCCATCAAAAGGAATTTCTGTTGAATTGGGTCTTGATAATAAGCTTCTTGAAAATTTCGGGCTATAGAAAAAAGTGATTGTATTTCTGTTGTTATCACCATAAGAGGTGTTATCCACTTCCGCATTGATAGCGGGGCCACCTATACTAGATGTAATGATTACCAACCAATTCTCTTGTGCATAAGAAGGTCTTTCTTTGATCGCACTGATTAACAAACCGATAGATTCATCAAATTTGCGAAGTGAAGCTTCATAATTTTGATCATCAACTTCGAATGAATTTTCCGATCCAACTGTAAAAGGCTCCGTGAAATGTGCAATAATTAAATCGGAGGAACCATTTTTCAGTTCATCAGTTGATTTTTGTAATACTTCAGCATCAGTAGCTGCTATACCACCATTATCTGCATCTTTCAAAAGACTATGATAAATGTCCCCATTTGTAGAAAATGCAGTTGTTGTTATATCCGATTTCGTACTTTTTATACGTTTTATGATTGTAGGATAACTTTCAAGATCAGCAGATGAAAGATCACTTCCTATCACGTTATGCTTTGATGAAGTTACACCCGTTAATAATGATGTCATCCCAGCTTCTTTCGTAAAAGGAGTGCTTTTATAATCCCCTAATGATCCGTAAGAATGCAAAGCATTTCGACTTACAATTCTGAAATTAGGTAGTTCTAATTGTTGTAATGCCCTACCTCTAACGCCGTCAGCAATGATATATAGAACTTTTGATGACCCAGAATCATAATTTGGTTGTTCAGAAAATTGCTTCAAAATATTCGGAAAATCCTTATTACAAGAGCTGAAAGCCAACACTATTATGAGCAATGGTGTACACCATTGGAATATGTTCGTTAATTTCTTCTTTGTTTTCATAAATACAAAGTTTTTGTGTTAATTTTTAATTTCAATCTTTACAATATTCCCTACTGATTTATTATCAACACTAATAATTAGCCCTCCAACTAAAATTGCAGGATTGCCTAACGATGATGTTGTTTCCACTATAGTAGCAGGAATTCCGGAAAATCTTCCCAAGTTATTGTACTCTTGCTTGGCTTGACCATTTGGTTCAAGGATTAAGATACCTCCTCGACGTACGCCGTTATAACGTAGGAAACTTCCTGTCACTAATACTTTTCCATTATTCAATTTGTAAGCGTAGTTAGGAGCTCCCCCATCAAGATCACCGAATATGAAATTTTGATCTGTCGAGCCATCAGAGTTTAATACGACAACACCATTCGTAGGTTTTCCTCCATAATTTTTGAAAGAACCTGCAATTACGATTTTATCACTTACGGTATTATAGGTAATACTCAAGATTGGAAAATCAGCACCACCACTAGCTGTGAAAGACTGATCTATTTGTCCATTCGGTTTAATACAAACTATGTTTCTAACGGCTGTTCCGTTATAGTTTGTAAATGCTCCAGCAATAACAATACGACCATCTTTCAACGCTACTGCGTCATTTATAAAGCCGTTTAAGCCTGTATTATTTAGATTAAAAGTGGAATCAAGTTTACCATTAGGTTTTAATTTAGCGACGTTTCGGACACGCGTATTTACATATCTTCTGTTATCTCTAGAAGAGTATTGATAATCAATGCTACGGTGTACTGCAAAACTTCCTACTGCAATGATGCTACTGTCTGCAAGCTCAAAGACTTTATTAACAATACCATTTGTAAAACCAGAATTGAAAGCCGATACTGTATCTAATCCATCCAGCGGCTTCGTGTCCGAATTTGGATTAATGACAGCCACTGTCACTGTATCCAAGCTACCATTGGCATTTAGTCTAGCAATACCGCCCACTTCGCGTTTTGAGAATTCACTAAAATAGCCTCCGATCATGAATTGTCCATTCATTAAACGTGCAATAGATGAAATTCCCGTATTTGCCCTTCTTCTGAAGTCCATATTGGTAGCTGTCTGTCCTAGACTATTGATATAATGAATTCCCGTAAGGTATTTACCAGTTGTCCACTCATTCTCAAAATCACTAAAACCTCCTACTACAATATGCCCACCTGCATGAGGCAATATCCCCATTACGGACCCGTTGAATCCATTTACAATCTTGTAATCTGTATCCACCGAAACTTTACCCTCTACTCCTACGTGTGGACCATAAAAAATCTGATCATTCATTACCACTGTAACCATACCAGAACTTACTTCATTCGGAATTCGAAAATCAACCGTAGAATCTGTTAATCCAACGATTTCAGTCTTCACTTCACTCAATAGAAAATCAAATTTATTCTCATATTGCTTGAGACCTCTAACATTGATACGTACGACTTCACCTGGTAATGCGGATGTAGGATCTGCAAGATTAGACGTGAAAATAATTCCGAATGGTGCCTTACCTCCTTCATAGGGATTCACACCTACTTCTTCCTTTTTTTGACAGCTAATTATCACTAATAAAGTAATGATTGCTGCACTTATATTTTTAAATATTGAACCTGTCATTTCTATTGATTAGTAAGTGATACCCATATTAAATGCATCGGATGCAAAATCATACGAATAGAAGCCAAAGCTGTGTCTGAAATATTGCAAGACATGGATTACTCCGTTATTTGGTTGAATATTTGAAGTTGCTACGGGATTCGTATAATTAATTAGAATTTGTCTGTATCCAGCATACTTCACAATTTGTTCTACTCCAGCACTATTTTTTGTACGTACATCATTATAAAATGTACCAATATTCATCGCTTCGCCGCCAATAGAAATATAACCTTGACCTGGATAAGCCAACATATCACTAGTATCGATTTGTGGATAATCTTTCAATAAGTATTTGTCTCGGTAGATATACTTTGATAAGTATTTTTTCCATACTTCTGGTGAAACTTGTCTTACATCCAACACTGTATCTTGACCTCTTGCGTACAAGACGCTATTTAATGCTCTAATACTTTTACTAATACTTTGCGACGTAGGTGCAAAAAATGTAACATTAGCATTTGGATCATTTAATAAAGTCGAATATTCTCCTAATTCGAGTACTTTCACTAGTGTATCAAATAACTCTGGTCTACTTTTAAGAAATTGTAAAATCGTTCCATCATAATTTGGATCATGTACTCCTCCATCTTCATAATATTCTTTTCTACAGGATGATAAGGCTATTATGGTACTTATAATTGCTAAGAATATAAATCTTATATTATTTGTCATTTTCATCTCCGCTACAAATTAGTTCCAATAATTATTAAGTGTCATGTATGGATTGTCTACTAATGCATCCTGATGAATTGGCCATGTCCAACCTCCTCTATTAAATGCATCTACAGACATCGCTGCTTGCGTATATTTCGTATTTAAGACTTTTCTTGTACGTACTAAATCGTAGTAGAAATGGCCTTCACCGATCAATTCGCGTACGCGCTCCCACCAGATGAAATCTTTTAACTCATCGCCTGATTCACTTACTGCTAATGTAGCTCCTGCACGAGTTCGGATTAAATTTACTACTTGACGAGCGTCTGCATCTCTATTCAATTCTGCTAGAGCTTCCGCTTGCAACAATATTGGGTCTGCATATCTAAATACTACTTGATTGTCATCAGGATTATAATCTTCCCCTTCTTCGTTGAATACGTTTAAGAATTTCAAACATTGCATAAGCCCAGTCGTATTGTAGATATCATCATCATACCACACATCCTTACGCTTGTCTGTACCACCTAATGGGTATAATTCTTCCATAAACTTAGATTCGTAGTATAAATAAGAGCGCTGAATCGCGACATTCTTATTCGGGTAGCGCAAGAAATAATCTGAATATGGTGATGAAATTGAAAAAGTCTCACCATAATTAAGATTTTGTACAATTTCCAATAATCCTTCTTTAGTACGTCCTTTGAAAATTTCTTTAGTTCGCTCTAGTGGAAGTAATTCATAAGAGTTATTATTTTCATTGCGGATTTCTTCGCCTAGTGCCACCACTTCGTTATAATAAGGAGTTTTATCATTAGTGGTAAATCCAGCCATCCACATATTCATGTGCATCATCAACGTAATAGCTGCCCCGCGCATCGCTCTATTACCAACAATGGAAGGGTCTTCATAAGTCCACGGAAGATTTTTATAATGTTCCTTCATATCAGCATTTGCTTTAGCAAGCACGTCCAACATATTCGAGCGCCCAATAGCTTTACTGTGATATGCTTCTGTGTAGTAAGGTACATCACCATACAATCTTACCATGAAGAAATACGCTAAATTGCGTAAGAAAACGGCTTCTGCTTTATAACGCTCTACACTTGCAGCCGAAATCAATCCTGGTTCCATATTGTCCATTTCGAAATAGACAATATTTGCAGATTGTACCATTTTGAAAAAATCATTCCAACGTGGAATCGCTGTGAATCCGAAGAAACTAAAATCAGAATGGAATAGTGCATTGATATTATTATTTCTCAGGTGTGTCAAATAATTACGTCCTGCTGCAGATGATTGTGAAGTACGCACGATAGGTGCACATCTAAAATCGCCCGTAGCTGGAAAGAAAATACGGTGATTAGCCGATCCGCCTCGCGGCGTACCCATTGTAGCCAAGCGAAATGTCTTGTATATTCCCACAATAAACTTATCGACATCTTGTTCTGATTTCCAGTAATTATTGCCTGTCAAATTATCTTTAGGTGAAACATTCAAAAATTCTTTTCCACAAGACAAGAACAGTAATGTATTCATCAATAAAAGTCCTAAAACTATCTTTTTCATATCTTTATCTATTAGAATTGAACATTAACCCCTACTGTATAACTTCTTCTATTAGGGTATCCTGCGGATGAATCACGTCCCAAAGCGGAAACTAACTCTGGATCAGGTCCAGAATACTTACTGATTGTAAATATGTTATTCGCTGAAAAATATACTCTCGCAGATGTGATTCCAAGTCGCTTACTCAACATTTCTCTGTCAAAATTGTAGGATAATGTCGCAGTAGTGAATTTGAAGTACGAACCATCCTCTTGGAATAATGTCTGATCATAGCGGAACGGATCTATAAATCTATTTCTACGGAAATCATAAATATTTGGAAAATATGAGCTTGTATTACTTGGCGTCCAAATGTCCATGTTTTCAATTGGTACTAGTGCGCCTGGACCTGAATCTGCCAAGCCAGCTGGATCACTGTAATTCCTCAAACGATCAGCTAAAGCATTATTTAATACATCGCGTTTGAATGTCATGAAGAATTGTGAATTCAATGACCAGCTTTTGTATTGTAAGAATGCATTGAAACCACCAGTAAATACAGGTTGCGAGTTACCAACAATTACAAAATCTTTTTCATCCAAAATATAATCTCCATTCAGATCCGTCCAGATAGGATCTCCAGCACGGAAGAAACGCTCGTCTGCCAAAGAACCTCCCATACGATAGCGAAGACCTGTCAATGGATTAATAGGCACTTGATCATCAGACTCATATACACCACGGTAATGTAATAACACATTCGAAAGTGCATTGATACCCAATCGATAAAGAATAGATTGTTTATAAACTGAATTATCTTGCAACAACAACTGACGTACATCGTCTGGTAATGCAGCAGTATAATCTCGGTTTAATGCTCCATTTAGATTAAACGAGTAACTAAAATCTCCACTTTTTCTTGGTCTATAACCTATAATGAATTCATGTCCCATATTCACAAGAGATGTTTCATTCGTATTTACATTCCCAAAAGCATTGATATTTGCAATTTTTTTCGTTCTCAAAATTTGGTCTGACTGCTTGTAATAGTTTTCATACAAGAATGTCAATCCATTTTTAAAACCAAATTCAATAGCACCATTTAACATGGTTGTAGTTTGTGGTAACAAGGAGATATTAGGAATTGTATTCATATCTAATGTTACCGAAGATTGGTTGTTGTACGTCTCAATATCGGATGTATAGCGACCATACACATCATATATACTTCCTGAAGGAATAATATTTTTACCCCAGCTACCACGAATCATACCATAATCAAGAGATTCCCAATTCTCCATGAATGACTCGTTTTTAAAGTTCCAACGCGCACCAATTGAAGGTAAATTAGACCAAGGATTAGCTGAGCCTGTAGTAGAAGTACCATCCAAACGGTATGAAAATTCTAGAATGTATTTTGCATCGTAATTGTAAGTGAAGTTACCTGCGTAACCTAATGTTTTACGTTCGTAAAGTCCTTTTAACGTTCCTCCTAGTGCATAAATAGATGAATAACCTAATCCCGATGTGAACTGATCATTAGGAGTTCCTGTCAATTGCATCACATCTGCTTGATAGTTACTTACCTCAGATTCATTGAAGACATATGCACTTAAGATATGCTTCTCAGCCAATTCTTTGGTATAAGAAATCATGTTTCTGTTATATAAGGTATTCAAGCGATCATTATACGAATACACTTCGGAAGCATTTGAATTTAAAGCTTCAGGTAAGAAACGGTCTTGGTTAGCCACTTTAAAGTTATAACTCATCGTTGTCGAAAATCGCAATCCATCGAAAGGTGAGTATTCCATTTCAACTTGAGAGTTTAGGTTAGCTGTTTTATTGTCATTCTTCATACTCAAAGCTGACAATGCATCTACACTTCCCGAAAACAATGACGGAGCTGGAGCTAAAGACGACGTGTTCGCCGAATTTGCTACTCCCGTTTGTCGAAAAGCATTACCACTACCTGTACTATTTTTTGCAAGAGATGGACTCAAGTTCACAAACATTCTGAAGCGATCACTTGGTCTGTATTGCATATTCATTGGAATCGAATAACGCGTAAATCCTGTATTCTCTACGATACCACGTTCACCATAATAACCTGGAGCAATCTTGTAATTAAAAGTTTGATCACCACCTGAGATATTAACTGAATGCGATGTATTCATCGTCGTACGATAAAAATACGATTGCCAGTTTGTAGAGTTATTAAAGAATGGATTCAAGGAATCGGCTAACAAAGGTGTACGATTTATTAAATCCAATGCCGCATTCAAAGTAGTATCATTTTGCAAAATTTGATTGATACGTGATCTGCGTTCATACACTCCACCCAATACTTGGCGCAAATTCGGAGGGGTATTCACAAAGGCTTGTCCAACATATTGTACGATTGGAATTTTTGATTTACCTCTTTTAGTAGTTACCAATATTACACCATACGCTCCTTTAGAACCATAAAGTGCAGTAGCTTGGGCATCTTTAAGGATGGTCACATCTTCAATATCCTCTACTGGGATCATCGCGATTGGACTAATACCAGGGCCTGCTGTTTGGAAACCATACTCGTAGTTTGTTCCCTCATCAATAGGTACACCATCGATAACATATAATGGAGATGTCGGAGTCAAAAATGCATTATCACCAGTACCTTGAACATTCAATGTCGAAATACCACGAATTGCAACACTTCCACGCATACCTGGTGTACCATTGTTCAACTGCACATTCATCCCTGGTACTTTACCTTGCAATAAATCCGTGAAGTTTGCCACAGGTACATCTTGAATTTCTTTACCTGAAATGGTTACAGCAGATCCAGTTAATGTCTCACGTTTACGTGCTTGATACCCTACGACAACAGTCTCTTCGATTTCAGTTGAAGTTTCTCTTAATGTCAAAGTATATCTCGTCTTACCTGCTACTATTTCTACTACATTATTATCATGGCCAATTACTCTAAATAATAATTTATCGCCTGTATTAGCCTTTAAGCTAAATTGTCCTTGAGCATTAGTCGATCCTAATACTTTTTTTGTTGCATTATTACTAATGGTTACCCCTTGTAATGTACCCCCGGAAGAACTTCGAACCTCTCCAGTAATCGACACCTCTTGTGCAAAAGCTGTCATCACCAGGAAGTTTATCATAAATAATATTAATTTAAATCTTTTCATACGGTTCAAATTAGGCTAGTCGTTATCAAATTTTGGGGTTTCTCCTCGAAAGCGAAATTGTATTTCCCAGTGTCCTTCTTCATAGATTGCAAAGTCAAATCCTAACTGGCTTTGCGATAAAAATCCACCAAATCCCAACCTATTATATCTTAAATTGATACGAGCAAGATTACCATCTGTCGTAGTATATTTAGTAGGATATTGAACTAATGGAATAGGGTATGCTACATCATATACAGCCTTATGCCCTTCAAAACGATGATTGAATCCATGAATCATCTCTTTCCAATTCGTATCCTTGAATTTTTTAATGTCAATTGAGTTGTTCATAGAATCCAACACACTGATAGTTAATGTCCCACCTGGTGCGGTGTTTTCAATATCTTTGAAGACATATACTTCGACATCGAAAATAAAATCTCCTGTTTTTTCACCTTCTAGATTATAAATGTAACTTGGAGATAAAGCAGCTCTAGTTGCTAAGCCAGTCTCTACATTATATTGAGAAGGTTGATAAGGTCTTTCTTTGAATGGCTTTAATCTCAAATTACGTGCGTACTTACGTCCGCCTGAATTGGATATTTCCACATCAAAAATGTAACATGAATCGGGTTGCGTTTTGATCCAATTTGAATTACCATAATCCCAAAACAAAATGTTTCCTGATTTTTCGCTGACTTCAAAAATTGAATGGTATTCAATTTCTCTTTTTGATTCTATTTCAGCAATCGATTTTTCTTCTCCCGTATAATTTTCTTTCCAAACTTTTACTGGGAATTTATCTGTTAACTCTGTCGCTGGTGCCCCATCTACACTACGCACATTTACGAGTTTGAAAGTCAACGGTAAACTTGATGTGTTGCTGACATTTGCCGCGTTTTCATAGATAGTCTTACGACCCAATGTTGGGGTATATTCTTTTACCATGTAATTTACATCGTCTCCCAAAGCATCTATACTTTCAGGAATAAATGATTTACATGCGGAAAATGAAAGTGCCCCAAGTAATAATGGTATAATGAATTTATGCTTAATCACGATATTCATAATTTAGTTACTGTGTGGAATATTTACTGGTAAACTTGCTGAAGCCAAAATCATGACCCGCTGATAGGATATGTACAATTCCATTTTTGGTACGTACATTTACTACTGAAGTGTTCACACGTTGCCAATACCTCTGGAAAATTGAATTATTAGTATCACTAAAGATCAGCTGCTGTTGTCCTCCCCCGACAAAACCAGATGCATCAAGTACGCGATATTGGATATGCATTTTATAATTATTCTTTGTACTCGTCACCAGCTGTCCATCAATAAATGGGCTCAATTGCTCAGTATCGAACTCTTCCATGATTACATACCTATTCGTCATAGAATCCAAATCAACTAGTCCTACATCTTCCAAGTACAAATTAGGTCTGCCTGTAAGAGATCTTGTGGTATTTAATGCTTCTAAAGCAATATCAAAGCTGCGATTCGTCACTGCGAATAAAGTATATGAAGAATCTGCATTCCTCAACTTTGCTCTTAGGTCAGGTAATCTGTCCAATACTAATAGCAAGGAATCATAGACTCCTGCTTGCGACTGCAAATACTCATAGATGGTTCCGTCATACACAGGAGCTTCTGTATTATAGTTGTAGTAATGTTCATCGCCTTTTTCACAGCCGATATTTACTAACAACAGCAACGGTAATATTATTTTATATAAATTTTTCATATGGATGACAGGTTTATTTCCAATACTCATTCTGTACCAACGATTTATTTTTACTCAATACATCTGATGATATAGGCCAATATATGCCTCCTTGTTCGATCAATTGTACCAATTCGCGATCTATTGGACGTAGCCTATTTAAGCGAATTTGATCGTACCATCTCCACCCTTCACCCATTAATTCACGTCTACGTTCGTTGAATATTTCCTCAATCAATGGTGTGGTCGTAATCACTGAATATGTTCTTACGCCTCTATTTATTTTCACTCTATTCAACAATGTAATAGCCTCATCTCTAGAACCTAATACAGCCAAAGCTTCTGCGCGCAAAAGTGTTATTTCTTCCAAGCGGGTGAATATTAAGTTCGAGCCGAAAACTCCATAAGAGCCATCGTTGACACCATCTCTAATAATTTTAATCTTGCTGAAAATTGGAATTTCACCACTATAGTTTGTGAAATAATTGGTTCTGGTAAGTCCAGATATTGTATCAATACCAAAACGAGTATCATTGATGTCATTAAAAATTCGAACTATAGAATCCTTTGGTACATATATATCAGGACGTTGCTTTGATATTAAAGGATCTGCTAATGTCAATTCCTCGATATGACCTGTAGCTGAAGCTTCACCATAGATATAAGGAGCTGGAACAGATAAGAGTTGTCCTAAATTGTAGTTGTTTGAAAACACACCATTTAGTCCAGATAAATTCCCAATGCTAGAGATATAATCAAGACCTAATGAACTATAATTGTTCATTATAAATTGCGTATAGGTATCTACATTGATGTATTTTCCTTGCCATGCAGCGATATGAGAAAGAACCGCATAACCTGTCAATTTATTGAACAACACTTTTCTCCAATAGCCGTTAGTCTCGCCATAATAACTTACCAATGAACTGCCGTAAAAATAAGGTAGGTCTACAACAGCACTTAACAATTCAGTTTCCGCAAAATTCAAAACAGATTGACTATCGGTCTTAGGTCTGTGTTCAAAAGAACCATCATCAAAAGATTTCGTAATCAAGGGAACATCACCCCAGATTCTAACCATGTAGAAATATGCAAAAGCACGAATTGCCCGAGCTTGCGCGATATCCATTTTTAGATTCTGTTCTGTATAGCGAGAATCTTTTAAACGAACTTCAGGTGCTCTTTCGATTAATATCGCTGCAGCATTGATTACTGCATAAAATCTTCTCCAATTGGTCAAATCTTTAATCAATGGATAAGATGCTTTAAGGTTATTTGTGTTAATAGCACCTAAATCCGATCTGCTGTAAGATGTAAAATCACCATGACGTAATTCACCATACATCCAGTGTGAATTATTTTCAACCATAGCAGCACGAAGTAAACTGTAAGTTCCTAACAATGCAGATTTCGTATCCGAAATACTAGTCCACTGCAATGTTTCTGAAGCCACTTCTCCACTAGGTTCATTTAATTTATCTGTACACGAAAGTGTAGCACTTTGTATAAAAACAGCTCCAATGAGCAATTTTAATAAGTTTGATATCTTCTTCATCATAATTATTGGCTAGTATAGATTATAGATCCAATTTAAAACCAAGTGAATATGTTGGTGTCAATGGCAATCCATATCCATCGTAGTATCCATTAAAATTCACAAGTTCAGGGTCTCTTCCAGAGAAATTTGTGAAAGTATATAAGTTGTTCACGGTAGCATATATGTATGTACGACGAAGCGTTTTTACATTACTTAAAAATGACGCTTTGGTCAAATCGTACCCCAATGAGATGCCACGGATTTTTAAGAAAGAAGCGTTTTCTAAAAATAAATCCTGATCTACGCGATATGGATCTATACTACTCCAGACATTATACAATGGATATTTGCTGATATCTACATCTTGTTGCCAATGAAATATTTCACGAATAGAGGCTATACTATTATTGGATTCATTATTAATAAAATTATACTTTGTTGCGGCACGCTCATTCATAGCCTTATGCCCTAAAGCAAAATACAAGTCTATTCCTAAGTCCAAATTTTTGTAAGTGAATTTATTATTGAATCCACCAAAAATTTTCGGGAGTGAATTCCCTTTTAATACTTTATCCGCAGATGTGATTTGAAAATCGTTATTTTGATCTACCCATTTTGGGTCACCATATTGGAATGGAATACCATCAAAATTAAACGTGGTACCTGAAGAGGTAGGTACATCGGCTGCATCTGCATAAATGCCTGTATTTTCATACACCCAAAATGCATCTGCCGAATGACCTACGCGCAATAATCGATCTCCAATTACGAGTTCGGACAAATTATCTGGAAGAGCTACAACTTTGTTCTTGTTCAAATTGATATTTAAGGAAGAAAACCAGCTAAATGACTCAGGCTTTTTAACAATATCTGCCGAAATCCCTAGATCAATTCCCTTGTTACGAATAGATAAACCATTTTTAAATTGTCCAACATATCCATATTCTTCTGGCACAGGAATCAATACAATTTGGTTTTTTGTATCCTTTTGATATACTGATAAATTGGCCGTAAGTCTATTATTAAAGAAAGATTTTAAAATATTTAAATCAAACTGATCTACATAAGACCAGCCTAAATCATAACCCACCCAACCTCTATTATATGGTCTTGATAAAGCTGAATTGCCATAGAACGAAAGAATATTTGATTCACCAGCCCAATTGAGATTAGAATAATATTGAGGCCCTACAGCATAACGGCTATCTGAATTGATGCGACCTACACGACCTGCCGCTAATTTGATTGAGAATTGATCCTCAAGATCAAGTTGCTCATTCAGGTTCCACTTTACACTTGCAGATGGTGTAAACAACCATCTTGAATCTGGTTGAATCGTTGACGATGCATCCCAACGCACTACAGCATCAAAATCTAAAATCTTATCGTATTGGTAAGCAATCTTGCCATACGCTGAAAACAGGCGATTAAGTTCTGAATTATACCATCTATGAACTTTCAAACCACCTATAGGACTTAAGTATTCTGCCTTATTCGGGTCACCGTCTACTACGTTAAGTTTGATGAAATCATTTGGACCATCGAAAGCTTTAGCGTAAGTAAATCTATTAAGATCATCTAAATATTGGATACCTCCAATAAAAGACAAAGCATTCTTATCATCAATAGTAAGATTATACTTTAGATTGTTCGTAAAAGTATATCGCTGCGAGTAACCATAATAATTAGAAATATAGTTCGTCGTTTCCATCAATTCAGAAGGATAAAATATATCTCTAATACCTTCTGTATAATCCACTGCAAACGCTGTAGTATAATTCAAATTAGACAGGATATCTAATGATATTGAAATATTTCCTTGTATACTATTTGTGATATTATCGTTTACGCTACGATCATGTAATGACATGTAATTTCTATACTGATCTACATTTGGAGACAATGGAGTAGATAAATCCGGTAAATAGCCAATCTCACCATATCTGCTACGTAAGCTTGTATTTCTATTGCGATCCGTACGTGTAGCGTTTAAAAATGCCGATACAGTAAACCATTGAAATGGCAACATATTAATATTTAATAAGGCATTATACCTATTAAAGTAATTATTGTCTGCGGTAGTCGTGTTCTTTGTATGACCTCCTAAAAAGCCAAAATTCGCACGATCAGATCCACCACGTAAACTGAAATCTAATGAATACAATGATGAGTTTCTATAATATTCGTCCTTCCACTTAGATGCACCATAGTAATTCATATTTGTAGAATCAGCAAGATATCCTGGATATACTTGTCTAGCTTCTATAGTATTATTGTAAAGTGCATAAAATGGCTGTCTGAAATAATTCTCATATTGTCCATTGACAGGTGTAATTGATGGCTTTTGGTTTAAGCCAAAATAACTATTAACTGATATCTCACGTATACCAGATTTTCCTCCAAATGTAGTTATCAAAATAGCTCCATTTGAAGCAAGTGGACCCAATAATGCTAGACGAGCAGGATCTTTAACGACTTCAATACTTTCAATAGCACTGATGTCTACAAAGTTTAAAAAATCAGTTTCAGGACCAATTCTGTTAAATTTGTACAATTGCGTTTCATAAGCAAAATTGTGTGATGTTGCCATAGGTACGCCATTCACAAAGACTGTTGCGCGTACGTTATTCAAATCAGAATTGTTAAATAAAGGTGTACCTGCTCCGCGAATGATCAAGTTTTGGTAAGATCCTGATTCGGCAGAAGGTTGTTGAACATACACTCCCCCTATTTCGCCTTTGACAAAGTCAGCTAAATTGGTGAATGGCTTAATTTTTACCTTCTTCAGATCAATAGTGTCGACAGAGCTAATAGACTTACGGAGATTCCGAAAATTCACTAACTCCTCTTCTGTGAGGTCGTTCTCTTCAATAGTATCGCTTTGCAATACAAATCGAAAATTAGTAACCCTACTACTTGAAAAAGCTGGATTTGCTTGTACAGCTTCATTACATAAAAGTATAGATGCAAATACAATAAATTTTCTCAACATAAAATGTTTTTTAGGATTATGTAATGGTTAAATGTTATCACAATTTCTTCGAAATAGGTAGATAACTAAACAAGTATATATCTATTTTATGTATTTAAAAAGTATTTACAGGGGTAGAAAAGGCCGTTTTAGCAACGAAATCGGTTGCGCAATTTTACGCAACCGATTACGCAAACTGATTTTTTTACATAAAATAACACTTAAGTAACATTAAATTCAGTAACTAATACAGTAATATTGAATATTTACATATATTTTGTTTTTAACAGAAGAAAAATTTAATAAATTAAACTGTTTTTAAAATTAATTTTATGTTTTTTAAAGTAATAAACTGAATTTTATTAATACATAAAGTTAAATAGAACAGAAAGTTTGATTTTTTAATACGAATAGGAGAAATGCAATTTGCAAAAGAATAGTTGTTTTAAACAACTAAATTCAAGCTAAGTAGTTATAGAATAGAAGAGTTGCTATAAGAAATTTAGATTAGAAACAAAATGTACGTATAAATCCTATAGTGATAAATTGAATTTAACGGAAGTAGAAATTAAGAAAATTATAGCGTTCCTACATGCTTTGACTGATAAAGAGTATTTATAGTTATTGCCGACCTTCAAAACTCTATATACGCAAAAAAGCCTTACCACTTTCGTGATAAGGCTGTTGTATAAAAAAAGGCACCGACCTACTCTCCCACCTGTTACGGCAATACCATCGGCTCGGGCGGGCTTAACTTCTCTGTTCGGAATGGGAAGAGGTGAACACCGCCGATATAGGCACCC
>NZ_VIQM01000072.1 GCF_008520265.1 Sphingobacterium cavernae
ACCACACAGGTCATTCTTATTTAAACATTTTTGGAAAGAACATACTTTCTGGTCTGATGGTTATTTTGTTTGTTCAATAGGTGAAGCATCTCCTGATACTATTCGTGAGTATATTCTCAATCAGGGTGAGTCACTTACATCCCACAGGCTAAACACCTGTGGGTTTTACGCTCCGTTTTATAAAATTATCGGTGCTACATCTTATTATGAGCATAATCCTCAAGAAAAAAGCATTGCTATTGGCTACACGTTTTTAGCGAATGTAATCGATAAAAAAGAGTATTTAACCTCTTCGGCGCTCCACTAAAACCATTAAAGCCAAACTTAGAACAAATCTTTCTTCGTTGAAATCGCTTGTAGTTAATTTTTCTACTGTAAATTTTCTTCCAAAAAATGAAGGTTCTTTTCTGATTTCAAACAATGCTTCTCCCTCTGTTGTTAACAGAATATAAGAAGGATTAAATACATAGCCTGATAGCATTCCAATTATTGGAATTTCACCAAAAATTCCATCCCACATTTTGACAAAAGCATTTTTTTCTTGAATAGTATGATCATGGTTATCATTTTCATCCATCAATTTAAATGTAGATTTCCAAAGTGATCGAATACTTTTTCTTTTTACAGAACCAACAACATTTCCATTGGAGTTTGTTATTGTAAAAGTCTGCTGAAAATCAATAAGTCTATTCGATTTAATTTCATACAGCAGTTCATTTTTAGAAGAATCGCTATATACTTTCATTTGATCTCTCCACGTCAAAATCTTTTCGCGCACATAGAAAAGTGTATTTCCAAAGGCATCCTTCGCTTCAAAATCATTTGATAATGTACCAATCTTAAATTTAAAACTTAGTGGATAATTATATGCTGTCATGGTTACTGTTGTATTTTTAAAAAATATAAAAAATCCCGAACAGTATTGTGTTCAGGATTAATATTTTAAGAGATAACTTTTAATACTTGAATTTTAATTTGTCGAAGACTTTTGACCACAACCATATTGGACCTATTGTGATTAAGCTCCAAAAATCCTTACCTGTTACAGATTTTTCCTTTTTAGCGTAAACCCATAAGCCAAGCAATCCTACAATTGCAATAATGGAACAAATCAAAATAACAGTTGGTCCACCATCACGTTCTACATACTCCAATTGTACGATAAAAAAGCTCATGATTGCAATAGAAAATAATGCCGCATACGATAAAGTAGGTGCTAATTTCAAGTAAAAATAAATGATAATAGCAATATAAAATGACCCCCAATTTAAAAAAGTCTGTGCGTTCATTTTCTTAAGAAATTCCAATTGTGGAAATGGAATCATCCATACTAGCCCCATTACACCAAAAAAAGCAAGTGTAAGAAAAAAAGCATACAGAGATTTATTTCCCTGAAAGGTATTATCTAAATTTTTGAATTGAATATCTACTTCTCGCTGTATATTGTTGTCATCTTTATTTTCTTTTTTCTTTGCTATTTTTTTCATAAAGCAAATCTAAACATTATTGCAAAATTAATAGTATGCATTTTTTTACAAAGCATTTTTATAATCCCTGCAACTAATAACTTAAATAGTTTAAGCTACAAGTTAGCCATCCTAAAAACAAAAAACTAAATCTTAAATATTTTATTTTAACAAAATTCAAATAACAACAAAGAAACCGATTATCCCATTATGATATTTATTACAAAGCAATAAAATTTTACAATAAAAATAATAAAAAGCACTATTTATAGGTATATTTGGCTTACCAAACAACTACCCTATAATATGTCTATTGAAATTAAAAATGAAAAATGGAAAGATCTCTTCTATAAACAAAGTTCTAAAACAACTATAGAAGAAGAGAACAAATCATTAGTCGACAGTTACTATTTTATTTTTGACTGCCACACAAATTATATATCATTTATGAATACAGCATTTCATACCATCACTGGTTATAATGCATCCACGTTCACGGTCGAAGATTTGATTGAAATTATTCATCCTGAGGATAAAAATTATTTTTTCGAATGCGAAGAGAAAGATTTGTTATTTAAAAATAAATTGAGATTCAATGAGCATTTCAATTACTTATATTCTTATACGTACAGGATAAAAACTATTGGGGGATATTATATTACAATTAAACAAACTTGCCAGGCATTAGAAGTTAATAATAAAGGTGATTTAACAAAAACACTCGTAATACATCAGCGCATAAATGAGTATGTAGATAAGCCGATAAATGACCATAGAATTTACGATAAAACTAGAAATATTTTTCTCGATACAGAGAATTGCTATAAGCTAACTAAAAGGGAGTTTGAAATATTGAGATTAGTTCAAGATGGTCTCAACAGTACAGAAATCGCAAATAAACTTTGTACTAGTAAATATACGGTAGATACGCATCGTAAAAATATTCTTAACAAAACGAATTCAAACAACTTTATCGATTTGATAAGAAAACTTTCACAAGCATAAATAAGCCGTATAAATAAAAAGAGTTCTTGAAATTTCTTTCAAGAACTCTACTAATCCCAAATTACATAAAAAATTTATCCTAGCACATCCCGAATATCGATATCTTTATCGAACATCGTTTTGGCAAATGGACATAACGGAACTATCTTAATATTATGTTCTCGTGCGAAATCCACCGCTTTAGATAAAAGAATTTTCCCTATTCCTTTTCCTTTCTGATTTTCATCAACCTCGGTGTGATCTATTATTATTTTATCAGATCCTGCTTTTGAATAGGTTATTTCACCTATTTTTTTTCCTTCTTCTATTGCCGTAAATGATCCTTTGTGACCGATTTCTTCTTGTTTTATTACCATAGCTCTAATTATCCGTTATCATATACAACAATAATCACTTTATAATTGTTTTATTTATACACTTAATAGTGATTTACAAAGGATTCTACTATTTTTGTCGATTAGTATCTATACAATCAGCGCTTACATCCAATGACATTGAAACTTCACCGCAATAAATTAAACTCACTAATTTTAACTCTTATAATTGGTTTATCTACCGCCAAGGCTCAAATGATAGAGAATAATCCACCATTAGATACATTGAAAAATATAAACTTAATGGTTATAGATTCGCTACAAATCCCTGATACTCTTTACGATGTTGTAGATTTATTTAAAGATATAAATCCTATACGCAATAAAAGTAAAGAAAATTTTTCAAAAAAACGTTCACCAATTTCATATTTACCAAATATAAATTATAATCCAAGTATAGGATTTCAAATCGGTGTAAAAGCTGTAGGCGGTGTTTATTTTGGAGATAAGAAAAACACGAGTATGTCTGTTTTTGCTACAGCCTTGAATTATACCACGCAAGGAATAATAGTTGGCTACTTATTTCATGACACTTATACACGAGAAAATAATTGGAACCTTAAAGGAAGTTTGCATATAGCGAAGATGGTTGGACTAGATTATGGTCTCGGAATGGGAGTACCGATAGAGAATCCTACGTATGAAGAGATTGTATTGACTAATCCCGAAAGGACACGATATGTCAACAATTACACAGTATACGGATTTAGCGAACGGATTTACAGACAATTATCTGATAATCTTTTCCTTGGCACAGGAGTTTACTTCGATTTGAAAAGAAATATTCGGACAATAGGTGGTTCAGAAAATAATCCACTCGACACATATAGTGAAAAATATGGCTACAATCCAGAAATGAATAACAATAATGGATTGATGGTGAACTTGCAATATATGACTCGTGATAATCCAAATAGTGCATATAAAGGTATCTATACGGATGTAGTGCTCCGTGCCAATCAAACATGGTTAGGAAGTTCACAAGAAGGATTTCAGTTGTTAACTGATTTTAGAAAATATTGGCAATTGTCACAAAGAAGATCAAATCACGTATTGGCATTTTGGTATTATGGATCTTATAATGTGGGTGGAGACTTAGGGTATTTGGATTTGCCCGGCACAGGAAAAGATCCCTATGCAAGATCTGGACGCGGTTATACCAATGGTTACTTCAAAGGTAAATCCTATGCTTATGGCGAATTGGAATATAGATTTCCCATACTGCGTAATCAATTCTTATGCGGTGTTGTATTTGGAAATCTTCAAACAATAGACGACAAAATCGGCAGCAAGCTGTTCAGACAATGGCAACCTGCGGGTGGTGTAGGACTGCGTGTATTATTCAATAAACTGACGCGAACCAACTTATGTATCGATTATGCATTCGGTAAATTTGGACAAAAAGGTTTATTTTTAGGACTTAACGAAGCTTTCTAATTTAAAATTTATTTATGAAATATTGTTTAATAAGTATTTTACTTACTTCTTCACACTTATTATTTGCCCAGACAGATACATTAAATAATGAAAATATTGAATTGCAACCCGTAGAAGTCAAACAATATTTCAGCAAGCAAACAATCTTACAATTATCAAATAGCGCACATACTATTTCTAGATCAGTATTGCAATCACAAAGCCCTGTAGCTCTAACTTCCGCAATAAACACCGTTGCAGGGATTCGAATGGAAGAGCGATCACCAGGTTCATACCGTATAGGAATGCGAGGTAGCTTAGTACGTTCACCTTTTGGTATTCGAAATACAAAGATTTATATAGACGAATTGCCGTTGACGGATGCTGGAGGTAATACTTACTTGAATTTATTGGACCCCAATTCCCTTTATGCGATACATATTATTAAAGGACCGGATGGATCCTTATTTGGCGCCAATTCTGGTGGAGTAATACGTATAAATCCTTACGGCTATTCCAATTCTAATAACACAGTGGATTTACAATTATCTGCTGGATCATTTGGTTTATTCCAACAAAATTTAGGTATTAATCAGAAAGTAAGTGATAAATATAATCTGGCATTCAATCAATCTTATTTGACTTCGAAAGGTTATAGAGATCATTCCGCTTTCAAACGGAAAACTTTTCAAACAGCCCAACAATACCAATATAATTCTAAAGGAGCATTAAAGCTATTTGCTTTGTACACAGATTTGGATTACCAAACACCAGGCGGTCTAACGCTGAAACAATACGAAGAAAACCCAAAAGCTGCAAGGCCAGCAGCTGGACCAAATCCGAGTGCTGAAGAACAGCAAGCAACGATTTATAATAAAACCTTTTACGGTGGAATTAGCCACGATTATCAAATCACAAATAAGCTTTCACATTTTGTCGGTATTTTTGGATCGCACACTGATTTTGAAAATCCATTCATTACCAATTACGAATTTCGTACAGAGAAAAATTTAGGCGCACGTACTTTCCTATCATATCAAGACAGTGACAAATCCATACCATTGCAATTCCAAATTGGTTTAGAAGCTCAAAATGGTTGGAACAAGATTGATAATTTTGACAATAATAAAGGTATTGCTGGCGATCCGCAAGTGAATGATGTCCTTGATAATCAACAATTAAATATCTTCTCCCGTGCACAAATTGATCTCACAAAAAATTGGATGATTGAAGGATCACTAGGATGGAATAAAAATAGCATTACATATGAAACTCTCTATCCTACAGAGAATATTACTAAGGGTGATATAGCGTTTAAAGACGTCTGGATGCCGCGTATGGCAACTTCATATCAGCTTGCCAACACAATGGCAATTCGTGCCTCAATTTCAAAAGGCTACTCTACTCCTACCTTGGCAGAAGTTCGATCATCAGATAATACCATAAATACAAATTTATTAGCAGAAAGTGGTGTTAATTATGAATTAGGCTACAAAGTTCAAGGCAAAAACAAACGCTGGCTTTTGGATTTAAGTATATATCAATACAATATGGATAACGGTATTATTCGCAATCTTAATGATGCAGGAGTAGAATTTTATGCGAATGCTGGCGAAATGAAACAAAAAGGTGCTGAATTATCGTTTTGGTCGTATTATGAACTAAATACTTCTATCGTAAAATCAATTCAATTTAATATTGCATCGGCATATAACCATTATCGATTCGGTAATTACATAAATGGTACGACAAACTTTTGTGGAAATAAAATAACTTCTGTGCCTGATTGGACGCTTTCAAACTCACTTTTCTTGGTGTTTCCTAAACAATTTCAATTAAATATTTACAACAACCATACATCTACAATACCGCTTGATGATGCAAATACATTCTTTTCGGATGCGTATGATTTGGTTCAAGCAAAATTAAATTGGAGTACACGCCTACCTAATCTTAATTCTAGATTTACATTTTTCATCGGAATTGATAATCTTTTGAATCAAAAATATAGTTTAGGCAATGATATCAATGCTTTCGGCGGAAGATTCTATAACGCTGCTGCTACACGCAATTATTACACGGGTCTAAAAATTTCATTTGAAAACAATTAATTAACTTTAGTGTACAATCTCTAAAACCTTTTTCGCAAACGTTTGTTCATTATATAAATCAACTTACGTGCACAATGTCTTTAGAAATTCTATATCAAATTAAAAATGAGGATAGCCCTTTTTGGGTATTTGCTATCCACGAAGGTCATCAAATCAGTGAAGAGTTAAAACCTTATATTCGCCTTTCGGACGCGCAAAGACTTCGGGAAGAAGATCCCTTTACTGCAAAAATCGGCGACCTAGCTGTAAACCAATTTATCGTTCACACCTCTAGATTTCAGCTGGATCTAAATCGTGATGTAGAAAATTCGGTTTATCTACACCCTGAACAAGCTTGGGGTTTAAATGTTTTTCGTTCAAACCTTCCTTCAAATTATTTGTTAGAACTATATAGACAACATCAATCTATCTATTATACAATTGAAAGACATATTTCGACTACAATTAAAAAATACGGTTACTTCGTTATTTTGGATATTCACAGTTACAATGCCAAGAGAGAAAGTAGCAATCAAATCGTAGACAAAGAGGCGAATCCACAAATCAATCTTGGAACATATTACAACCAAGACAAGTGGCGGGATTTTATCGATGAATTTGTAGCAGCAATACAGAAACTACACTTGAATAATGAAGATATTGATGTAAGAGAAAACGTGAAATTTAAAGGTGGAAATCTCGCACAACATATTATAAATCAATATGGCGAATTAGGTTGTGTACTATCTATAGAATTTCGAAAGGATTTTATGGATGAGTGGACAGGAGAACCCTATCTCGATAAGATTGCGCTGAATAATCAACTTTTAAAGAACGTTTTACAGTCTATGAATTTATATCTACAGAAAATTCAAGTATAGTATTAGTGGAAGAAAAGTTATTGAAACATATTAAATCATGTATACACAATAGAGAATCTTTTCATGAGCAGATTCCTAATGTAGGCAAAGTAGTATTCAATAAAGTCGTTCCCTATTTTTTCTTATACCGTACAGTTGGTTCTGTTGCTAAACAGCGTATGATTTCTGATTTAGCTAAATCGCAATTATCAAGTATTATTTTCAAATATGATGATGAAAATGTCGACAATTGGATCAAAGAAATTGCACAAGAATTAAAATCAGAATTCGGGAGTTGTTTAATCATTGAAATTTGGACTGACAATGACAAAGAAGATGATATTTCGATTCATATCGCCCAGAAAGTTGCTTTACCTCTAGCAGAATACATTCATAAAAACATAAGAACAGAAGCGCCGGATTTACGTTCTTCTATTGTAAAACAACGCAAGACACCGCATAATCCAGATTACAAACCACTATTTTCACTTAATAAACTTCAAGAAGATAATATATACCTGCTTGGTATAAGCACCAAAAATACATTTATTAATACTGCAGGAAGTATTCTGCCCTTATTAGAAAGACACTTCAGAGAATCGATGAGCAAAGCGCTTTCCAGAACTTTCTTTGAATACCTAAGGCTTTATACAAATTTGAATCCTGCTAAGTTCAAATTAAATGTACACAAGGAAATTACATCAAATATTTTTGAAATTGATAAAGCTTTATTGGCAGAAAGTCAGCGATTTGATTTTTTGATGCTAGTTACGCCTACCAATGTGCAAGAAGCATGGCAAACTTTTAAAAACTCGCGGTACGCAAAGAATCCAGTATTTCAATATCGGCCCATGCCTATAGATCCCGATTTGGTAAAACGCAATCTCTACAACCTTCCGATTGAAGATATCTATGACCCAAATATCGCTTATTTATTTCGTGACAAAAGACGAGAATTGGATGAAATGATGAGTATGTTGGCAGATCGCAATACACCCGATTTCGTACATGGAAGTCTACAAGTTTTTGGAAATGTAAGCGACAAGCTGATGCATGTGGCAGAAGCCATCATTACAGTTATCGACAATAATAAAACAAATACGCCGAAAGGTGAAGAAAAATTAAATGCGCAACAATTTGCACAATTAGCTATACAAGAAATTGAGTATTTAAAATTACAATATCCTGAACTAAATACGACTGTGCGTGTTCGTAATGACGTATCAGGTGTGATGGTAAATCGTGGGGTACTAAATATCAGTTCAAATTATAAAGTTTCGAAGGAAAGAGCGGAAGCATTGATTCAGCATGAGGTTGGTACGCATATCGGCACCTACTTCAATGGTAAATCTCAACTACTGCAATTGTTTAGTCAAGGCGTACCAGGTTATGAAAAACTACAAGAAGGTTTAGCTGTATTTGCTGAATACATGGTTGATGGTCTAAACAATGAACGTTTAAGAATCTTAGCTGCACGTGTGATATGTGTTCGACACATGTTGATGGGTAATTCTTTTATAGATACGTTTTCCATGCTTGTCGAGCAATATGATTTTGTAGATGAAATTGCCTTCTTGATTACAATGCGCGTATATAGAGGTGGTGGTTTGACCAAAGATGCAGTATATCTACAAGGGCTGATAGAACTTTTAGAATACATAAGAGCAGGAAACGATATTAACATTTTGACTATTGGTAAAATTCGAAAAGATTATATCCCAATTATACAGGATTTAATTCAGAGAGGATACTTACGATCACCAGCAATTATTCCTCGCTATTTATCCGATGTATATTCATCACGTTTGGAACTAATAAGGAAAGAAGGGTCCATATTTAAACTTATAAAATAATTATATGAAAATCGCATTTTTAATTAATCAGACACACAAAGAGGAAGCATATTTCACTACTACTTGGATGGCTTTGCATGCCTTGAGGCGTGGACATATAATTATGTATATTGGGTTGTCCGATTTTGTATACGTTGATGATACACATATCGATGCACATGTTCGACAAATCCATCCCGAAGTAACTGTTTTGGATAACGAAGATCTGTTGGAAAAATTAAAAAAACAGCAGAAAGAACGTATTTCTATGTTGGACGTAGACGTATTATGGTTGCGCTTTGATCCGGTGATGGATATGCTTAATAGACCTTGGGCTCCAGCAATGGGGCTGCAATTCGCTCAATTGTTGAAGAAATTAGGTCGATTCGTTATCAATGATCCTGATGAGTTGATTCAAGCGAGCAACAAACTTTACTTGGAAAACTTTCCAAGAGAAATTCGACCAAAAACTGTTGTAACACGTAATTATGGAGATATTTTGGATTTTATGAATATCCAAAATGATAAAATTATTTTAAAACCACTCAAAGGCTCTGGTGGCAAAAATGTCTTTATGATTAGTCCTAATGAATTGCATAACTTAAAACAAACCGTGGAAGTCATTGCCCGTGATGGTTACGTCATAGGTCAGGAATATTTGCCCGAAGCAACAAAAGGTGATATGCGTTTTTTCTTACTAGATGGTGAACCAATTGTGATAAATGGAAAATATGCAGCTTTGCAACGTGTACAACCTGAAGGTGAAATTCGAAGCAATATTCACCAAGGCGCTAAAGCTGAGGTAGCCAACGTCACTGAGGATACATTAGCACTAGTCAAGAAAGTTTCTGCTAAACTGCGATCGGATGGTATGTATCTAGTCGGTTTGGATATTGTAGGTGATAAAATTATGGAGATTAATGTATTCAGTCCAGGTGCGTTGAGTGCTGCTAGTAGTTTGAATGAAGTGGATTATATAGCCTATTTGATACAAGATTTAGAAGAAAAGGCAAAAAACTATTACGCAAAGTAATAGCTCAATATTAATTTTAATACCTTTGAAATAGTACTACAGCTAAAATCTACAATGAATTTATATACTATTGATACAGGTTTCTTTAAACTAGATGGTGGCGCAATGTTTGGCGTTGTTCCTAAGTCCTTATGGCAGCGCACCAATCCAGCGGATGAAAATAATCTTTGTACTTGGGCAAATCGGCTTTTATTGATTGAAGATGGAAAGAAATTGACACTTGTTGATACAGCATTGGGTGATAAGCAAGATGCCAAATTCTTTGGGCACTATTTCATTCATGGAGATGATTCACTGGATAAATCATTAGCAAAATTTGGATTTCATAGGGATGATATTACAGATGTGTTTTTGACGCACTTGCACTTTGACCATTGCGGTGGTGCAATAAAACTAGAAGGCGATAAATTTGTCCCTGCATTTCGAAATGCGAAATTCTGGAGTAACCAAAAACATTGGGATTGGGCAACGGTTAATCCTAATCCAAGAGAAAAAGCATCTTTTTTGAAAGAAAACATTTCGCCTATTCAAGAATCTGGTCAATTGATTTTTATTACTGAAGATCAAAATTATGATACCAATATTAGTGTACGATACGCTCACGGACATACAGAGGCAATGATGTTGCCTCAAATCGAGTACAAAGGAAAAACTATTCTGTATATGGCGGATTTATTGCCGTCTGTAGGACATATTCCGCTCCCCTATGTGATGAGTTATGATGTACGTCCGCTGGTCACGATGGAAGAACGAAAATCGTATTGGCAGGAAGCTGTAGATAAGGAATATATCTTATTCTTCGAACATGATCCTGTAAATGAATGCTGTACTTTGCAACAAACAGAAAAAGGTATTCGTGTCAAAGACACCTTCAAATTATCAGAAATATAATAAAGGAAGGCAAATTTGCCTTCCTTTATTCATTGCTATAAACTTTATTTAACCAAACAAATAAAGATTTATTTAAGTTTGGAATAGCAATATTTTTACATTTCATTACTTCATCAAAAATATCGGAAATTAGCAAATCATCACGATTTGTAAATAATGAAATTCCATAATTGCGTTGCGGTTGGAAAATAAAAATATTGTGAAAACCTGTGCTTTCGCCCGAATGGAATAATGTTAAAATGTTTTCAGCACTTGTTGTGAAAAATAAGCCTAAACTGTAATAAACGTCATCTTTCACCAATATTTTATACTTATCTAAATCATGGAAAAACTGAGGCGTGAAATGCGAATTGCTTTTGTCCATCCATTTTGCATAATCAAGAGCTGAAATATAAACTCCACCATCGCCTCTAGTAGATGATGTAATGCTTTGATCTGCAAATTGGAAGTCGGATTGATTTGGCTTGTAACCAAAAGCTCTATCTCCAAAAGTTTCTGGAGCAGATATTTGAGCTGATGTCATATTTAGCGTATCGAAAATGCGCTTTTTAACAAATTCTTCATAGCTCTCATTTGTAATACGTTCCACAATTAACGACAGTAAACAATACGCTGTATTGCTATATCTAAATTGTGAACCAGATTCAAAATGTACAGAATCCAAATCTTGAATTAAATGTAGTACATCATTATCTGTCAATTGCTGTTTTTGTTCTTTCGGAATTACATTTTCATAATCAACTAATCCCGAACTGTGATTTAAAAGATGTTTAATTTTCACCGAATAAGCTTTTTGTGGAAGTTCGGGTAAAATATCTTTTAATGGTGTTTCAAAATCTACTTTTCCATCTTGAATGAGTAAATAAACAGCCATCGCGGTAAATTGCTTGCTGACTGAAGCCATTCTAAATCTTGTTTCTTGGCTAATCGCAATATTCTGTTCGAGATAAGCAAGTCCTGTAGCTGTAATTTCTACTTCCGAATTATTCTTAATCAACAGAATTCCGCCTGGAGATTGCTTATTTGGATAAAATCTGTTCAATATGTTATTAGATTCTTGTCCGAATACAATTGTACATATAATTATACTCAAAATAGTTTGGATAAATTTTAGCATCTTACAAAATTGAGATTAATTCCATTTCGAAAATAAGTGTACAATTTCCGCCACTTGTTGGAGTCAATGCCTCAAATCCATATGCTAAATTAGGCGGGACATACAAAATCCATTTGCTCCCGACAGGCATTAATGTCAAAGCCTTTTGCCAACCTTTTATAAGTTCATGTACGAAGAATGCTTCAGGACGTTTTCTCTTATAAGAACTATCAAAAACTTCTTCGTTCAAAAGTTTTCCTTTATAATGGCACAAAACTTTATCCTTTTTATTTGGAATCTTTCCAGTTCCTTCTTGTACAATTTCATATTGTAATCCAGAAGGCAAAACAATTACTTGTTCTCTTTCACCGTTTTCTTTAAGAAACTGTTCTCCTTCAAGTAAATTTTTGGCTGCAAGATCTTTAATTTTTTTAAGGTAGCTATTTGATTTAGACATAAAGTAAAAATAAAACAAAAAGCCGTATAGTTAATATACGGCTTGCCAAATTAAGAAGTATTTATCTTCAAAATTGCGTATTAAATTCTTTATAACGCCTTAATTCTTCTGAAAGTTTGCTCAATGCATAACCTACAATAGTAACATCATCCAACCAACCCAATACTGGAATTAAATCTGGAATAGCATCAATAGGCGACACAACATAAATAATAGTAGCGAAAATAACGGAAGCGTTCCAGGTGTTGACCTTAAATCTGCCAGCCATAATATCCTTGGCCATACTCACCAACACTTTGAAATCACTCATCTTATCATCCAAGTGAATTGCCTTTACATCCGCCTTGTTCAAATCGTCTGTAGTCAATTTATGTGCTTTGTACGCACCGAACAACTTAAACGCTTTCTCTAAATAAGTTTGTTTCATTTACCAAATTATTTTTGTCTTGGACTTACTAATTAATCAATAGTTTAATTCTTAATCTTCCTTCTCCAACTCTTCGAATTTTGCGTAATCTGCTTCAGCGCCTGCGTTATCACCAATCTTTTCTAATATGACACCACGGTAATGGTATAAATCTGAATAAAAAGGATTTAAACGAATAGCTTCAGTATAATCTGCAATTGCTTTTTCCCAATTTTCGGTTTTCTCGTAAACATCTGCACGCAATACATACGGGTAAAAATCTTCTGAATTGGATTGTATAATAGCGGAATAATCTACTATTGCTTTGTCAAACTCTTCTAATTGCTCAAATAGCTGTGCCCGTTCTTCTAAAACAGAACTATTTCGCTGATCTAATTCTAAGGCAGCATTAAAATCTTGCAATGCATTATCAAACTCTTTTATAGCTGCATACAACTTAGCACGATATAAAAAAGCATCAACAAAGGGTTGAGTCTCAATGACTACGTCCAGATCTGCTAGTGCCTTATCGTATTGTAAAACATACATATAAACTGCAGCTCTGGAAATAAGAATTTTCACATCATTATTCAGCACAAAAGCTTTGGAATAGTCAGCGATTGCATCTGCATAATTAAAGTGCTGGACTTGCAACATTGCACGATTAATTAGTAGTTGTGGATTTTCGGGTTCTACATTAATTGCTTGATTTAATTCAACCAATTCATCTGCTTCTAACATTTCACCTTGATTTTCTAACCATTCAAAATAATGATGGTAATTGAAATCCATGCGTTTTGCAACTTGATAATCGTAATAAGAACTTTCATCATCTGCATTGAAACTATGAACAATAGAACGACAAGCGTAAAAAAATGGCTGTTCGGGATATAAAGTTATCGCTTTTGTATATGTTGTAATAGCTTCTTCATATTTTTCACTTAATACCAAGTCATAAGCCTCTTTGGCGATTTTCAGCGCATCATTTTCCGCTAAAGCATCATTAATCGACGCACTGAAAGGAAATAATTGAGAACTAGCTAAATTATAATAGTTATTTGCTTGTAAAATCATTGAATAAAAGTTTAAAAATAACGCTTAACAATACGTAGGTTGTGTGTGTAACGGTTCAATTCTGCATTAAAAATACCTTGACTATCTATCTTGTCGATACGTACCCGACCAGATGCATGAATGATAGTTTCATTATCTATCATCACTCCCACATGTGTAATTTTGCCTGATTCATTGTCAAAAAATGCCAAATCACCCAATTTAATTTCTGTCAAGAAATCAACTGTAGTGCCACTTTCAGCTTGTTGGTATGCATCTCTTAAGATTGATATACCAAAATGCTTGTAAACCACTTGACTAAACCCCGAACAGTCAATACCATATATAGACCTGCCTCCCCACATGTAAGGAGCATTACTATAGTGTTGAATAAGTTTCGGAAATTCAGCGTTGAAATCGGTTAGATTGGTTTCACGCAATGTCCCTTCAATATGGTATTGTTCTTCACCAATAGTAATGGTATTTCCTGTGACAGATGTCCCATGCAGCAAATGAACTATTTTAGATTTAGAAACTGCTTTAGCACCTTGCAAATCGACTATTAAACCTTTTTCCACACCAGCTAAAATAACTGGAGCATACTGATGGTTTTGAATCCATCCTTGATACTTCGTTTCAGTCATTCTTACGCGCGTGAAATCAATTCCTTCTTCTAAGATTTCAAAAGTCTCCCCAAAAAGAACTTGCGAAACAATTTCACTGCGATGTGAAGATTCTGCTCTTAAAGGTACTATACTGAGGTTGCAAGCTGATATACTCATAAGCGTTTATTGTTTAAAACATTAATACCTTTTTGTTTGTTTTTAGAATACTAAGATACTTTTAAATCAACTAAAATTCATTGCTATGAAAAAATTTCGTCGAATTCTGTTAGCCGTTGATGATTCACCATGTACAGAAAAAATTGTGAGTTATGCCAAAGAAATTATTTCACATGAAGAGATTTCTTTAGCTTTACTTACAGTCGTACCACCGACCAGTCCTGCTACTTATGGAGCTGATCCATTACTCGGTCAGCAACCTATAATTGTTCCTGAAATCACAGAAATTCAACAAAATACAGCTGAACAATATGTTGCTAAAATTGCAGCGGAATTTTCTTCCAATTATGAGGTGTTCACCTTTACACGCATTGGAAATATAAAAGAGGAAATCTTATTATTAGCAGACGAATGGTCAGCTGATCTCATCATAATGGGTTCCAATGGTCGCACAGGCTTTGATCATTTTATTTCTGGAAGTGTATCGGAATCTGTAATTCGAAAAGCAATTTGTCCTGTATTAGTTGTTCCTATTAATTGCAGTTAGCGTGTCCGAATCAATCGAGCCGCAAACATACTATCTGCTTTGTATTCATAGCCTTTGATCAATTCCATTTTTTCGATTTTAAAACCGAATTGTTCAACTAAATATTGAACAACATGCTCATTTTCTTCCGCATAGACTGAGCATGTCATGTAAACTAAAGGTTTGCCTATTTTTAGGTGTTTGATGACATTAGAAGCTATTGTTTTCTGCAACGAAGAAAACTGTTGTAATTTTTGCTTTGTCATTTGCTGAATCATTTCTGGCGTTCGTCCCCATGTTCCAGAACCAGTACATGGAACATCTAAAATTAGCCCATCAAACTCTTCATTACCCAAAATTTCAGTAGTATCTGCAGTTAGATCCAGAATTTTCTGACGTCTAGGCGACCTTACTTCAGCCTTATCAAAACGATCATTTAAATTTCGCAAAATAGAAAGACGTATATCCGACACTAGCAAATTTAAATTGGGGTATTTGTCTAATAGCATCAATGCTTTACCGCCTGAAGCCGCGCACGCATCCCACCAATTTTCCTTTGCCGCTGCTTCTATAAAATCAATTGTTTTCTGCGAAGACAAATCCTGGACTTCAAACTTTCCTTCCAATTTTGGAAAATCTTGAAGTCTAAATCCATTTGGAAGTGATAATGTTTTCGAGCTAAAAGCTGTATAAGCAATATCGTGCTGATCTAATGTAGATTTCACAAAATCTTCCTGTCCACGCTTAATACGTATAAATAGATCTGGCTGTACAAAATGACTATGCAGAAAACTTTTCTTATCAATACTTTCGGAAAGATTCTCCAAAAGAGGAAATATTTGGTTGCTATCGAAAGAAACTTTTGATTCAAGCAGTTGAATTTTCTGAATCAACGGATTTGAAATTTCTACAGCTAATTCAGGGAAGTTTAAACTTACTAGAGGCGAGTCCGATTCACATAGGAATTCAGCATAACATAGTCTATCCAAAAGATTTTGCTCTTTTAGTGCATTACCCAACCTAAAGTAATTGTAAATAAAACGAGAGGTCATCTTTCTATCAGATGACCCCATTTGTTTATTTTCTTTAAAAAATCGTGTAAGATAGCGAGACAAAGGCTCATTGTGTGCATATCCGCTTAATGCTTTTTCAAAACTGCGAACATGTTGTGCTACACGTTTTTCATTTATTGCCATAAAATTTTATTGTAACTGGAATGAACCGTTAAGGTATTCTTTGTAAGAAACAGCCTCATTAGTAAATCCCCATTTTTCGTTATAATCGAACTTATACGTATTAAATAGGCCAGTATATGGTTCTTTCGTCAAATTAGACTTCAGATTATCAACGCCATATTTATTAATCAATGAACCAAAATAAACTGCAACGTCATAACCTTTGTAAGACTGATCCGAAGGATATATGCCGAACTTAGCCTTATAAGTGTCTCTAAAATTACGCGTAGTTGAAGTCCAAGATTTCAAATTACTTTCTGTCGTGATCACAGGACGCAGACTGTAAAAATTGGTATGAATACTAAAGTCGAATCTATCCCAAAGCGGATGTCCGTATAATTTGATAGAATTATATTCTTCAGAATTTTTCTTCGAAAGATTACTAATCAGGTTATTAAGCTGTGTTTTATCTGTCGTACCACTCACCACCAAATTTGTACCTGTAGTTGACAAATTTTCATTTAATTGCGCTAATGTAGAAACAGAGATAATTTTAACATTTTCTTTGTTTTCCTTGATAGACGCAAGCATACCATTCAAAAATTGTCTACTGTCGTTATCTGAAGTATTATAAATAATAATTATATCACCAGTTATATAATCTTTGGCAACGCGTTTTGCTAGGCCATTTGTGTGTGATTTAATTGAAGGAGTAATTGTCACCAAATTATTTAGGCCAAATTCCGAAGCAGGCGAAGCTGCCAATGGACTAATAATTAGTTTCTCTTTATCTGGAAGACTATTACCAAATGCCTTGATCTCAATTGGGTAAATAGGTCCTACTATTATTCCAGAATTACTTATGTCTTCAGATGTAGCTAAAGTTGAGTTGTAATACGCATTATCCTTAGAATCAACAACTTTTAGATTAAAAGAATCGGACTTTTTTGCTAACTCATTTAATCCTAACTGAAATCCTTGATAAAAGTCTAGTGCTAAAGCAGATCTTTTAACATCATTCTCTTGTACACCCTCAGCCCCGATATGATCCAGTTGAAAAGGTAATAATAAAGAAATATTACGTTGAGCTGCGTCTTTTTTATCTCTCGCGGTAGCTTCCTTTTCAGCAGCTTTTTCTTCTGCTTTTTTGGCCTCTTCAGCTGCGCTGGTACTGACTTGCCCCGGATTGCTCGGAGCGCGCAAAACACCACTTTTAGGTGCACACGCGGATACACCTAAAAGTAATGAAACTGCATATATTAAATAAGATTTCTTCAATTTATTATTCCCACTCAATTGTTGCTGGTGGTTTTGAACTGATGTCATACACGACTCTGTTGATTCCTTTAACATGATTTATTATTTCATTTGAAATCTTAGCTAATAACTCATACGGTAAATGAATCCAATCTGCTGTCATTCCATCCAATGACCCAACGGCTCTCAACGCTACGACGTGCTCGTATGTACGTTCATCGCCCATTACACCCACAGATTGTACGGGCAAAAAGATTGTTCCAGCTTGCCATACTTTATCGTACCAACCAGATTCCTTAAGATTACGAATATAAATGTCATCAGCTTCCTGCAAAATTCGTACCTTTTCCTCTGAAATATCTCCTAAAATTCGAATTCCTAAACCAGGGCCTGGGAATGGATGTCTATTTAGGATATTTGGATCAACATTTAAAGTTCTACCTACACGACGTACTTCATCTTTGAATAATGTTTTCAAAGGCTCAATAACCTTCAATTTCATGTAATCAGGAAGACCGCCTACATTATGGTGAGATTTGATTGTTGCGGATGGACCTTTAACAGAAATTGATTCAATAATATCAGGATAGATAGTACCTTGACCCAACCATTTTGCCTCCGCTCCTTCTGGTAAGTCTTTTTGAATATCTTTAGAAGCTTGATCAAATACATCAATGAAAGCTCCACCTATTATTTTACGTTTTGCCTCTGGTTCTTTTACTCCAGCCAATTTGCTAAAAAATAAGTCTTTTGCATTTACGCCCTTGATATTAAGACCCATATTTTTATACGAATCCAATACTTGTTCGTACTCATTTTTACGCAAAAGTCCGTGATCTACAAAGAAACAGTGAAGTCTATCTCCAATGGCATGGTGTAATAATACCGCAGCTACAGTCGAGTCAACACCTCCTGATAAAGCCATGATTACATGGTCAGTACTTAGATCTTGCTTAAGTTGTGCTACAGTAGTTTCAACGAAAGATTCTGAAGTCCAATCTTGAGAACAACCACAGATATCAACTACGAAATTTTTGATCAAGATCTGACCATCAGTACTATGCGTTACCTCTGGGTGAAATTGAATACCATAAGTCTTTGTACCTTCTATTTGATAAGCAGCTACACGTACTTTGTCTGTACTTGATATTACCTTAAAATTTGCAGGAACTTCTTTGATTGTATCACCATGTGACATCCATACCTGTGATTGTGCAGGAACGCCTTTCAATAATTCATTCGAATCATCTACAAATTGTAAGTTTGCTCTACCGTATTCACGAATTTCGGATGGCAATACTTCACCGCCCGATTGTTGTGCCAAATATTGAGCACCGTAACAAACACCCAGTAAAGGGAAACGTGCTTGGATAGATTTAAAATCAATTTGAGGAGCGTCTTCTTGACGAACCGAATACGGACTTCCAGAGAAAATAACGCCTTTTACGTTATCATCAAACTCAGGAACTTTATTAAAAGGATGAATCTCACAATATACATTTAGTTCTCTTACACGACGAGCAATTAGCTGCGTATATTGCGAACCAAAATCAAGGATAATAATTTTTTCAGACATAGTGCAAAGGTACAATTTAGATATTAATATTAGGAAGTCAATTTTTACTAATTCAAGCGGAAAATAAACCTATATTATCCGTAAATTTCATTCAATTCATTTGCCAAACGAATACCTGCTTTCAATAATGCTTCCTCCATTATATACTTGTAATCGTAGATATACGTATAACTCAGGTTTGCATTTAATTCTACATCTGCATAAATCTTATTTGCTAACTGATGCGTTTCGTACAAAGCTTGTTCAAATGAAACGTTATATTTTTTATAGTAATGCTTTTCATGAATATCCAACACAGAAGCATATTCTGTATAGCTATACTGCTCATTTTCTACTAAGTCAGAATCCCACACACGGTGAATATTCGTTTTTCGACCAAAAAACATTACTTCAATCTTATTTCCGCCCAAATCTGCTGCTCTACCTACGTGCATCGGCTGATGCGCGTCAGCAAAAAGATGTAAAATAAAGTATAGATTTTGTTGCTGCTGTGCTAAAGACAAATCTTTCTTTTCGATTGTCTCTTTTTTCACATTCAAATAAGCTTTATATAAATTGTTGTCTGGAGACTGTTGTAATTCTGCATGGAATTGATCGTAAGTCAAATTTGCGGAAGTATTTACAAAATGCCAGGAACCCGTCTTCTTGAAAGCTTCACTTGTATCCGATTTGATAAAATCAGCCCAATTAGACCAATAAGCGATATGCTGATTTCCAATAACTTTTTGGATATTCTTTTTAGCTTTTTTGCTCAAGTGTCTTTCTGCTACTTCTGCAATCACACGATGCCCCGTCATTCCCCAAGCTTGCACCTTTTGGATTTGACTACACATCATACAACTCACTAACAAAACGATTGCACTTAACTTGTTTTTCATATTTGTATTATTTAAAAATGTCGAATGAATATTTTGCCATAGACCAGAATTCGTCCAAAGCGATTATACGTGGTTTGAAAAAGCTAATTAGCTCTGGCCATTGTATTTTATTAAAAATTGAAGCTTTAACCAATGAAGTAGAAATGCGAGTTGTTTTTTTACCATACTCATCGTAATATTCTGGGTCCCACTCCCATTCTTCATCTACAATGCCTTTGAAAACCTGTTGCAACTCTTTGAATTGTTCAAATATAAGCAGACGTATACTATCGTCTGGATGCGAAATTTCGATATAAATGCTTGCTGTCTTATTGGTAGCATCCATGCGAAAGTGTAGATGTTTAATTCCAGTTTTATAATTTACCCAATTCACCTTATCGCCATCAGCAGAAGGTACCGCTGACATATATTGACCAAATGTCGTCCAAAATGATTCTTTTAGATTTCTTGCTTCTTCTTTTGAATACAAAACTTAAAATTTTTACAAAATTAAATAATTGGTTAAACTTTTGCAGTCACTATTTTGTTAAACTTAAAAGGATAATTCATGGATCACAGCTGTCCTAAATAAATTTAGGGTGTAAAAAAATCTGCCCTCTTCTATTAATTAGGAAAGCTTTTTGTGAAAAATCAAATTATATCCTCACTATTTTCTTTAGAAGAGTTTATACTGTCCAA
>NZ_VIQM01000073.1 GCF_008520265.1 Sphingobacterium cavernae
GGATTAAAAATAATATCGTCAGGAACTGGCGATTACACGGGCGGAGACTCAAATAAGACTTTGGCAACAAAGCACAAGTCTGTGAAGCCCGAAGCCCATTTGTCTTTAGCAAATGGGTAGTTCACACTAATTTGAATGAACAGCTGTAAACTTTGTGAAAAAACTTATCATAAAAAGCTTTTACCTTTTTACAGCTGGTTATTTGATATATATTCGATTAGTGGATAACTAGGAAAAAGAGCATACCTATATCAGGTTCTTATGAGGCAATAAATACATTATTTTATCTTGTGCTCCACTTCTTATTTATTAAATATATTGACAATACTTCATCTAGAAGGATATCTGTAAGAATCATTCTTCGTATTGTTAGCCATTTGAGCATGATAATCCTTAACAGTAGTTTGCTTATCAATATTTTCTTTATTTTCCATAATTAGCCTTGCAAGAGTTTCATTATAGTTTTTTGTTAACCCTTCGGTCTGCTCATGCATATTACCTCTTAGGTTTTTTAGTTCTCTAAAAATAAGATAGGACAGCCCTCCATCAATAAGTACAGAAAGGATTAACCTTTTTCTATCTGAGAGTATACCTTGACTATCGGTGGCTGAATGTTGGAACTTCGTCCCATCTTGTAATTCAATTAGTTTACCTTTTCTAAAATCCTCTTGCTGCGAAGCAGATAAGGGCAAGCCATTAACTTCAATTATTTGTGGTAGTCTACTAGGGTCATACGATACAAAATCTTTGGTTTGTTTATCGTATTCGATGTTTACAGTAATGATGTTATCATCTTTAGTTTTGTGTAATTTGCTTATTAGGTTCACTTCTCCAGAAATAAGAGCCTCGTTTTCCAAAGAAGTTAGTAAAGGGTGTTTTTGTGGCTTATTATAAATGGGGTGAATTTGAAGAGTAATATTGTTTAGCTCATCACGATACAGTGAAAGTTTTGCGTCGAGTTTATCGATTTCGATGCCATCTACCTGCAGCCCTTTCAGGCTAACCATGTCTGTCCTTCGGCCTGAAAGTAAAGATTCAATATCTTCAGGTTTTAATTTTAAGTCTCCGTCTTTATAAAGTCCTAATTTTTCTAAATCCTCTAAGGGAAGGGTTTCCATTTTACTTTTTGAGTTTTCCATAATTATTGGTTTGAGAAATATTATCGTTTGATTGAAATAATGTTAGAATGTTCTTCATTAGTTGGTAAATGCACAGCGTTTTGATTAATGTTAATTGGAATTATTTTAGTTGGGCTTTTAGCCGATAGTAAAGAATTGTATAATACATCGGATTTTGAAAGAATGAAGTTATTTCCCGTGGATAGATCTTCAACTCTAAAGCGACCTCTTTTAAGCAGGCTATGAATTTTATAAGAGGTGTTATTGTACTCAATTACTTCTCCCATATTTAGGCTTGAGCCCATTTTTTTACTCGAAACTTTAATGTTCTCTTGTATATCTCTTGATGTATTTATGTCTCTTTTAATGTCGAATGCCATTATGTAGTTTAATATTTTTTCGGCATCTGCTGCTGCGGCATGTATTTCATAAGGTTTATCTTTTAGTAATTGAATCCAGCTTTCCACATAAGAAATATGTTGTCCCGGATCATGTCCAATGTTAAGTTCATGTCCTATAAGCATTGAGGCAATTTCAGCCCTTAATTCCTCTCGGGCATACTCTTGAGTTCCTATTCGATTAAAAATATCTCTGTTCAAGCGATCCTTGTGAGAGGTCCAGTGTCCCATTTCGTGCAGTACAGTAGCATAATATTTATCAGCGGAATCAAACTGATTGCGTTTGGGCATTACAATCTGGTCAGTTTTGGAATTGTAATAGGCTCTATCTTCATTATTGTGGGAAATATTAGCTTTGGACGCTATAATTAGATTTTCTACTCTTTGTAGATTTTCCCAGTTTGAAATTTTAGGTTCTTTTATTATTAAAGGTTCTATGCCGTTTATTTGCTGGGCATTAAATACCCATGCGGTTGTTATAATAGGTGTTTTAAGCTTTTGAAATTCTTTTAAAGGTTTTCCATCTTCCTGGGTTATTATTTTCCCCTGTTGGTCTCGCGAGGTGAAATAATCATGAGTTTTTACATATTGAATAAGTGTTGCTTTTTCTCCTTTTTTGACACTATACCCCTGAGAATCTGCTTGTTTAAATGTCAACCATCTAGGGTCTTCTCTTTGGGCACTTAATAGGGATAATATATTTATTCCTTTGTACCTGTTACCTGTAAGGGCATTATAGGGCAGCATGAATGAAGGACCATTGCTATTCCATGGCAATTGCCATGGCGCTGTTCCTTGTTCTAGCTTTTTAATAATATTGTTAGCAACTATTTCATGTAAAGCTTTGGAACTGTTATTATTCATCTTCATCTCCTTCCTTAAATTGACTTGAATGATCCATGTGTTCTATTCCATATATTAGGGCTTCTTCCGGGCTTAGCTCAATGCTTCCTAGAGTGGTTAGTAAAGCTAATTTCTCTTGTAGGCTTATAAAATGATTATCCATTTTCAGTTATTTTTTAGCATGTTAAGGTGTAGTGATTGAATTTCTTTAAGAAATGATATAGGGTCTATATACCTGCCTTTTAGTTTTATCGATAGATGCAAATGTTCTGCTGTTGCAAGGCCAGTGTTTCCTGAGATTCCAATATTATCTCCTGCGCAGACCTGATCTTTTTGTTGTAGGAGTAAACTATTCAGATGTGCGTAGATTATTTCCAGTTCTCCAGATTTTATGGTAATATAATTTCCGAGATACCTATGGTGTCCAGCAAAAATCACCTCTCCATTTAGAATACTTTTGATGGTATCTGATTTACACTTAAAATCTACGCCGTAATGGAATTTGGGTATCCCAAGGATCGGATGGATTCTCTTGCCAAAAGGTGAAGTGACTTTTAGTTCAGGCAAAGGGCTACTAATGTGGAGCTGTTGTGCAAAATGAATTTTAGGAATAAGTAATAGACATATTAAATAAATAGGCAATGCATGGGTGATACGTCTGTCTATAGAACAGAAATTTAGAAATTTATATAGCATGTTCTTGATGTTTAAAGAGATAATTAAAAAGATCTGGGATATCTTAGCTTTGGATAGCATGGTCAACTACCTGGTTTACCTGTTGAATTATCAGGGAATAATTCTCAAGTAGTATTTCTTCTTGTTGATCTCCAAAGTCGTAAAATAGGGGCATTTCTTGGTAGTTATTTTCCTCCTTATTCAACTCCTTCATATCCAGGTTTATCCTACAGTTGATTGCTGTGGTTTGAAATTCTCCAGTGAATTTTTCAATTCTATCACGAGCAAGAATGCCTACAACTTCTCCCGCTGAAAGCGATGCTATTTTTCCTGCAGGAATGAGCGAATCTAGCTTTTCATTGACCGAAATAGAAGTTTTTGTTCTATCTATACTTAGACTTTCACCTTGCTGTTTAACTTTCCCAAAAAGTTTTTCTAACCAATCGAGTGTATCCTTACTTCGTACTGCTCCAGATATGATGTTTCCCATTATAGCCATGATGGTATCAGCTGCCTCTTTGCCATATTGTTGACGGAGCATAGGTAGTTCCTGGATACCTAATACTACAGCAGATAAATTTGATCTGGCTTGAGCTAGTAATACATCAATCTTATGTATATATACACTTGGGGCTTCATCCACCACTAGGCCTACAGGTAGATTTCCTTTGGTATTTATAAGTTTAGTAACTCTATTAAGAACAACAGAAAGGCAGGCCGAGTTAATGCTTTGCGTACTTGGATCATTAGCAAGCACAAGAATTGAAGGAGACTTGGGGGAAGATATACGCAAGTCAAAATCGTCCCCAGAAAACACCCAAAATGTTTCCTTGGTAGCCATTCTTGAGATAAATATTTTCAGGGTGCCGACCTGTCCTTCCAATTGATCAAATGCTTTAGCTTTATAGGCAGACATAAATGGAGATAATAAAGAGGCTAGTTCATCATTACTGAATAGTACAGTAAATATTTGATCGTATGATAAATTTAAAAAGGCTAGTACGTGAGGAAATGAGGAGTATCTCCCTTGTTGATGCCTGCTGAAATAATATATACATGCTGCAAGGAAATTTATGGCCGATTGCGTAAAAAATTGATCGCTTCCAGCTGACTTATCACCTTTTTTTAAAGCTTCCACTAACGCCTCTGCTGTCTCCGATGCATCAGCTAAGGTTTTTATATATTCGGACTTAAATGGATTCACTCTTCGGCTTTTTTGGGGCTCATTCAGATTTATCACATGAAATTTGTGTCCATATCCTTTATCGACCATTTTGCTATAATGATAGTACGCAATTTTGCCAAGGTCCGGGTATTTAAGATCGTATAGGCACATGGTAAATGACTTATTTATCATCTGTCTAATTATAGGCATAATAACGCCGAAACTTTTCCCACTTCCGGGAACCCCACATACTAAAAGTCCACGAAAAAGATTCTCAAGGCTAATGAACCCTTTGTTTACTTTTCTATTATAATAAAATAGCATGGGTATATTGATGGCATATGGATTAGTAGATGCTTTTGTTTGTTGCAAAAAAGACTCTTGTTGAATGTTCCATCTATCTTTCCCAAGGTTAGAGTGTATGATTTTTGATATGTTATCTAAGGCAACATGCAATAATACAACCCCAACTATGCTGCAGGCAGTATAGGTTAAATTCAGGGTGTTAATTTTATTTAGACTTGTAGAGGTTGGAAATTTATAATACAGCCAAATGGAAATACTTAATATTAGTATTCCAAAGATTAACGGAAAGAGAATATGTTTTTGCGGGTTGAGATCTACCTTCTTTTTTGATAAGGTTCCTATGGCCACTAGGCACAGTAAGCTCAGTGTAAATGATTTACTAGCTATAGGGCTACTATACATTGGTAAACTTAAAACTTTGTAGGTTAGATTTTCTACAAAAACATACTGGGTGTGTAGAAACGCTTTTGTAAAAGCAAACAGATAGACATCAAAACATACCGAGAGATAAACTCCAAATTGAAGCAACCTATAAAGACTTTTTTGTTCTTTAGTTTCTTCCATGATCTCTTGAGTTTTTAGTTAATAAACTGATAATCTTGCTAAGGGAATTCGATTATGGCGCTTTTGCATTTGATATATCATCAAAACCTATGTCCAGATCTAGCATACGTCCGGAAATCTGCTTTTCTGTTAAGCTAATTTTGAGAACTTTGCTATTGGGGAATATGACTTTTTTAATAACATATATGTTACGTTGGTGGGATTTTATAGTGCTTAGCTCCTTAAATTTCCATATGGGTGTTATTTCAACGCTTTGAAAGTTAGTCGTTTTAAGTACTTTTTTGTCTTCAACAAAAAACCTAAACTCATCGATGTCATAAGATAGTTTTGTCTGGTTTGAAAAACTGATATCTAAAAATATATATTCACCTACTGCATAAATCTCATTAACTGAAAGGGTTATCCCAAAATCCTTTTTCTTGGTGATTGGTTTGGATTTTTTTTTGGATAGGAGTTGCATGGATATTTCTTTTTTATTGATTTCTGTTAAAAGATCTCTGTTAATTTCCAGGGGTTGGCTCCTGATCGGATCGAGCTGGATTAAGGCAGGCAGGTTTGCTTGAAAGGTATTAAGGTAGCAAAGCCGGTATTGAGAAACAAAGTCTTCGGCGACAATAGTTAACGTTCCAAGCTCGGGGCTTAATGCCCCTTGTGCTATAGAGTCGTTTTGAAATTTAATACGCAACATATTTTCTAAGGGCAAATCTCCATGAACTAGATCCGAGGAGATATCGACATATTTAATGGGCTGTGGAGATAGAAAATGTACAGAGTTATCGGCGTACAGGTATATAGTAGGGAGATCCTGCATGTGCGTTTGTCGGGCTAAAGTGTTTTGTGCAAAAATATGCGTGATATACAAAAGGGAGAATAGCAGTGTTAAATTGATTTTTATAGTTTTCATAAGGTATGTTTTTAGGTGTAAGGAAATATAAATTCGGCACTGTAGTTATGGATAATATAGGCCAAGATTAAAGCCTACATAGGCGTGAATACAGTAAATGTTTAGAAAAACGCCTGGCTTTTAATTTGCGCTATTATTTGCACTTGCGTCTACTAAGTAGACATGGGTATTGTATTTTATTTTTGCTTTATTTTTTCTTATGTGTTTATTGATCGCTGAACTTGTGGATTGAAACATGCGCTGAACAGTACTCATTAATAATTGGGCATTATTTTCTGCTTGTTGATTAATCGTTAAGCCCTGTGCCGAGTTGCTGGTAATTTCCTTACTAAATTCTCTAAACTGAGATTCAGGAACATATAATCCTGCCTGACCATCTTGGTCATAGATGTTGAGTTTAACAGGTAATATCTGATCTTTATGCAGGATAGCGTTTACTGTTAATTCTACCCTTTGCGCGGAAAATCCCGATACTTTGGCATAGAGAAAGGTCCCTTTTTCAATTTTATATTTCCCTACTTTTAAGTCTTCAAGCAGTCGTAAGCGAAGCCGCGAATCCACATAGGAGGTTCTATTTTCATCTATTATTGCCTTTATTAAGCTTTCTTGTTTATCGCTTTTAATGGTATTAAAAACTCCCTTGCTATTTGTGAATTTTTCTACATTTAAATTTGTTGTAAGCTCCCTTTGTGCTGTGTGGTGTGGCTGCTCATTAGGCTCTTTAGCGTTATATTGGGGATCATTCGCTTTAGCAAAGCTGTCGGCTAGAGCCATCTGTTTTCGAAATAAATCCAAAGGATCCAGCTGCTTTGTGCTGGTGCTTTCTTTTTTTTCGTTTTGCTGATAAGGTAAATTTTTAAGTATATTTTCTAGTTCTTTATCTGTGCTTTTTGCCGGGTATGGTTTAGTTATGTTATAAGAAAGCTGAGCAGAGGATAATGATTTCTCAATAGAGTCTAATTTTCTTTTTTCGTTCTGGTTGTATAGCTCATCGAACTTAAATTCTGTTTGCTGCTCCTGTTGTATTTGACTTATGGCAGTATATCCGTCTGCATATTTATATTGATTTTTATATGCAGCAAGTTTATCTGCCAGCTCTCGTTTTTTTATTTCATCGGACACATCGGTAATATGCTCTTGCAGTGTATTTTCCCTGGGCTGGTCCTGCGGATTTTTTGTGGCAAATACATCATTAAATATGTAATAGAATATACATAAAAAGGGCAGTGCAATAACAGGAATGATGTACCGTGGTTTTTTGAAGTTAATTTTCATAATTTGCTATTTATGTACCAGTGTGTCTGGCATTTTTGAATTGATTATGCTGGTTTCAATTTTCTGCATTCTTTCAAAAACATACAATACCATGGCACTATCTTGGGGGGTTAATGAATCTTTACGAACTAATTGTTCAACTATACTTTGGAGCTCAAATAATTCTTTAGTCGCTGAGGCAGAGTAGGCGATGCTACCCATTCCAGCGTAAAAGCCTGACAGCAAACTTTTGGCCGGGGGTTGCGTGGTATCTTTGTGCTCTCTAGGTAAATAAAAAAAGCATCCTAAAGAGATTAGAATGCTGGATACCATGACCCCATATACAGTTTTGGGGTAGGAATTTATAATATAGAAGAAGCTGCGCTGTATTTTACCGATATGATCCTCCCAACGATTATATAACTCCTGCCATAGGGACGGTTGATCTTGTTTATTAGATGTTATTCTTCTGAACATGGCTGATATCTTTATTTTCTATTGTTTTCCATTTTGTAATTAATACACCATGGCCGTTATTCTCGGTTCTAAGTTTTAGATCATGGAGGTGTCCTTCTGTGATAATTGTTCGCACCACAGTGGAGCTTCGTCTATCAATAGTTTGTTTACCGTAATAGCGAAAATATTTCCTTTCAGGATCTATATGAATAGAATCTGTTTGTATAGTTAATACAGCGCTTGAAGAGAGTATGGAGTTGAAAAATCCCTTTTCCCGTAAATTGTTATACTGTAATGCACCTGTTTCATCTATCAAGTACATTGCTTTTTTCATTTGGTACTCTATAAATTTCTCATCTGGTGCAAGTGTGAAAAAGAGCATATGGAATAAATTCACATGCGTTCTATATTCAAGCGGCCTGTTCACGTTCACATCCAGCTGGTTTGCTTGATAGGGGGTAGAATTTTTATCTAAGATATATACGGATTTACGGGCGATATGAATCTGTTTAAATGCAAAGAAACTTACGCCAAGTGATATTATAATACTAGTTATAAGACTTAAAATCGAAATCCATGTGGCTAGTCTAATCTTGCTCTCGATGTTTCTAATAATCATAATGATAAGGTTTGTAGTTTATATTTTAGTTGCGATTTTGCTGGCTGTACGCCATGCTGCTGATGAGTTCCTAGCTACGGTGCTCACTGCAGAGGTAATTCCACTTGTAGAAATAATCCACGTGCTGATACTCGGAACGGTTAACATGGTAAGGCCCCCTATAATAAAGGAGATAATAACAATACCGAAACTTAGTATCCCGTTGGAGGCAAACCAGCCCATTTTCTCTAAAGTATCTCCCGATGTGGCTAATAACTGTTCATAGCGTGTAATCTCCGCCTCTAGGGCATATTGTTGAAAAAGACTTGATATATGCATCACCAGGTAAGCAATTCCTGAATAAAGGTTAACACTGACAAAACGCGCAATCCAGCTTGAAAACGAATCTCTAAAGGCAGGAAGTATGCTTGTAGAAACTGAAAAAGGCCCTAATATGATAAGTATGGTGGAATATATAATTTGAATCATAAAAATTATATACACGCAAATTCTTAAGACCCATAGTGCAAGGGTTTCAAGTGTAAAAGTTAAAAGCAGTTGTAAGTTTACCTGCATTCTGTTTTTTAACTGTGTTACTGTATTCCATACGGTAGTAAATCCTTCTTTTACAGTAGAGGTAACCGATTCCCAGGCTTTGCCATACCAAGAATCTGCTTCTTTTTGAGCCACCTCGGTCTGGGCTTGAATGGTGGTAAGTTGGTCGGCAATTTTAATCATTAAATCTGCTCGTTTTATACGTAAGGCGTTTACTTGTAACTGTCCTGTATCGAATAGGGCTTCTGTTTTGGCGGCTATTATATCTGTGGGATAGGATATAATGCGTGTAAAGGGGCTCCACCATATTATTATCATTGCTAGGCCAAAAGGGCGCAGAAGTGGCATTATTTCTAATTTCTTATCACCTGATATCATATCATATGACCTTATGGCGAATGATATTAGCATAAAAATGGCTGCTAAGGCTTGCGCATCGGCTATAAATACATCAAAATGTGTCCACATGGTGTTTTTCATGCCCCGTAAAAAATGCATCACACCTTCCTCATAAACACCATTGCCTTGCAGGAAATTGAAAGTATCCTTAAATGATTCGGGTGCGCTGGCAGCAATAGATTGATGGTTTACGGGCAGAAGTAAGCATAAGAAATTTAAAATATTCATAGCATGAGGTTTATTTAGCGTATAGACGCGTAAGAATTTTGTTGGCTATTTGAATGTCTGTCTGCCCGGGCGGTATGGAAGGAATATGGAGGCTTAAGGCATTCGGGGAAACATGTATTTTCTTTGCTAGGGCGAGATACTTAGCTTGATACTGCACTTTTGCATTCCAATTGGTATTGAGTAGTTGATAGTCTTGCAGTATACGGTGATAACTAAGCATTCTACTTCCTCTATCCAAGTAACTTTGTTGCGCGATTGAGAGTCTCTGTCTTAGGCTTTCAAATTCTTGGATGTACCAGTCTAGCACTCCTTTGGCAATCAAGTTTATTTTTAATTCGTAAGGAAAATCTTTCAGATGATCAATACGTTCCTCTAGAAGTGGGCTAAGCTCATTTTTATAGTATAGATTCCATAGTGGATCGGCAGAATTAACTTGGGGAGCGTAGTTATATATTTCCGTGAGTGAAGTGCTACGCAGGGTGTCGCTGTGTAGTTTATAGCGCTGGGTAGATTCTTTCATTGCCAGTAGCATACCCATGCGTAGGGTTTGAGGTCCAGAAGCAGATAATGGGCGATGGTCTACTTTAGGATAGTTTGGGTGAAGGCCCCATGTAAGCCAATACTGCGGGTTTAATCCTAGAAAGCCTTTTTTGGGCGTAAATTTATTTTTATCCCATTGTTTAAAAACCATACGCTCTTGTTGATTGACAATGTGTTTATCATTTATTTTCCGTACAGTTTGCCCATTGAGAGGGCTCAAGCTTAGGATGATATAGAAGAGCAATAGGTATGAAAATTTTGATTTTAGCATTTTTTTAAAATTTAGTGGGTAATTTACTTTAATAGGTTGTAGTACCTTAAAATTTCGTCTGCTTTCTGCTTATCGGTATTAATAAAGCTGGCATACGGATTAATTGATTTCACAATACCATTTATTTTGGCCCAATAAATAGCTCGGTGCATGGAAAATATAAGGGCTCTGATTACTTTTAACTCTAAGCTTATTTTTGTGAGTAGATAATCTCGTTTCTGGTAATCCATTAAAATGTCAGTACCTTCTTTTAATATAAATTCGGATACTTCGGCCGCAAGTTTTAGGCTCCTATCTTTAAAAGATTTTGAGGCTTGCTCGGCAAAAAGTAATAGCCATGGGGCGGGGGCTGCCAGCTGCAATACCACACTGCTTTCTTTATATATCTCCTGTACAAGTTTGCCAATACCAACCACTTGGATAGAGGATTTCAAACCTTGATCTACATGAGTTAAAGATTGATGAATGATGTTTTTTACTAATACCACTGCGCTTAAATTTATATTGATATTATCTACTTGTTGATTTATTTGGCTAAGCAGTGATTTGTGGTAGCTTTCCGCAGATAAGCGTACAGCAGCATTTTCATTAACTGTGCGCAGATGATTGGCATCATGAATGACGGTTACCACCCCTTGGGCTAGCACAAAATTTATCGGAAAGAAGAACAAAACGATTATATATATTAATTTCATGGGGTCAAGATTTTTATTTTCGATAGGATACGCTCTACGATACGTTTATCTTCATTTATGAAATCAGAAAATGCATGCTGGGATTTAACCTTTTTAAGTACACTGGCGTAATACATGGAGTTTGCAAGACTCCTTGAAATGCTTAATATAGTTTTCAGCTCGGTGATTACCTGAGCATAAAATATTCGCCGGTCACTTTGCTTCATCTGATTAATCTCCCCGATTGTGAGCATAAGTCCTAAAATATACCTGGCTAACTGTTGGGCTCTATGGATTAATTCGCTTTGAGAATTTAGGGCAAGCCTTAACGTGCTGGGGTCATCTTGGACATAGTGGAGTATGCGCTCCTGCTCGTTGGTAATCTGCTGTATTAATTTGGAGGATTCCATCGATGTATTAAGGATAAGTAATGCTGTCCCTAGCACCTGAAATCGCCCTGTGATCTCACGGTATCGACTTTTTAGCGTTGCGGTTTGCTGGCTGTTTATTTCTTGGTTTGCTGTCGCTACAACTTGGGTGCTTCGAAGAGTTTGCTGTTTTTCATATTCTTGTTTGCTGTGAGCGACAAGCTGATGTAATAGTTCAATATTAAGCTGTGCTTTTGACAAGGGCAGTAGGCACATGTTAAAGGTAAATAGGAGCAGTAACGTTTTCATTTTTTAACCAGTCTTGAATTCCTAATAATATCATCAGCTATACTCTTATCAATATTTATAAAGGTGCTGTAAGGATTCAAGGATTGCAGTATTCCGCGCTGCTGCGCCCAGAACATGCTTCTTTGCATTCCAAATGCTATTCCGCGCAGTATGTTAAGCTCAATTCTTATGTAGTTTAATAGCTTAGCCCTTTCACCCGAATCCATCAGGTTTTCCTTTCCGCCTTTAAGTGCGAAGGTGCCCACTTCTAAGGCTAAATTTGAAGCCCTAGTTTTAAACTCTCGGGCACCTTCTTCTGCAAAAAGTAGGAGTATGGGGTTGGCTTTTGCTATTAATAGTGCTTTTTCAATGTTTTCTAGAATGTCGGCGGAAATTTCAGTGATATCTTTAACGGCTAAAAGCGAGCGCATCACGCCGGATACCTCTGAAAGACCTCTATAAATTTGATTTTGCAAATCATTAGCTATAGTTAACTGCCCCGTGATTGCAAGCTGCCCACGTTGAATTAAAGTAAGGTTTTCATTGACATTATTAAGCTGACGGTTTATTACACCGGCATGTGTAGCTGTTGCTGCAGCGACAGTAGGGTCCACATAAACTTGGGCATTGGCTAGGTGTATGCACAATACCATTAAAATAATGGAGAGCGTTTTCATGAATTTGTTTTTTAAGGGTTACAAATTAATAGATCCAACGGGCGCGCTGGTGAGGTTTACCCGGTTAACAAACTCTTTAAGGCTCATTTTCGATTTGTTAAAGTCATCTACAAAAGCTGTAAGGGCATTGGGGTAGGTTTTAAAGTGTCGCACGTATATTTCCACAGCACTTTTCTCTGGCTTTTCTGTTGTAAAGGCCAGATGGTGATATAAGCTTACCTCTACGCCATAGACCTCGCCGGAATTCCCTCTTCTAATATAGAATTCATTGAATCGGGAGCGATTATGCTTATTATCAAGCTTATTTATGGTGCTGATTTTTAGCTGCTCGACAGGACTTATATTAAGAAGTTCTGCTACTTTTTTTAAATCAGTTTCTTTTTGTTGTAGAAGTATAACCGTATCCGAGTTGTTAATAATACTATCTTTGATTATGGGATTTCCTATGATGTCGTTTATTTCTTGGGTTACTTCAATTATCTCTCCATAGAACTTACGTACCGTTTTATTTAAATACAACAGAAAATTTGCCATCATTGGAGAAGAGATAGCTCGCCAAGCTTCTTCTAAAATGAGCGTTTTCCTTCTGTTTTTTCTGTGCCTCATCTTTTGGATAAACATATCCATAATAATAAGGGTGACAATGGGGAGTAATATGGTGTTGGACTGAATATTGTCTATTTCATACACCACAAATTGCTCGTCAAAAAGAGATTTATCTGCAGATTCATTCAAAATCTGTTCATATTCTCCGGCTTTATAGAATTTTTTAAGTACAAAACAGAATTCATCTATATCAAAGGGAATATTTTCCTGTTTCATGATGTTTGGGATATGTTTTTTTGCGAAAAGATAAAAGCTGTTAAAATTTAGCTCCTCTGTACGCTTATCCGCTTTATAGGAGAAGTAATCTATATAGTATTCTGAAATTACTTTAGAAATTACGTCACGTTCTAGGGTTGAAGTTTCACCGTTAGATCCTTTCCATAAAAGGCATATTAAGGTAATTAAGAAGTCTTTTTTCTCAATATTAAATTCTTCTTTGGTGATGGCAAAAGGATTCATGGTAATGGGGTTTTCATCACTATAGGTTATATATTTTCCATTATAAGTACTGCATAAACCCGAGTAGGAGTGCCCCACATCCACGATTACTACATCCATATTGTACTGTAGATACTGCTGAACGATAGCATTAATAGCATAACTCTTTCCTGTTCCTGATGATCCCAGTACGAATCGGTTTCTATTTTTTATTCTTCCAGTTTGCATAGGATGATCCGATGGATCAATAGCTACAGGAATGCCTTGTCTGTCGGTGAAGTAAAGTAAAAAGTCAGATGGTTCATCGCCGGGCAATCGTTCTTTGAAAAACAAACATAGCGCGGCATCGCAGGTTGTCAGAAACCAATCATACTTTTTTAATTCCGCAGCATTTGCAGGAAGGGTTGTACGAAATAACTCGAGCTGGTTAAAGGCATTGCGGGAAGTGATGATTCCTTGTTGGAATAGTGCAGCCTCTATAAAGTTCGTTGCCTTATCTAGACTACCGGGGTATGTTGAGACCAAAATGTTAAAGTGCGCATGTACCAAAATTTGGTTTTCACGTGCAACATCAACTAATAATCTGTCAATATCTTCTACACATAATGTATTTGCGGGGTCAGGTATTCCCGCATGCCTATTTCTTTTAACTTCTAATTTATTTATCAACTGGCGTTGTGCTGGTATTTCCATAAATTGATTGTATATGATAAGCTGATAATCGGGGACATTATAAAGAAAGAAGAAATTGTCAATAGGGAAATTTTGTGCGCCTGAATCATTCTTTATAGTATATGGGCTTATCGTTTCAGGAAGATCTATACTCTGGGTGTTAATAAGTGTGATAGCCCGAACATTTTTATTACCGATTGATAATTCTGTGTTTTCAGGCCTAATATTATCTAAAGTAATATTTTCATCTTTGAAATTTAAAGACATAACGCGCTTTACAAACAGATTTATCTGCTGATTGGAAAGTATTTTTGGCTCTAGGTTTGCCTGAAAAAATAGTTCATATATTTTTTGAATATTTACAATAAATGCGGAGAGATCTCTGGCGTCAAAAGTGTAAAAAGCCCCTTTTTTTACCGAACGGGTAATGGTGAAATAGGTTTGAATTTCTGTATAGGCTCTCCCGGAGAAATGCTCTTGGTATTTGCTATGAAGGAATTCTTGATTTTGATTTGCTTTATATGCTTTGCGAATAAATATATCCTGCTTTTGCAGCATATGCCCTTCACCTAATATTTTAACCGCATTAAGAAGTATCTGATGATGCTGAATATAAAGTTTTGCATCTGCGGCATACTGCATAATGGGATTATTAATTTTTAGTATCACCGAATAATCACCATTTAAGTGATAGAGTATATCAATACCTTGGTAATTGTCTATACCGGCGTAGGGGATATCAAATAGATTTTTGATTACTTTTCTCATAGCTAATTAATAGTTTGGTTTGAGGAACAAAAATTCTGGGGTATTTTTTTCTATGGTAGGGTCCCTTATTTTGCCGGTGAAGTATCAGCGCAATACAGCCACCCATGGTTGCAAGGGCGCAAAGTCCAGCTATTATCATGTTGGTTAAGGCCGCGGCAATGGCCCCTATAAATAGCCCTAATATTAATGAGCCAAGTGCCCAGTAAATATATTTTCCTTTAAAACCCTTATAGGTAAGGGGCTTTTGAAGCCCCTTGTATATGGGATAACTTTTCGGTGTCATACGCCAAAGAATGCTTTAATCACCACACTTACTAACACCAGAAATAAGCAGGAGCCTCCCCAGCTCATTAGCTCTTTGTTAATATCCTGATCCCCACTATTCCATTTAATATACACGCGTATTCCACCTATCAGGCCGACAACTGCGCCAATAGCAAGTATTAAAGTTGATATAGGGTCTACGTAGCCTGTTAGGGAAGACGTGGCTGCGTTTATTCCCACAGTTCCCCCTTGAGCGTAGATGAAGTTTACTGACCAAATAGCAAGTAAAATGGCTGAAAATAGTTTTTTTAGATTTTGTTTCATGATTATTGTTTTTAAGTTATTTAGTTGTTGAATGTTAGTTTAGTGAAATAGCCCCTTAAGAGCTGCGCTAAGTATGGATAGAAATAGACAGGAGAAAAACCACCCGGCAATCTGCGCATCTATGCGGTCTCTTCCAAACTGCCAATTGTTGAAAATCCGTAATCCGCCTAATACTCCACATATTCCTCCTATTGCAAGTGCTAGATCAGATAGGACGATATAGTAGCGGTCAATTTGATTACTTGCGCTATAAAACTCATTGATTGCAGGTTGTGCAAAAATTGAATGGGTATGTAGTAGAATACTAAGGAGGATTAAAAGATAGCATAGTTGTTTTTGCATGAGTTGACGTTAATAGGGGATTGCTTTAGTGTACTCTATAACCTCGTTTTGTACGAGCACCAAGAGATCTTTAAAGCTAATAGGGGCAGTGCTTGCAATGGGGGTAATAGGTAGAGCCTGAGATTTTTTTTCTTGAGTCGATACCCCTACTTTTTTAGCAGCTTGATTAGTCTCTTTTTTACTTAAAGTGACCTTTATTGGCTTATTAGGCTGCGGTATTATTATTTCCTGCTGCTGCGGGTTATTAGGCGAGGCCTTTGCCGTGTTGATATATAGATCATAAATAATGTTGAGAACATAATAGATCACATAGCCTGTAGCAAGGCTAAATAAAAAAGTAAACCAGTTCATAATTAATTAATAAAAAATGTAAATTTTAGATTTATCTCTCCAGATACTGATGGTAAATGCTGTCTAGGGTAGGAAGGAGTAAGCTTAATAGACTTGTTGGTGTATGTATGTTGTTTAGTCTTTGAAAATCAATCCTATCGTAAACTACCGATGTAATGGTTCCAAATTTTGAAAGTGTGAGCTCAATATCCTTTTTAGATTCAATTTTTGCAGAATTCTTTATCCTATTGGGAATAAAGCACCATGGCGCTCGAGGATTCAATTTGGATAGTACTAAGCTGAAAAGCAGCGTGGCGTGAATGGTAAATTGGTCATAACTAAAAGGGCATAAAATAAGATCGGCGCGTGAAACGTAGTCCATAGCATGCGTATCCTCTATACTGGTAGGAAGATCAATCAGCAGAATTTTATGTGGATTCTCTTTAATCTTTAAGAGTAGATTTATGTTTTCTGCTTGTTGTTTGTCATATATCGTATATAAGGATGGAGTTTGCAGAATTTGGGTGTTTTTCTGCATATTAATTAGGCATTGCTTGAAATCTAAGTCCAATACACTGACCCATCTTCTATGCTCTTGCGTGAGATAATTTGCCAGAGCTAGCGTGAGGATACTTTTACCAACGCCCCCTTTAATATTTCCTATAAGAATGATCATAGCTGTCTTTGGTTTTAGGGGATTGTGTTTGTCTTATTTTTCCTTCTTTTATATAGTGCATTGGGTTCTACTTCTTCGATAATATCGATTTGGAAATCAAGTATTGAAATCCCAGAACTTTCTTTATAACTAGCGTCTAAACCGTCATTCCTGTCTATAAAATCGGATTGCGCTCTACTTTCAGAAATGTTATTTTTATTTACAGGCTGAATAAAGTCAGACAAGGGCCAAATGTAACTACCTTCATATACCGTCTTACTTTGATGATCGATTACGCAGTAGTCGGTTGGCATTTTACGACTTCTTCCATGAAAAATAAGCTGAATGTTGTGGCTTTTTTTAAGCTGTAAAATAAAATCGGATGTGCATCTTATTGGGGATGATGAAAATTTTTGATATTTCATATACTCTTTAATATGCATTGAGGCATCATATTTTTTCAGATTGGCAGCAAATATTTCCCTGAGCTCTTGTATTCTCAAATTAGAGCACTCTGCGTTTGATATTTTATCATATATTTTCTTAAGGGAAACCTCAGCTTGTATTTTTCCATGTTTTATCAAACCCAGCGTTTCATTTTTAATTTGAACGCTGTAACCCAATGCATATAAAAGCATGATAAAGTCCATACGCGAGGAGAATTTATAGTTTAATGCCTTATGAAGATCATCTTGTGCTTGTTTTTTAGAATCTATACCGAGAACTTTGTTAAGCTCAGTATATGCTTTAATGCCTTCAAAGCTATCACTTATACCTTTTCCATTCCTACCCACGCGTGTCGATACAATATGGACATGATTTACGTTTGTGTCGTAGTGAAAAAAAATTAAATAAGGCTGTTTGCCATATCCCATTTTCTCAAGCCATTCTATAGCCATGAAAGTCAAGTTCCACTTATTTTGGATTTCTTTTTGGCAAGTAATGACAGCGTGAAATTGGGGTTTTTCAATCCGGCTGGCAGCAGATATAGTAAGTAAATAATCAATATAATCTTGAGGTTTTATATCTCTTAATATGCTAAGAGCATGAAAATTTTCTGCGCACATTAATTCAGCTCTATCACTGCTAACCTTAGCTATGTTATACATTACACCCTTAAATGAGCTTTGATTATTAAAAATTATAACTTTCATTTCATCTTCTTTACTATTTTTAATAATTCTGAAAATGCAGCCTCGATTTTGCCTAACGAGAGAAAATAGTCTTCTATATTTGCTAGCGTTACAGCGCTGATATGCATGTTATCTTCGGGGTTTTTCTCCTTAGTAAAGTAATAAGGAATTGTTGGCTCAAGTGAATTTCTAATCTGCGCTAAATGCGTGCCTAATGTATCTAAAGCTTTTATAAGCTCCACAGTATTACAAAGCATAATGTTAGACTCTTCAATAACCATTAATCTAACAATTTTTGATTTACTCATGCCTAAGCTTTTGGCTAATGCTGTTAACTTAGTATGTTCAGTAGATGTAAGAGACAGATGGTATCTGTTTTTAGGTTCTTTGTGATTAGCCGTTAATTTTGACGTTTTATTTTCCATACTAAAAATGTTTTAGCGCTTTAAAAAATTATTGAAGGAATGATATTTACAGCCAATTTTATCTACAAGCATCTCGTTAAAGTCTTTGTAGCCTTGATACTGATTTGAACGATCTTTGGCATGTGGTATTGCATTTATAATGTTTGAAGTAGCTTGCTTTCCCGCTTTATCGTTATCTAGAAATAAATCTATTTGTTTGATGTTCTTAATTCTATCTATGGTTTTATTTAGTTGTGCTATGGAATTAAGTACATAAATGGTAGGGGATAACTGGGGATTACTTGTGTGTTTTAGCCAGCTCAAGTAATCCATGTAGCCCTCAAATACGGCAGCATGATTTTCATCAGATCCTGGAATTATTGAAATTCCTTTAGCCCCAATGCTACTTTTGAAGCCTTTAATGGTGGTGAACTCAAAATTCTTATGCTCATTCTGCCAGCCTATGGCATAATAGCTTGTTAAAGAGTCTTTATTCAAGTGGTTTTTATAATATACTTCCTGAAGGTGCCCTTGTGCTACGTCATAAATCCCTCTAGATTCCAGGTATTTGGTAAGCAAGAAGTTTGTTCCTAGAGGTTTAGTCTTAACCAGCTTAAAGGCATAGTCTTGAGACTTTTGAACATCTACATTCTGAAGTAAGGAATTATTTATAGAGCTGATGGGTCGGGTATTAAGTGTGTTTCGCATTTCAAGAAGCACTTCTTTAAAGGAAAGCTCAGGCCAGTAAGCCAGGGCGAGTTGAATAATCCCACCGCCGTAAATCCCTGAATGGTTGGCGCCACCTCTATCGATCCATTTACCTCCATCATCCCAAACGCTAAAAGAAGGCGTGGATTGAGAAGTTTGCCGAAGCATACTATGATAGATAAGTTCTTTACCAGATTTTTTTTCAGGATAATGTCCTAGGGCGGCAAGAAAATCTGAAATCCGTATATTTTGAAATTCTTCAATATTAACATATGTTGACATGTTTAATGATTTATAAATAAAAGATTTTATTTTTCTAAAGGTTAGTGGCCCTTGATATGCTATCGGTTAAGTATATATGCTCACCAAAAGGGCTGTTTGCAATAGATTTAAAAGAATCCACTTGAAATCTAGAGGATCATAGTTTTATTTCATTTTTATTTTTATTCGGAACTACTCACGTCAGTCCGTACAGACCGGGTATTCACCTGCCAATGTGCTTTCAGTATATTGAATAGACTCTATTCTCACTTTCACAAAATTTCCTTTTTAATTAAGGATAATGTTTCGTTCCTGGCTGTCAAAGAACATCATTGAATCATTCTCGCAACGATTACTTAATGGATGGAAGCTTTGGCTATTCTGCTTTAGCTTGGCTATTTTGTTCTTATGCATTATTAGAAATAGGTTTGTATTAATTTTCGGTAGGCTATGCTTTCTTATTTAAGCATATAGCTATAGCGCTTTAGGAGTTAATCATTTAAGTGTTTGTTTAATAATTGAAAATTTTAAAACATATTTCTTCTAATTTTTATCAAATCAAAAAATTATATGCTTTATCAAACAGTGAAAGGGGGTGAAAAAAAGAATTCACCCTAGGGAAGTTTTTCTTATAAAAACTTATTAGTCAGTGGTTAAAGGTTTTTTATGTTTCGGGTATTTATTTAGCGAAAAGTGAAAGTTCGCCCTTACCCCGTAGCATACTATCTATCGTTATCTATTTACACAATTTTTCAGGGTTTATAAAACGGAGCGTAAAACCCACAGGTGTTTAGCCTGTGGGATGTAAGCGACTAACCCTGATTGAGAATATACTCACGAATAGTATCAGGAGATGCTTCACCTATTGAACAAACAAAATAACCATCAGACCAGAAAGTATGTTCTTTGCAAAAATGTTTAAATAAGAATGACCTGTGTGGTGAACGCGAAATGTAATAAGCAGATTCTTGTTTTAACTTGCGAACAATAGAAGTAATTGAAACCCGAGGGATATAACGAATAAGAAAATGGATGTGTTCTAAATCATATTCAAACACTTCAATTTGAAAATCTGAATTAGAAGTAATGTTTAAGAGAAAAGAACGCATATCATCTTTTAACTGACCGACAAGTAACTTTTTTACGATACTTGCAAACGAAGATTAAATGACACTTTAAGCAGTGTTTTGAACGATTTGTGCTGATGTAATTACATTTTTTAGACATAGTAGCGAAGCTTTTTGTGACTGTTTCTCAATCAAAATGGAAATATTTACAAAAAAAAAACGTATCGGACTGCATAAATAAAATGCATCTTTGCATAAAATAAAACTATTTAATAGTAGAATGAAGATAATTTTTCGGACATATCAATTTGAATTGCAGCCAACACAAGAGCAAAAAGTGTTGTTGGATAAGCATTTTGGATGTATCCGTTACGTT
>NZ_VIQM01000074.1 GCF_008520265.1 Sphingobacterium cavernae
TCGGTAACTTTATCGTATGTAATCATGGTCTGGTGTATTGTTAAATATTTGAATTTCAGATACTTAAATATAAACATTTACCACCATGATTGCAATTTTAAATAGAATTAATAATCGAATTCAGGTTTAAAGTAGACCGCAATAACAAATCCATTAAAACAATTCCAAATCATTGGAATTACGTGATCTTTGAATATGAAGGTACAGCAGTAGTTAGAGACACAAACTATCAAAAATCATTTCAGCAATATCTTTTAAATGAAAAAACAAAAGAAATCACTATCAATAATTTCAAATTAAACTATACTATTCAGGAAAATGGAGATATTATTTTAACTAAATCATTTCCAGAAGGAACTGAAGAAGTCAAATTGATAAAGCAGAAAAAAGAAGATATGGAATTGATAAAGCGAGGATTTAATCTTATTCAAGAATATCCCTATAATCGATAATTACTAAAAAGAAAGAGATTTAGGTAATCCCTAAATCTCTTTTAATCTTCGTTTCTTTTGTCAGCTATTGAAAATTTCACTGCCTTTTGAGGATATTTTTCAACGCTTTTAGCACTTGTATTACTCACTACTTTTTTGACGCTGATAAAATCTCCTAATTTGAAATGATATTTTGCCAGTTTATAATCCAATATTAACGGACCACAGAAATAATTTCCATCTGCATCCTGCTCAATAATTCCACGGTATAAACCTTCTTTTGTTTCTCTTGGCATTTTTATTATTAATTTGTTGCGAAGTTACGAAGAATTAAACCATTATTTTAAATTATCTACATCCTTGACTTCATCGTCAAAAAGAATACGAACCGATGGCGTATATGTGTCTTCATACTGTTTGGTCTTATTTGCCCAAAAGAAAGCTCCTAAGAATATTAAGGCTATAAAAACACTAAATCCAATTAATAAAAATATGATGTTCATTTTTTCAAAGTCAAAAGTTAAAATTTTACATTTCAGATTTGAGATATTAGATTTGAGAATACTGAGATACGATACATAACTGGACAATTACAAAATCTATCGTCTAATATCTGATATCTAAACCTATATCAATCCCCTTTTCTTACCATACCAACGTGTCATCAAACTTGTAAATGAAATAATTGTCACGGTACTAATTGGCATCAATATCGCGGCAAAAAGTGGAGACATCGTCCCTTGTACTGCAAAACTAATCCCTATAATATTATACAAGATGGATATTACAAAGCTCATTTTTATCACTTTCACCGCATCTTTACTAAACTTAAAGAAGGCAGGAATTTTAGCAAATGACTCGCCATCCAAAATCGCATCACAACCGGGTGAAAAATTATTGATATCGTCTGAAACTGCAATTCCCAAATCTGCTTTGCGTAAAGCGCCAGCATCATTCAGACCATCTCCCAACATACATACTTTGTGAGACGCAGTTTGCCACTGCTCTATGCGTTGCAATTTATCCGAAGGATTTTGGTTGAAGAGCAAATTAGATTGTGATGGAAAAATAACTTTTAGTGCTTCCGCGCGACGTTCATTGTCTCCAGAAATTAAATGCAAATTGTAATCCTCACTTTTCAAAGCTTGAACAACCTCATTCAGTCCCGAACGCCAAGATTGTTCTAAAGTGAAAACTCCCTTGATTTCTTTGTTAATCATCACATAAACCGAAGTACCTTCTGTTTTTCTGTTTTCTCCAACAAAACTTGCACTTCCTAATGCTACTGAATAATCCAAATAAGTAGCTGACTGCCCTTGACCAACAATTTCTCTGTAATCAGAAACCGGAAGGATTTGACAATCGCCCAATCCTTTTAATATTTCACGGCTCAAAGGATGGTTAGAATTGCGACAGATAGAATATAAAATATCTTTTTCAGTACGATTTAGTTCGCCATCAAAAACCAACGCTGAAGTCGTTGGCGATGTAATAGTTCCTGTTTTGTCGAAAACTACAGTATCAATTGCAGCCATTTGTTCAATTGCCGAAGTATTTTTGATGTAAAATTTATTTTTATCAAAAATACTCAACGCCGCAGAAAGTGTAAACGGCGAACTCAAAGCCAAGGCACACGGACAAGCTATAATCAACACCGCTGTAAAAGCCGCCCAAGCTTTGTCGGCTTGACCATTGACAAACCAAAATCCTAATGCCAATAACGCAATAAAGACCAACACAACAGTGAAATATTTACTGATATAACCGACAAAAGTTTCAAATTTCTTCTCGTAGGATTTGAACGATTCATTGTTCCACAAACGTGTCAAATAGCTTTGTGACACCGCTTTCACAACTTCCAATTCTATTGCTTCACCGATTTGTCGACCACCAGCATACACGACTTCGCCTAAGACTTTCTCTACAGGCTTGCTCTCTCCTGTCACAAAACTAAAGTCTACAGACGCGTTCCCATTTAAAAGGATTGCATCGGCTGGAATAATTTCATTATTACGAATTAATATGCGATTACCAACTTCCAAATCTGCTATTTGCTTAGGTATTTCTCGTTCTTCTTCTAAAACGGTAACAGCAACTGGAAAATAAGAACGGTAATCCCGTTCAAAAGAAATATGATAATACGTACGCTGTTGTACCCATTTTCCAATCAAAATAAAAAACACCAAACTGCACAATGTATCCATAAATCCTGGACCTGTTTGCGTAACTATTTCTATAGCCGAACGCAAAAACAATACAAAAATACCTAGAGCTAAAGGTACGTCGAGATTTAGTTGCTTTTGCTTCAAACTATTCCAAGCAGATTTGAAATAATCGGATGCGCTATATAACAAAACTGGAATACCAAACGCCAAATTCATGTAGCCAAAGAAATTCGCGTACTCCTTCTCAAAACCTCCCATCCCAAAATAATCTGGAAAACTTATCATCATGGAGTTTCCGAAACAGAATCCAGCGACAGTAATCTTTGCTATTAACCCATTTTGATTGATTTTCTTACCTTCTTTCACCACATCTTGTAAGGTGATTTTTGGTTCGTAACCAATATTTTGAAGCAATTCAACTAAGGCACGCAAAGACAATTGTTTAAGAAATGTGATGCTGGCTTGTTTTTTCATAAAATCAACTTTCGAAGACTTTACTGAAGAAGTTAATTTGTAAAGATTTTCTAACAACCAAATACAGGAACTGCAGTGAATTGCAGGAATGTAAAATGTAATTATGGCTAAAGCCTCATCTTGATAGTCAACCAATTTGCTGATGATATTTGGTTCATCCAAATAACTTAAGTCTTGTTTGTTTGACTTTTGGGATTTCCCAGGATGCGTATTATATCTGTAATAACTATCTAAATTATTATCATTTAAAATTTGATAAACGGTCTGACAGCCAAGACAACAAAATGTATGGTCATTTAATAGATACGGAGTTTCCTCCACTTTATCCCCACAATGATAGCAATTCGTCGCCAGTTTCAATTTCGCCTCTACCGCCATAATTCTTTTGTGTTAAATCGCTTGACTAAATAGGTTTTCTCTTTCTTTAGTGCGTTGCAAGCGCTCATCGAAAGCCATACATACATTGCGCAAGAAAGATTTCCCAACCACCGTAATAGATATATTTAACCCATTTACTATGATTAATCCATCATTTTCCAATGATCTTAACCTTTCTAATATGCGTGCGTTCAATTCATTATTTGGTATTAAATTAACTACACCTCTACACATCATATCCAAAATATATTGACGAATGATTACATCTTCTTCGTCCAACAAGTGTCCTTTGAAAACTGGTAATCTTCCCTCATTTATGCATTGATGATATTCTTCTACAGTTTTAACATTTTGTCCAAAAGCTGTCCAAGCATCAGAAATGGACGAAACACCTAATCCTATCATTAGCGGTGTATATTGATCTGCATACCCCATAAAATTGCGATGCAATGTACCATTCGCATTCGCGATAAATAAGGCATCCTCCTTTTTGGCAAAATGATCCATACCCACATCTTCATAACCCACCTTTTGTATCAGTGACTTACCCAAATTATACAGTGCTAGCTTTTCCTCTCCGATAGGTAGGTCTAGTTCCGTAAAACGTCGTTGTCCCGGCTTAATCCAAGGCACATGTGCATAACTGTAAAAAGAAATGCGATCAGGCGACATTTGCAATGAAACATCCAAAGTCATTTGAATAGATTCCTTGGTTTGCAGCGGCAAACCATAAATCAAATCAAAATTAATAGACTCGTAACCTATTTCGCGGGCTTCCGTCATCACACGAGAAACATCAGCTACCGATTGTTGTCTATTAATCACAAATTGTACTTTTTCATCAAAATCCTGAATCCCAAGACTCAACCTTTTAAATCCTAAATTATACAAGCTTTGTAAATGTTCTCTTGTGGTATTTGCAGGATGCGCTTCAAAGGAAAAACTAGCATCCGAGGTTTTGCGATTACCTTTGAGAATTCCTTTAATTAACTTTTCAAGATTTTCAGGCTGAAAAAAAGTGGGCGTACCACCACCAAGATGTATTTCATGGATTAAAACACTGCCTTCCCCAAGGAGGCGATGATACATTTCCCACTCTTTCAACACACAATCTATATAAGGCTCCTCGACTTTGTGGTTTTTGGTAATACGTGTATTACAACCGCAATATGTACACAAGCTCTCGCAATATGGTAAATGTATATAGATACTAATTCCGTGTTCTTTTGATTGATTGTAGCGAGCTACGACATTCGATTTCCAATCTTCCTCATTAAATGCTTCATTTTCCCAAAATGGAACTGTAGGATAAGATGTATAACGCGGAGCTGCCACATTATATTTTTCTATTAAATTCGTGTAATCCATGATAATGATTTAAAAAATGGAAGAGGTTTTTTTGGAGCAATCAAAAGAACAATGACAGGCGACGCCCAAGCATTTATTGTTCACCCAATTATTTAGATTTTCTATAGTCTGTGTAGCAATACTTTTTGCTGATTCATCGTTGGAAGGTGTATTTGCAACATGCAGCCCCAATTTTCCTGCGTGCGCAAGATCAATGTGAGCAACAGAATGAGAACGTGTAATGATCTTCTTTACCCCAATCTGATGCAATGCTTCTAACAATGTATGATCAAGATTGTCTTGTGGAGATACCAAAACCACCTCCTTGCCTACCGCATAACGTATTGTAACCAGATTCAATGGATTTGAGATCAACGTCAAATCATGAACCTTTGCGTTGGCTTTAGCTAATGTTTCTTTCTCAAACTCTTGAATATTATAAGCAACTACTCGCATCAACTATTGTACTTTTTTCTTGATTCAAAAGTAGGTCAATACATAAGGGATACGAATGTAGGACGTCAACTTAATATATGATTTGTATCACATTATAAAAAAGTTGAGGCTTCCGATTGTAAGCCTCAACTTTTTTACTGCTTTATATTTTTGAGCTTTTCGATGGAATAAATCCGAATCGCGTTACCTTCTTTAATGATCAATTTTTCGTCCTTGAAATCAGCTAACATTCGGCTAATTGTTTCATTCGCTGTACCGGCTAATGCAGCTAAGTCATCACGAGAAATACGAATAACGATTTCATCCTGATTGGGAGATTCTATAGTTTTTGAAGCCACATGCACCAATGTATTCGCTACGCGTTTACGCACTGAATCGTATGCAAAACCAAGCATCTGCTCCTCCTTCTCTTTTACATTACCAGACAGTAATTTGATGAATTTTGTAGCAATCACAGGTTTATTAAACATCAATTCAAAGAATTTTTCCTTTGGAATTAAGGCCACTTCGGTATCTTCCAAAGCACTCGCACTTTCTGTATATCCTTCATTCAACAATATAGACTCGTACCCAAAAAACTGTCCATCGGTATGAATATTTGTGGACAATTCTCGCCCATCTTGGTAATATAAAAAAGTACGAACTTTCCCTTTTACCAAATAATACACATAGATAGGCGAATCGCCATCTTCGTATATCAGCTGTTTCTTTTTATAAACTTTGACACGCGCTTCTTTGACCACATCATTCAATAACACATGCTGATCTTCTTCGCTCAAATTAAGGACATTTGGTTTCTCCAAAACAGATTGTAAGCTATCTCGTTTACGTAAACGACTTTCAATGGAATTAAGCAATTCAATATCATCAAATGGTTTCACCAAATAATCATCTGCTCCCATTTCCATAGCTTTGCGCATATCGACACGCTCCGACTTTGCTGTCAAGAAGATAAAAGGAATATGTATAGTCGATTCTTGTTTACTCAGCATATACAACACACCATAACCATCCAATTCGGGCATCATAATATCACAGAGAATCAAATCTGGAACATGCTTAAGTGCCAAATCAACCCCTATTCTGCCATTCTCAGCAGTCAAAACATTGTAACTTCCTGTGAGTTCTAATATTTCGGCAGTTCCCTCCCTTATCTCCAGATTATCTTCGATAATCAAAATAGTACGTTTATTCATAGTGTAGATTTTTTACTTTTGGAACGTCATTCTGAAAGAAGTTCCTTTGTGGATAGCTGACCAATATTCCAATTCTCCACCCATCAAAGCTACATATCGTTTTACAATATTCAAACCCAAACCCGTTCCTGGAATATTTCCGGTATTATGTGCTCTGAAAAATGGTTCGAAGAGATTTTTTTGATCTTCTTCCGGTATACCAATTCCATTGTCACGAATGACAATAGTACATTCAGTATCCGTTATTTCGGTAGTGAATTCGATAAAAGTATCTTCGCCAGAATACTTTATCGCATTAGAAATCAAATTAATGATACTGCTTTTCAGCAAATGCGCATCCAATTCAAATTCTGCATTTGCACCTGTATGTTGATAGACTATATGTTGATTCTTTTTACAAATCATCTGCATTTCTCCGGTGATTTCCTCACCCAAATGCACCACATTTATCCTTTGTTGATTCACAACAACAACACCAGCCTCCAGCTTTTCTAACGACAGAAAATCATTCAATATATTATTCAATAATTGAACAGCACTTTTGATACGGCTCGTGTGTTTAGTGACAGCCTCAAAATTAGGCTGCTCCATGTATTTGTCGATTAAGGAAGCCGACAATTGCACCGAACTTAATGGCGTTCGGAATTCATGAGAAGCCATCGATACAAAGCGAGATTTCAGCTGATTCAATTCCTTTTCTTTTTCCAAAGAAGTGCTCACATCGGCTTTGGCTCTTTCCAATTCCGATATTGAAGAAATCAAATCTTTGGTACGGTGGCGAACTGTTTCTTCCAACTCCAAAGTATGCTGTAAAAGTCGATCTTCAGCAGCCTTTTCTTTGGACAAATCGTGTATAAATCCTGTAAAAATACTTTTATCCTTATAGAACACCTCACTTACCGCCAAACGAAATGGGAAGGTCGAACCATCCTTTCGGCGACCTAAAACTTCACGACCTATCCCAATAATTTTTTTGTTTCCTGTGCTTTTGTAATTGTGTATATACGAATCATGCTGACTTTGATAAGGCTCCGGCATTAACATCGAAATATTGTTTCCTATTACCTCATCTGCCGAGTACCCAAACAATTCCAATGCTGCAGGGTTTATCGATTCCACAATACCGCGATTGCTAATGGTAATAATGCCATCAATCGCGGTATCGATTATTGCTTCAAGTAACTTAGATGATTCAAAACTCATTAGTTACAAATTACTTAACCAACTTTTTATATTTAATTCGTTTTGGGCCAACATCACCTAAGCGTTTTTTACGGTTTTCCTCGTATTCGGTATAGTTTCCTTCGTAGAAGTATACTTGAGAATCACCTTCAAAAGCTAAGATATGCGTACAAATTCTATCCAAGAACCATCTATCGTGGGAAATAATTACCGCACAACCACCAAAATTCTCTAAACCTTCTTCCAATGCACGTAATGTGTTTACGTCAATATCGTTGGTAGGCTCATCCAGTAATAATACGTTAGATGCTTTTTTCAATGTTATCGCTAAGTGAACACGGTTACGCTCTCCACCAGAAAGTACACCGACTTTCTTTTGCTGATCTCCACCATTGAAGTTGAATTTCGAAACGTATGCACGCGAATTCAAAGTTTTATTGCCTAACAAAATGTTATCATTTCCATCGGTAATATTTTCCCAAACAGATTTTTCAGGATCTAAATCATCGTGCATTTGATCCACATAACCCAAAACCACTGTTTCGCCTACTTTGAAATCTCCTGTATCTGGTTGTTCTTGACCCGTAATCAAACGGAACAATGTTGTCTTACCCGCACCATTTGGACCTACAATACCAACAATACCTGCCGGAGGTAAAGAGAAACTTAGGTTTTCGAATAAAATACGGTCACCATAGGCTTTAGAAATATTATTTGCTTCTATCACGACATTACCCAAACGTGGTCCTGGCGGAATAAATAACTCTAATTTTTCTTCGCGTTCTTTCGTTTCTTCCGATGCTAATTTTTCGTAATTATGAAGACGCGCTTTCGATTTGGCATGACGTGCTTTTGGAGCCATTTTCACCCATTCCAATTCGCGCTCTAATGTCTTCTGACGTTTTGTCTCTTGTTTTTCTTCTTGTGCTAATCGTTTTGCTTTTTGATCTAACCAAGAAGAATAATTTCCTTTCCAAGGAATCCCCTCACCTCTATCCAATTCCAAAATCCATCCCGCTACATTATCCAAGAAATATCTATCGTGCGTCACCGCAATAACAGTTCCTTTGTAATGTTGTAAATGCTGCTCTAACCAATCAATTGATTCTGCATCCAAGTGGTTGGTCGGCTCATCCAACAAAAGTACGTCTGGTTCTTGTAATAATAAACGACACATGGCAACACGACGACGCTCACCTCCTGACAGATTGGCAATCTTTGCCTCTGGTTCAGGACAACGTAACGCGTCCATCGCTCTTTCTAATTTAGAATCCAATTCCCAAGCATTCGTCGCATCAATTTTATCTTGAAGTTCACCTTGGCGAGCTAACAATTTATCCATTGCGTCAGCATCTTCATAGACTTCTGGCAAGCCAAATTTCTCGTTGATTTCCTCGTATTCTTTTAATATCGCAGTAGTCTCAGCTACACCTTCTTCGACAATTTCACGAACTGTTTTTTCTGGATCTAATATTGGCTCTTGAGCTAAATAACCCACAGAATAACCTGGAGAGAAAACAACTTCACCTTGGTAAGATTTATCTAAGCCAGCAATAATCTTCAATAATGAAGATTTACCAGAACCATTTAAACCGATAACACCAATCTTAGCGCCGTAAAAAAAAGATAGATAAATGTTTTTTAATACTTGTTTTTGAGGTGGGTAAATCTTGTTTACGCCAGCCATCGAAAAGATAATTTTCTCGTCAGACATATGATATTTTTATACTGAAGTTTTTCTAGTTTTTTGCAAATTCAAAGATAGTTAAATAAAGCCCCAAATAAAAATAGACAAATAGAGCTAGTAATGTGTGTTGCAGTATTTCCAAACCTCAACTGCCAATTTGACGAACTATTTTTATGGCTTAATTGTTGATAATTTCTAATAAATATAAGTGCGGTTTTCTTAATTATTTCATACTTTTATACAAACCCTCACTTAAAATAAAGAAAGGTATTTAAATGGAAGCAAAATTTTCACCAAGAGTAAAAGATGTTATATCCTATAGTCGTGAGGAGGCATTGCGTCTTCGCCATGATTATATAGGCACGGAGCATCTCTTGCTTGGGCTTATCCGAGAAGGTGATGGTATCGCTATCAAAATTCTTAAAAACATCAATCTTGATACAGCTGCAATAAGACAATCGGTAGAGGACGCTGTGAAGGGATCTTCTGTATCAAGGACGCCTATAGGATCCGTTCCTTTGACAAAGCAAGCAGAAAAAGTCCTTAAAATAACATATTTAGAAGCTAAAATCTTCAAATCAGATATCATCGGCACCGAACATTTGCTTCTTGCAATTTTGCGTGATGAAGATAATATTGCATCGCAGATATTGCAGCAATATGGTGTTTCTTATGACTTATTCAAAAACGAAGTAGAACAAAGCAAAACAAATATCACAGACGAAGCAACTGGATCATCTTCGCCTGATGACGATTACGAAGAACAAGAAAACTTCTCTGCGCCGAAAAAAGTTTCTGACATCAAGTCAAAAACTCCAGTACTGGACAATTTCGGTCGTGATTTAACACGTGCAGCGGAAGAAGGAAAATTGGATCCAATCGTTGGTCGTGAAAAAGAAATTGAGCGTGTCTCACAAATCTTATCGCGTCGTAAGAAAAACAACCCTATTCTAATTGGTGAACCAGGTGTTGGTAAATCAGCTATTGCCGAAGGTTTAGCATTGCGCATTGTTCAACGTAAAGTTTCACGTGTATTGTTCAACAAACGTGTGGTGACCTTGGATTTAGCTTCGCTAGTTGCGGGAACAAAATACCGTGGTCAATTCGAAGAGCGTATGAAAGCGGTCATGAACGAATTGGAAAAATCACCAGATGTAATCTTGTTTATTGATGAGATTCATACCATCGTTGGTGCTGGTGGCGCTTCAGGTTCATTGGATGCTTCGAATATGTTCAAACCAGCTTTGGCGCGTGGAGAAATTCAATGTATTGGTGCAACAACGTTAGACGAATATCGCCAGTTTATCGAAAAAGATGGTGCATTGGATCGTCGTTTCCAAAAGGTGATGATCGAACCAGCTTCACACGATGAGACATTGGAAATCTTAAATCGTATCAAAGATAAATACGAAGAACACCACAATGTGAATTACACAGCAGAAGCTTTAGAAGCTTGTGTGACTTTGACAACACGCTATATCACCGATCGTTTCTTACCAGATAAAGCTATCGATGCGTTGGATGAAGCGGGTTCGCGTGTACACTTGACAAATATTCACGTTCCTCAAGTTATCATTGATATTGAAGAAAAGATCGAAGAAGTAAAAGTCGAGAAAAACAAAGTTGTTCGTTCACAGAAATATGAAGAAGCAGCTAAGTTACGCGACACAGAGAAAAAGCTTCTTGAAGAATTAGAAAAAGAAAAAACGGCTTGGGAAGCGGAAACGAAAACCAAACGTTATACCGTTACCGAAGATAATGTAGCAGAAGTGGTATCCATGATGACGGGTATTCCTGTTCAAAGAGTAAGCCAAACGGATAGCCAAAAGCTATTGAACATGGGCGAATCGATGAAAGGTCGTATCATTGGTCAGGATGATGCTGTACAGAAATTGGTTAAAGCGATACAACGTACACGTGCTGGTCTTAAAGATCCGAAGAAACCAATAGGTTCATTCATTTTCCTAGGTCCAACAGGGGTTGGTAAAACAGAGCTAGCGAAAGAATTAGCGCGCTTTATGTTTGACTCAGAAGATTCACTGATTCAAGTAGACATGAGCGAGTACATGGAAAAATTCGCTGTTTCTCGTTTGGTTGGTGCGCCTCCAGGATACGTTGGCTACGAAGAAGGTGGGCAGTTAACAGAGAAAGTACGTCGTAAACCTTATTCAGTAGTCTTATTGGATGAGATTGAAAAAGCGCATCCAGATGTATTCAATTTATTGTTGCAGGTATTGGATGAAGGACAATTGACAGATTCATTAGGTCGTCGTGTGGATTTTAGAAATACAATTATCATTATGACTTCGAATATTGGTGTTCGCCAGTTGAAAGAATTTGGTCAAGGCGTTGGTTTCACTACCACAGCTAAAGAAACGCAAGCTGATGCGCATTCAAGAGGTGTGATAGAAACTGCATTGAAACGTGCATTTGCTCCTGAGTTCTTGAATCGTGTAGATGACGTGATCGTATTTAATTCATTGAGTAAAGAAAACATTTTCAAAATCATTGATATTGAATTAAGATCGTTATTCGGACGTATACAATCGCTTGGTCACAGTATTCAATTAACAGATAAAGCAAAAGACTATATCGCGGAAAAAGGTTATGACACCAACTTTGGTGCGCGTCCTTTGAAGCGTGCCATTCAGAAATATTTAGAAGATCCTATCGCAGAAGAAATTCTACGAGGTGAATTAAAATCTAATGCTTTATTGACTGTTGATTTGGATGAAGAGAAAAATGAAATCGTAGTGAAAGGTGAAAATCCAAATAGCGATGATTCAGTCTCAACAGACATTAACGAAGAAAAAGAAAAATAAGCCTTTTTCGAATACACAATATATACTAGAAATCCTCAAGCTTAGCTTGGGGATTTTTTTGTTTAGACCACTACATCATTTATGAAGCTACTAATCGGAATTAATATAAGAATCAAAATTAATAGTATTAGTAGAGTAAGTGTATAACGCTGAATCTTCGCTCTCGATAAAGAAGATTTCCTAATATAAAGCTCGGTGAGACCTAATAAAATATAAACTCCAGAAACCAATTGTAAGGGAGATCCTACAAATAAAAACAGTAAAACATGCATTGCACTAATCACTAAAAATTGAATAGAATCCTTTTTAGTAATTAAAGAATTATTGCAATTATACCTTGAAAATTTCAACCAAAATATTTTGTTATAATAGGTTTTATTCATTTCCTACACAATGTAATTCCTTGAATATAAAACAAAAGGCTCAACATTTTTCAATGTTGAGCCTTTTAAAATATAATACAATAATGCTTTATTATGCTTTTACCATGCTAATGAAATCGTCAAATAAATAACGAGAATCGTGTGGACCTGGAGATGACTCAGGGTGGTATTGTACAGAGAAAGCTTTTTTACCTTTCACACGGATACCTTCGATTGAATTATCATTCAAGTTGATATGCGTAACTTCGATATTCTCTGAATTTTCGATATCTTCTCTTACTACACCAAAACCGTGATTTTGTGAAGTAATCTCACAACGGTTAGCAATTATATTTTTAACAGGATGGTTGATACCACGGTGACCGTTAAACATTTTTTGCGTACGAATACCGTTTGCTAATGCTAAGATTTGGTGACCTAAACAAATACCAAACATTGGTTTGTCTGCTGCTAAGATCTCTTTCACGGTATTGATGGCATAATCCATCGCAGATGGATCACCAGGACCATTAGAGATAAAGTAACCATCTGCACCCCAAGCTTCCATTTCAGCGAATGAAGTCTTTGCTGGGAATACTTTAGCGTATACTTGACGCGCGTCAAAGTTTCTTAAGATATTACGTTTGATCCCTAAATCCAATACTGCAATACGCACAGCTGCATCTTCTTCACCATAGAAATAAGGTTCTGTAGTACTTACATTTGAAGAAAGCTCCAAACCTGCCATGGAAGGCACCTTAGCCAATTCAGCTTTCAACGCTTCCGCATCCAAATTTTCTGATGAGATAATAGCATTCATCGCACCTTTGTCACGAATGTGACGTACTAATGAGCGTGTATCGATATCAGAGATACCTACCAAATTTTCTTCTTCAAAATAAGTTTGAATAGAACTATCCGCCATTTTACGGCTATAGTTAATGTTATAGTTTTTACAAACTAATCCAGCAATTTGAATTTTGTTAGATTCAGCATCATCTTCGTCAATACCATAGTTACCAATGTGCGCATTGGTTGTTACCATGATCTGTCCATAATACGAAGGATCTGTGAAGATTTCTTGGTACCCTGTAGTACCTGTATTAAAACAAATTTCACCAGTAGTTGTTCCTATTTTTCCGGCTGCTTTACCGTGAAAAACAGTACCATCTTCTAAAACTAAAATTGCGGGTAATTTACTGTAGCTGGTCATTTTTTATATTGTAAAAAATAAATTATTCATTCTGTAGCGTATCTTCATTCGATATTTTTGGACACAAAAAAAGCCCGAATGGGCTAAACGTATCAAATATATGATATTTCAATGTTTACATTGAAGTTGATTACATCATTTACTGGATCAAAAGTATCAAATTTCACGGGAGACAAAGTTAGAAATAAAAAGTAAAAATCAAAAGTAAAATACAAATTTTATAGAGGATATGGATTATTTGTTAAAAGTCATCTTCTATTATTTCTTGCACACGACCAATTTGTCCATCCGTCAATCTTACTTTGATTCCACGATGGTGAAAAGCAGCTGAAGTCAACAAATCTTTCACTATTCCTTCTGTCAATATGCCCGTACGCTGATCTTTTTTCAACACGATATTCACCATCATCCCTGGCTTAATATCTGCTCTTGTTTTTCCGTCTTTCATCTTATTTAAACATTAAACCAACAGAAATATTAAAATGTTGGTGTTGAAAATCTTTCATAAAGATATTCTTGGTCAATTGCTGGTAACCATAAGCCGCCGAAACCGTCCATTTTGTTTTATAAGGCGTATCATGCAAATAGAAAAAACCAGCTTTGAATAGAAAACCTTTATCATACTGGGCGCTTAGCTTTGGCGCGTAACCTGCATTTGCCAAAATACCGATCTTAGAACTTTCATTGAATTCTCCAAAAGGCAAACGTCCATCTACAAAAACTGGAAATAAATTTTGGTCGTAATTGTAAGTATGAATTACAGCGTCGAATTCCGCAATTTCCATATGCTCATAAGTTCCTTTAAATCGTTCATTTCCTAAACCCAATCCCAAATAAGCACGATCATTAAAATTTTTACCAAATATAAAGTGAGCGGAATAGCCATTGAAAGCACCTTTATATCCTTCATTAGCAAAACCTAAATTACCCCCACCCTGAATAATCATATAATTTGAAGATTGTGCTTTCAGCGCAAAAGAAGAACTTACTAAAGCCAATGCAAGTAAGATTTTTTTCATATGTAAAGTATATTAATTTAAAATTTTAAAAATCATTTCGCGCAATAGATCTCCATCCGAAGTGTTTGGGCCTGCGTCCAAACCTTTGAACTTTAAATCGTAATCTTTCAAAATCGTCATTACATGAAATAATTTGAGTTTATTGAAATTACGAGCTGCATATTCGTAATCTTTCACAAAAAATGGCGAAACACCTAATTCGCGTGCAGCAGACTGTGAAGATTTGTCCGAAAGATAATGGTACTTCAACACTTTGGAAAAATAACCATACAGTGTACCCATTACCAGAACGACTGGATTTGATTTTGGATTCGCAGCAAAATAATCTACTATTTGAATTGCTTTTAATGCATCACGTTTGCCCAAAGCATTATTCAGTTCGAAAACATTGAAATCCTTACTTATTCCAATATTTTGTTCAATAACTTGAACAGAAATCTCTTTCTCTTTAGATACATTGAGAATTAATTTTTGGACTTCGTTAGCCACTTTCGACAAATCAGTTCCCAAATATTCAGCCATCAAAGCTGCGGCTTGTGGATGAATCTTTCGACCTTGACTTTGAATTTCATCAACAATCCAAGGTGCAACTTTATTGTCGTATAATTTTTCGGATTCAAAAGCAATTCCAGCTTTTTCTATCGCTTTATAAAGTTTCGTCCGTTTATCAAACTTACCGTGCTTATACGCAAAAACTAAAATAGTCGTAGGAGTAAGATTTTCTACATATTTGGCCAACATTTCTACGCCATCTTCTCCTTTCCACTTTAATCCTTGCGCTTCCTTGACAATGATGACTTGGTAATCACTTAGCATCGGATAGCGTTTTGCTGCGCTAATGATTGTCGAAAAATCAACATCCTTACCGTAAAGAATCGTTTGGTCAAACCCTTTCTGCGCGTCATTCAATACCGTACTTTCTATAGCGTCACAAATCACATCAATATAATGCGATTCTTCTCCATGCAACAGATACAAAGACTTGTATTTACGTTGTTTTATTGCGCTAAGTATTTCTTGTACTTTCATAACATCGCGAAATTAACTATTTATTACGAAACATTTGGGAATTGTGGAATATTCAAAGACGTAAGCATTTCTAATTTTGACAGTAATTCATTACCTTTGTGTATGTTTAGTCCTGTCCCATTAAACTTACCTCCCACTCCACTTAAACTTTCGCGCATTAACGACAAAATATACATTTTTGATGTATTGCGTAAGAAGAATTTGGTATTGACACCAGAAGAATGGGTAAGACAGCATTGGGTACATTTTTTGCATCAATACAAAAAATATCCAAAGACTTTAATGAAAATCGAAGGCGGACTAATTTTGAATGATTTGCAAAAGCGTTCGGATTTAATTATCTACAATACTAAAGGTGAAAAAGTGATTCTTGCTGAATTTAAAGCTCCTGAGGTAAAGATAAATACAAAAACATTTGAACAAATCAGTTCGTACAATAGCAAGCATAAAATACCCTTGTTATTAGTCAGCAACGGCATAGAACATTACTTTTGCAGGGTTAATTTTGAAGACAACAGCTATCAATTTATTGATGATCTTCCAAATTACATTTTAGAGACATAAATTTTATTTGTATTTCACAAAAAGAATTTATATTTAGTCTTAATTTTAGGGAATAGAAATATTATACATATGAATATAGATAAAAACGAATTCAGAAAATATGCAATAAAACACCACAGAATTGGTAGCCAACATGTGGATGGATTTATCTCTAGAGTAGAGACGAAAATGCCAACAAACTTGACGCCTTACATTGTGGAAGAACGCCAGTTAAATGTTGCACAAATGGACGTTTTCTCACGCTTAATGATGGATCGCATTATTTTCTTAGGTGACGGAATTAATGATCAAGTAGCAAACATTATTCAGGCTCAGCTGTTATTCTTGCAATCTACAGATGCAAAAAGAGATATTCAAATCTATATTAACTCCCCAGGTGGTAGTGTATACGCAGGTTTAGGAATCTATGACACTATGCAATATATTACACCAGATGTAGCGACTATCTGTACAGGTATCGCGGCTTCGATGGGTGCTGTATTGTTAGTTGCTGGCGCAAAAGGAAAACGTGCTGCATTAAGACATTCACGTGTGATGATTCATCAACCTTCAGGTGGCGCGCAAGGGGTAGCATCAGATATGGAAATCAATTTGCGTGAAATGATGAAATTGAAAGAAGAATTATACACCATCATCTCGGATCATTCAGGTCAATCGTACGAATGGGTAGAAAAATCTTCTGACCGTGATTACTGGATGAAAGCTGCAGAAGCCAAAGAATTTGGAATGATTGATGAGGTGTTAGCACCAAGAAAAGACAATAAATAAAATGAGTAAAAATCAAAAAGATATACAATGCTCTTTTTGTGGCATCAGTAAAAACGAAGCTTTAATGCTTATTGCTGGTGACGGAGCGCATATCTGTGATCGTTGTGTGACTCAAGCTGGAGAAATCTTAGCAGAAGAATTGAATCAGCGAAAAAACAAATCTCTACAAACGACATTAAAATTAATTCGTCCATTAGAGATTAAACAGCACTTGGATCAATATGTAATCGGTCAAGATGATGCGAAGAAAGTTATTTCTGTAGCGGTATACAATCACTACAAAAGATTGAACCAAAAATCATCTGCTGACGAAACTGAAATCGAAAAATCAAACTTGATCATCGTTGGTGAAACGGGTACAGGTAAAACATTATTGGCAAAAACTGTTGCCAAGATATTAAATGTTCCTTTTTCTATCGTAGATGCTACAGTATTGACAGAAGCTGGTTACGTTGGTGAAGATGTTGAAAGTATTTTGACGCGTTTGCTGCAAGCTGCGGATTACGATGTAGCTGCTGCCGAAAGAGGTATTATTTATATCGATGAGATTGATAAAATAGCGCGTAAAAGCGATAATCCTAGTATCACACGTGACGTATCTGGTGAAGGTGTACAGCAGGCTCTATTGAAAATATTAGAGGGTACAAATGTAAACGTACCACCTCAAGGTGGTCGTAAACACCCAGATCAAAAAATGATTTCTGTCAACACAAGTAACATCTTATTTATTTGTGGTGGTGCATTCGATGGTATTCAGAAAAAAATCGCTAACCGTTTGAGAACACAAACTGTTGGTTTCAAAATGTTGGAAGAAGAGGAAGATGTAGATTTAAACAATCTATACAAATATATCACACCTCAAGATTTGAAAAATTTTGGTTTGATTCCAGAATTGATTGGTCGTCTTCCAGTATTGACACACTTGAATCCGTTGGATAAAGAGACATTGTTAAGCATCTTGACAGAACCTAAAAACGCTTTAATCAAACAATACATTAAGTTATTTGAATACGAGGGAGTAGATTTAGTATTTGACAAAGAAGTGTATAGCTTTATCGTAGACAAAGCGTGGGAATTCAAATTGGGTGCACGTGGCTTACGTAGCATTTGCGAGGCGATTATGCTGGATGCCATGTTTGAAATACCGTCCAGCAAAGAAAATAGTGAGGACAAAACATTACATATTACGCTCGATTATGCAAAGAATAAGTTTGCAAAATCTGATATCAAAAAATTGAAAGTAGCGTAACAATAAAGAATCCCTCACTCCTAAAAAGTGAGGGATTTTTGCAATATATAATTTAAACAATTGCTTATGTCGAAAAAACAAAAATCAGTTGAAAGTCCAATAACACCAGGACTAAAATCAAAAGAAGAGATTGTTGAAAATTGGTTGCCACGCTATACGGGCAAGCCCTTAGAAGAATTTGGGGAATATATCTTACTAACCAACTTTTCAAAATATGTAAAAATGTTTTCGGCTATGCACGATGATGCGCCGATATATGGTGAAGATAAAGCCATGCAAGCCTGTACAGTTAATGGTATTACGATTATCAATTTCGGCATGGGTAGTCCGATGGCGGCAACAGTAATGGATTTGCTAACCGCTATAGATCCTAAAGCTGTTCTTTTCTTAGGAAAGACTGGAGGTTTGAAAAAGAAAATTGCTGTTGGGGAATTGATATTGCCTATCGCTGCTATTCGTGGCGAAGGTACATCGAATGATTATTTTCCACCAGAAGTCCCTTCTCTTCCCTCTTTTGCCTTGCAAAAAGCAATTTCTACTACTATAAGAGATCATGAACGCGATTATTGGACAGGAACTGTATATACAACCAACCGTCGCGTGTGGGAACATGACAAAGCATTTAAAAAATATTTGAAATCCATCCGTGCGATGGCTGTCGATATGGAAACCGCAACAATCTTTAGTGTAGGATTTGCAAACAAAATTCCGACAGGAGCTTTATTACTTGTTTCGGATCAACCGATGGTTCCCGAAGGTGTCAAAACTGCAGCTTCAGATCTATCCGTAACCGAAAAATTTGTGGAAACACATTTAAATATAGGTATCGATGCATTAA
>NZ_VIQM01000075.1 GCF_008520265.1 Sphingobacterium cavernae
TTTTATAACTTTCGTCTTTCTCAAACTACTCGTTACGCTACATGATCATTTTCTTAAAGAACTTCTATCGAATCCGCATCGCGCTTCTTCTTATATTTCGAGCATTACTGCTGTACTTAGCTTTTTTGTCTTCCCTTCGTTTCCGTCGGGACTGCAAAGGTAGAAACTTTATTTTAATCCGCAAATTTTATTTGAAGATTTTTTTTTCGTTTTGTTTTTCCCGATTTCTCAGTTTAAACAGTCTCTAACCCCCGTATTTCATGTTCCGAAGAACCGCTCCTCCCTTGCGGAGTGGTGCAAAGATAGGGAAGAATTGTAATACAAAACAAGTATCCCGGGAAAATAAAAACGAAATAAGCCATAACTTATTGTGTATATGTGAATTATTTTTAATCAACACATTCAAACTATTCCCATCCACCACCTAAAGCGCGATATAAGCCCACATAGGTATTCAGTTGTTTCTGTTTTAACTCCACCAAATCCAGCTCACTTTTTAATGCATTGCTTTGCGCTGTTATAACCTCCAAGTATGTAGCATAACCACTCCTAAATAATAAAGACGCATTCTTCACTGCTAACTCAGAATTATTGACACGCTGTTGGGAAAGTAATAATTGTTCCTTTTGTTTCTCTACTGTCGTTATTGTATTTGAAACTTCGGATACTGCCTCCATCACAGTGCGCTGGAAATTCAACTCTTCTTTATCACGTTCGATCTTAGCGATTTCAAATTTGTTTTTCAGCTTTTTATTTTTGAATACCGGCGCAGTCAATTCGCCTGCAATCCCTCCTAACAAAGCTCCTGGTATATTAAACCAATTTTTTGGCAACATCGCATTTACACCGAACACACCACTCAGACTCAATTGTGGGTAACGCATAATTTGTTGAATATTCATATTTGCATTTGCAGCAATCAAATCATATTCAGCGGATTTAATATCTGGTCTAGCACGAATTATTTCCAATGGACTTCCTAGAGAAATTTCATCTTGGAAATTAACTAGCTTGTGATGTAGGGAGTCGCCGCGAGCAATATTGTTTGGCATTTCTCCAATTAATACGCGAAGTGCATTCTCCTGAATAATGATTTCCTTCTCTAAATCCGGAACCATAGAAGCCGCCACAAGACGCTGTGATTCTGTCTGTTGCAACGCCAAAGCTGTGATTTCGCCCGCTTCGAATTGCAACTTAATCATTCGTAATGTACTGTCGTTCAACCGCAAATTTCTTTTTGCGACTTCTATTTGCGCATCCAATTTCAATAGATTAAAATAACCCGTAGCAATATCCGCAATAAGCTTTGTTTGCACGGCATTGCGTGCTTCTTGTGAATTGAGCCAATCAGATTTTAGGATATCGCCTTCATGTGCGATTTTACCCCATATATCTAATTCCCAACTAAACTCCAAGCCTGTAGAAAACTGAGATTGATACCCAAATAATGACGAAGGCGCCTTTTCACCTTTGTGCTCATACCATTTTGACGAAGGCGAAGCATAAAAATCTTCCGATCGATATTGCTTATTCACAGTACCAATGTTTGCTTCAACACTAGGTAAATAATTTAATTTATTGATTCTCAAATTTCTATTTGCTATTTCAATATTCTTCAACGCGATACGCATATCAAAATTATTGCTTAACGCTGAATCAATTAGACCAATCAGGTGTGGATCATTAAAAAATTCCCTCCAATTGACGCGAGCTAAAGAGCTATCCGTAGCGGATGTAGCTGTAGCACCTCTAAATTCATTTGGTGTATTCAGATTAGGCCGTTCGTATTTTGCACCAACCTTACAACTAAATATCAAACTACATCCTATTATATAAAAGATAAATCTGTATGAAAATTTCGTCATCATATTACTTATTCATTTTGAACTTCACGCGTTCATCCAAAGTCTTGAACACAACAAACAATACAGGGATAATAAAAATCCCTAACGCTACACCAGACAACATTCCTCCTACCGCACTAAAACTAATAGAATGATTACCAATCGCAGATGGCCCTACAGACCACATCAATGGCACTAATCCCGCAACAAATGCTAAAGAGGTCATCAATATTGGTCGAAGACGCAATCTAGCACCTTCAATGGCAGACTGATAAATTGATTTGCCTTTGTCACGCTGCTGTACTGCAAACTCTACTATCAAAATAGCATTTTTGGCAAGCAATCCAATTAGCATGATTAAGCCGACTTGAACATAGATGTTATTCTCTAATCCTACAGCCAACACGGTTAAAAACACACCGATCAATCCAACTGGAACAGAAAGCAAGACTGCCCAAGGCAAAATATAGCTCTCATATTGTGCTGCGAGCAAAAAGTAAATAAACAATATACTTAGCCCGAAAATCAGTACAGTCTGTCTGCCAGATTTACTTTCTTCGTAAGACATCCCAGTCCACTCGTAACCGTAATTACCGGGCAATTGATCTCCAGCCAATTCTTCTATGGCTTTCATCACATCACCTGTACTATATCCAGAAGAAGGATTGACATTCACAGTTATCGAGTTGTATAAATTATAGCGAGAGATCGATTCTGGCCCCACCACTTTATTCAATGTCATCAACGTACCAACTGGCACCATTTTCCCGTCTTTATTTCTCACAAAAATAGAATTCAACGATTCCGGATCCGTTCTATGCTCAAAATCTGACTGCATGTAAACACGATACGTACGACCAAAACGGTTAAAATCACCAGCACTTACACGTGCAAAATACATACGAATCGTATTCATCATGTCTTTTATATCGACCCCCATACTCTTCGCTTTGACCACATCGATATCCGCTTCGTATTGTGGAAAATTGGACTTGAATGATGTATAAGCATTGTCAACCTCTTCAAGTCCATTGATTTTATTGATAAAAGAATCTGCAACCACATCAAAATCACGAATATCACCCCCCAATCTATCTTGTAGCACTAATTGCACACCTGCAAAATCACCAAATCCCTGAACAGTAGGTCGTGGAAAAACCTTGAAAGAAGCTTCGTTGATAACCGATAAATCATGGCGAATCGTATCCATAAAATCATTTATGTCTTTTATAGAACTGCGCTCTTTGTGCGGTTTCACATTAATATAGCCCGCTGCGAAAGCCGCACTTGTACCACCATCTAAAGCATTGAAACCAGATACAGTGGTCATTCCCTCAATGTCTTCACGCTTTTTCAAGATACTATCTGCACGGCGCAATACTTCTGTCGTACGCGCTAAAGATGCGCCGGGAGGCATAGCCAAAGAATACGTTACGAAGCTGTCGTCTTCTGTAGGAATAAATGACTTTGGCGTAAAATACAATAATCCAACACCTATAATTGTCACAAGAATTAATCCCCCAAATGCAACAACTTTCTTTTTCAACAAATATTTTACTCCAATTATATACTTATTGGTAAATCGATCAAACGAGGCATTAAACGCTGTAAAAAAACGATTTCTATATTTTTGAAATTTGTTTAGCTTTATTTCCTCTTCAATATCTTGGGGATGTACAGGTTTTAACAACAGCGCACATAATGCAGGAGATAAGGTCAATGCATTAAACGCGGATATCAGAATTGCAGTGGCCAATGTATACGCAAATTGCTGATAGAATATACCAGCAGGACCTTCCATAAATCCTACAGGCAAAAACACCGCAGCCATTACCAACGTAATGGAAACAATAGCTCCTGTGATTTCGGACATCGTTTCCAACGTAGCTTCCTTCGCACGCATACCCGTTTCATGTATCTTTTGGTGGATAGCTTCCACTACGACGATCGCATCATCCACTACAATACCAATAGCCAACACCAGCGCAAACATGGTTAATACATTCAACGAAAAACCCAAAAGGCTCAAGAAGAAAAATGTACCAATCAGCGAAACCGGAATTGCGATAGCTGGAATCAATGTCGATCTAAAATCTTGCAAAAAGATAAATACAATAATAAAAACTAGAATAAAAGCCTCAAATAAGGTACTTTTTACTTGATTAATAGATTGATCAATCTGATCACGCACACTGTAAGAAATATCATATTTAATACCTTCAGGAAAAGATTTAGAAATTTCATCCAATACTTCGCGTACCGCGATATCTATCTCGTGCGCATTAGAACCACTAGTTTGTGTAATATTTAATGTAAGACCTGGATGCCCATTCACTTTATTATCACTACCCAAGTTCGTAGCTCCAAATTCTATTCGTGCGATATCACGAAGATAGAGTACAGAGCCATCTATATTGGTTTTGATTACCATATTTTCAAATTCCTCGGGCTTGCTGAATCTACCCTTGTGCTTGATGACAGTCTCAAAAACTTCGTCTGACGTTTCACCAAATTTACCTGGAGCTATCTCAAAGTTTTGATCATTCAAAGCTTTGGTTATATCCTGCGGAATAATATTGTAAACAGCCATTTTCTCTGGATTCAGCCATACGCGCATCGAATAATCGCGCGCGCCGACACGTGAAACCTGCGCCACACCATCTACGCGAAGCAATGGACGAATTAGATTGATTTGCGCAAATGCCTGCAAAAATGTCTCATCATAAACTGTATCCTTTCTATCCGAAAAGATATTTATAGTCATGATGGCTCCACTCTGACGTGGTTGGACTGTGATACCATTATCATTAACCTCAGCTGGAATGGCACTGATTGCTTTTGAAATTCGTGTTTGAACATTCACAGAAGCGATATCAGGATTTGTTCCTGTTTTAAAAAATACTTGCACGCTACCTGAGCCTGAGTTAGTCGCAGATGAACGAATGTACATCATATCCTCTACCCCATTTATTGCCTCTTCGATCGGAAGAAGCACACTCTCTGCAACGGTTTCCGAATTTGCTCCTGGATAACTTAACGATACAACCACACTTGGTGGCGCAATCTCTGGAAATCTGGTAATAGGCAAAGTTTTCAAACCTACTAATCCCAAGATTACCAAGACTAATGACATTACCGTTGCCAATACAGGGCGATTTATAAAGGTTTTTAGCATAATTATGGATTGTTTTAAGACATAGCAATGCTAACTCTGCCTATCAGCAGAGCAAAAACGTATGATTTAAAGATTATTGATGAATAGGAAGAACCTTCGTTCCTTCAGAGATTTTATCAAGACCTGTTAACACAACACGATCTCCTAATTCCACACCGCTTGACACGATATAGTTACTCTTACTAGTACCAGCGATATTGATAACTTTGCGAGTAACACGATTTTGATCATCTAGAACATAAACAAAAGTTTTATCTTGTAATTCACTCGTCGCAACTTGAGGAATTTGAATTACACCTTTTTTGATTTCAGAAATCTTCAATGTTCCCGTACTACCGTTACGCAGAATATTATCTCTATTTGGGAAAGAAGCACGCAGTGAAATAGCACCAGTAGTACGATCAACCTGACCATTAATGGCATCCACAACACCTTTTGCAGAATATTCCTCACCATCTGCAATTATCAAAGTTGCATCCGGAAAATTAAGTGAATTATTATTTCGAGCAATGCCCTTTATGCTATCTTCTTTGATTTTCAATTTAGAAAAATAAAGAAAATCAGATTCGTTCATTGAAAAATAGACATACACATCTTGTACATCCGAAAGTACCGTCAAAGGCTCTTTGTCACTTTTAGACACCAAATTTCCGATTCTTTTAGGAATACGACCAATATAACCACTCACAGGAGCCGTGATGATGGTAAATCCTTGATTGATTTTTGCACTACCTACTGCTGCTGTAGCTTGATCAACCGACGCTTTCGCAACATCGTAATCGGATTTCGCAGATTTTAATTTTACGTTTGAAATTACTTCATTGTCGACCAAAGGCTTTAGCCTTTCAATTTCCAGTTTGGCATTTTCTAATTTAGCTTTCGCTACGTTTTGGTTGGCAATCGCATTATTTAATACCTCTTAATAAGCTGACGCATCTACTTTGAATAGTTTTTGTCCCTTGGTCACAAAAGTTCCCTCATCAACATAAATTTCCTGCAACAAGCCTTCTACTTGAGGTCTCACTTCAACATTGACCTTTCCCTCAATGGTACCGATATAATTTTTGATGGTTTCTGCATCACTTGTGTCAGCCACATGCACTGGGAGCGCTAGAGGTTTGTCTGTATTTTCTTTTTCTGTGGCTTTGCCTTGATTACAACTAGAGAGAATTACACTTGTAAATACTATAAGTAATAGGGCTGATAAATTAAATTTTGAGCTGAATCTTCTAATCATGCTGAGTCCTTTTCTAAATATAATCGTAACTAAATTGTTACAATTATATAAAAATTGGAATATATGCAACTAATAATTTATTGTTTTTTAACAGTCTTTAACAAAGAATAAGCCAAAAAATATATCATAGACGATTTAAAATGTAAAAAGTCTCTCGAGATCGAGAGACTTTTTACACAAATTGTTAATTATTAACAGATTAATTCCAACCACCACCAAGTGCCTTATACAATACGATTTGATTTAATAAATCTTCACGCTGAATATCCACTTTTGTAATTTGTGCTTGGACAACTCCTTTTTGTGCGGAGATAATATCCAAATAGCTTACGCGTCCAGCAATGAACAATTCTTCTGCCGCTTCTGTAGAAGCTACTAAAGCGTTAACTTGATCATCTACCAATTGCTCTCGATTGGCGAGAAGCTTTTGTGTCTCCACCGCAAGTGACACTTCATTCACAGCATTCAATACTTTTTTCTCATACTCCAAAAAAACAATGCCGTACTGTGCTTTCATCACTTCATATTGCGATTTCAATTCACGCTGACGCAAAATCGGCATAGTAACTCCGCCAAATAGACCATAAGCCACAGATTTATCTAAGTTGAATAATTTATCAAAGCTGAAAGATTGTAATCCCAAATAAGGACTAATCGCTACGGATGGCAAAAATGATAATCGTGCAGCATCCAGCTCCCGGTATTCACGTTTCAAATCAAATGCAGCTTGACGAATGTCCAAACGATTGGAAATTAATTGATCAAAAGAGCCCAAAGTCATTTCTGCAAACAAACTATTTTCTAACACAGCATCTTCCGACCTTTTGATGGGTTGATACACCCTACCCAACAATTGATTGATTTGGTGCTCATTCTTAACAATCTCTTGCAATGCCAAAGCTCTATTCGCACGAGATTCTGCCAAAATAGATTTAAACTGTTGTACAGCCAATTCATCCGAGCGCCCTGCTTCCTTTTGTGCTTCGATGATTTCCAAAGCACGCTCGTGCAAGACAATATTACGGTCGTAAACTTTCACCTTTCTATCCCAAGCGATTAATTCAAAATAAGCAGATGAAATACTGGTTATAAGTTCAGTTTCTACGAGACGTTTAGCTTCATTTTCCACCAAATAACCTAAATAAGCAGCTTCACGACGTTGACGAAGTTTACCCCAAATATCAATTTCCCAAGAAGACCTAACACCTACAAAATAATCTGGAATAAATGGCTCTGGCAATTTTTCATCAGCCGTCAGGTTTTCAGAAAAGTTAGAATCATAGTTACCTATACCGGACTCTGTATAATGCCCGTACTTGCGAATTCCACCTTCGACCGCCGCATCCAATGTAGGCAATAATGCCGATTTACGCTGTCTGAAATTCGCTTGTGCGATTTCTATACGGTGAATTGCTTGTCTTAAATCTTGATTATTTTCTAACCCTATGTTGATTAAATCAACTAAGTGCTGATCTTTAAAAAAGGAATTCCATTTTATGTCAGCTAAACTAATAGAATCAGTCAGTATTTGAATTGCATCAGTTTGAAGCTCTGCTTTCAGCTCTTGTTCAGTCATTTTCTTCGGAACAGAACAAGCTGAAAAAAATAAGCTGAAAATCGCGATCACTGTAGCCGCTTTAGTTATTTTAGCTTTCTTTCTTTTAGAAAATAAAACCACCAAACCAGGAATTACAATCACACCGATAATAGTACCGATCACCATCCCTCCTACTGATGCCGTACCGATTGTTCGGTTTCCTAACGCTCCAGCACCTGTAGCCAACATCAATGGAATCAAACCCGCAGCGAATGCAAATGAAGTCATCAAAATTGGACGCAAACGCGCTACCGCACCTTCTATGGAAGCGGTCAATACATCCATGCCTTGTTTACGTTTTAGATTCGCATATTCCACAATCAAAATCGCATTCTTACCCAACAATCCAATTAGCATGACTAATGCCACCTGTGCATAGATATTGTTCTCTAATCCCAAAACTTTCAAGAATAAGAACGCACCAAACAAACCCGCTGGAAGACACAAAATAACTGGCATAGGCAATAAAAAACTTTCATATTGTGCAGCTAATAATAAATACACGAAAACAAGACACAATAAGAAAATATATGCAGCTTGATTACCCGAAATTTTCTGCTCACGCGTCATACCTGACCATTCAATTTCAAAACCTTGTGGTAAAGTTTCTGCAATTCGCTCTACCGCTTCAATCGCTTGACCCGAACTAAATCCTGCTGCTGCTTGCCCCGTAATCATCGCAGAATTAAACATATTGTAGCGTGTGATTTGCTCTGGACCATATACACGTTTCATCGTTAAGAATGACGAGTAAGGAACCATTTCGCCATCGGCTGTTTTGACATAAAGCGCTAAAACATCTTCTGGCTTTTGACGTGTAAATGCATCAGACTGCACCATTACTTTGTACATCTGTCCATAACGGATAAAGTTGGTTGCATACTGACTTCCCAATAAAGTTTGCAATGTATTCATTGCATTCTCTACCGAAATTCCTTTTTTGGCAGCCAAATCATAATCTATTTCCAACATATATTGCGGAAAACCCACGTCAAAGGTTGTACTTGCAGATTCGATAACATCATCTTCTTCCAATGCTCTAATAAAATCATTCACCACAACAGCGGTTTGATTTAAATCTTCATTTCCGCTTCTATCCAAAAGACGCATTTCAAAACCTGAAGAGTTACCAAATCCGGGAACTGTAGGTGGAGGGAAAAATTCTATTGTAGCGTCCGCAATATGTGCTGTTTTTTCTCGCAATATCGCCATAACATCATCGACAGTTTCCTTACGATCATCCCAAGCTTTTAAGTTAATCATCCCCATACCATAGGATGCACCAGATACTTCCGTTACGATACTATATCCGGCTAAAGTGGACACAGTTTCTACCACATCCATCTCACGTGCAATTCGGTCTACTTCATCCAACACAGCTTCTGTACGATCCACAGTAGCGCCTGGAGGCGTTGTCACCGCAACGTATACCATACCTTGGTCTTCTGTCGGAATAAATCCAGAAGGAACAATAGACATCGTACCATAAGTCAACACAAACATTCCAACCAATGTGGCCAATGTAATTGTGCGACGTCCTGCGATTTTATTTAATAAACCTTTATATCCTCCAGCAATTTTCTCGTAATAGTGATTAAACCCTTTAAAGAATCGAGCCATTAAACCATTGCTTTCTTTCGCGTCATGTGGTGATTTTAAAATCAAGGCACACAATGCTGGTGTCAATGTCAATGCATTAATACCTGAAATAACAATAGATGCCGCCAAAGTCAAGGAGAACTGACGATAGAAAACACCAACAGGCCCTGACAGGAATGCTACAGGAACAAATACAGCTGACATAACTAACGTAATCGCAATTACCGCTGTTCCCACTTCTTTCATAGCCGCCAATGTAGCTTCTAATGGTTGCATATGCTCTTCTTCCATTTTAGCATAAACCGCCTCTACCACGACAATACCATTATCGACCACAATACCAATAGCTAATACCAATGCAAATAATGTCAATAAGTTGATAGAGAAACCCATCATTTGCATGAAAAATAGCGCACCAATCAAACACACAGGAACTGCTAGAATTGGAATAACAGTAGCGCGGAAGTTTTGAAGAAACACAAATACCACGATGAATACCAAGATAAATGCTTCAATCAAAGTCCAAATAACTTTAGAAATAGATGCATCCAAGAAACGTGAAACATCATAGCCCATTGTATAGGTCATTCCCGGAGGGAACGTTGAACCTTTCAATTCTTCCATACGATCCTTCACGCGTTGGATAACCTCCTGCGCATTTGACCCTGGCAATTGTTTCAACATGATAGATGCAGATGGTTGACCATCCGTTTTGGAAACCATTTCATAGTCTAAAGAACCAAATTCTACATCCGCAATATCTTTCACACGGATAATTGAACCATCAGCATTCGCTCGAATTGGAATATTTTCGTATTCCGCTACTTCCGTAAATTTACCTGGGTAGCGTAATACATATTGCTGCATGTTACGCGCTTTATCTGACGAAATACCCGTTTGTCCTGGTGCAGCTTCAATATTCTGACGACGCAATGCTTCTACCAATTCTTCTGTAGAAATCGAGTATGACGACAAACGATCTGGTTTTACCCAAATACGCATCGCGTAATCTTTTGCACCCATAATCTGTGCAAAACCAACACCTTCAATACGTTTTAACTCTTTGAGGATATTAATATCCGTGAAATTATAAATGAATCGCTCATCAGCGGTCACATCATCCGTGAAAAGATTGAGGTACATCAACATGGAATTCACCTCTTTCTCGGTAGTCACCCCTGCTTTGATAACCTCTTCTGGAAGTTCATCCAAAACAGTTGTAACCCTATTTTGCACGTTTACCGCAGCAATATCTGGATCGACACCTACTTTAAAGAATACTTGTATTAATGTTGTTCCATTATTCGTTGATACCGTATTCATGGAGGTCATACCAGCCACACCGTTAATAGCTCTTTCCAACGGAATAGCTACCGCATTGGTACTCACCTCGGCATTGGCACCCGTGTAATTCGCTGTGACAACCACAGATGGCGGAACAATATCTGGGAATTGTGTAATAGGCAAGGTAAATAAGGCCAACAATCCCAATAATGTAATAAATATGGAGATAACCAAAGAAAGTATTGGTCTCCTAATATACGTTTCGAACATCTATTTCATCCCTCCTTGCGAATTGTTAACTTCTTTTGGTTGAATAGACATGCCATCACGCAAGGCATGCACACCTTCAAAGACAACTTTACTATTAGGTTCTAATCCGTTCTCAACAATATAATAATGACCAACACGTTGACCATTCTGGAATGGAGTCATTTTAATCTTGTTATCCGAACCTAAAACATACACATATGCTTTGTCTTGAATTTCCAATACAGATTTTTGATGCACAAAAGTCAGATCTCCTGTACTTGTAGGCACAGCAATTCTTCCAGAAGCACCATGTTTCAACAATCCTGCTGGATTATCAAAACGCGCTCGCAAAGAAATAGAACCTGTGCTCGCTTCAAATTCACTCTCCACCAATTCGGCAATTCCTGGATAAGGATATATTTCTCCATTCGCTAGAATCAATTTAACTTCTTGTTTGAATGCATTTTTCTTGAAGCTAGAATCCGTTGCTAGAGCCAAATATTCTGACTCCGAAATATTGTAGTATACATTAACTCTGTCCAAATCAGAAATCGTAGTAATTAAAGCTCCCTCTGTCAATAAAGAACCTTCTTTCAATTGAATACGGTCAATGCGACCATCAAAAGGTGCACGGATGAGGGTATGACTTAATTTTGTACGCGCTTGATTGAGAATTGCTTCCCCCTCTTCTACTTTTGATAAAGCTGCACGTAGCTGCACCTCCAACAAATCAGCTTCTGTAGTGCTTACAATTTTCTTATCAACAAGCTTTTTTGTTCTTTCAATTTCCAGCTCTACTTTCTTTACTTCCGCTTTAGCATTATTCAATGCTGCCTGCGCTTGTGCTAAATCGGCTTTATATTCTTCATCGTTCAAAGAGAAAAGCACTTGTCCCTTACGAACATGAGCACCCTCATCGACGTATATTTTATTTAAAAAACCTGTTAATCTTGAACGCAATTCTACATTACGTTGCGATTGAATATCGGCAATATATTCTTTGTAAATAACAGTATCCATTTGCACTAAGTTTGCAACAGGAACTTCTTTAGCGACCTCTTTTGTGTCTTTTTCTTTTGCATTCGTGCACGCTGTAAAAACGAGTGCACAGCTCAAAATAGGGTACCAATGACGTTTGATTTTCATAGTTAATAAAATGATTTTCAATAAAAAATATATAGGAAAACCCAAACCATTTGGTGTAAATAGCTCGGTTTAGATGTATTTAAATAAGAATAGTGTAGTTAGAAAGGACGATACCGATATAGAAAGGTATAATATCCGGGAAGAATTAACCTTTTTAAATAATAAATGGTATGCTTTATCTGTTCATTTGAAGCAAAAATACGACGTAATATCCAAGAGAAGTATAATACTATTGGAAGAAGCCCTAATGATAAAGCAAAAATCCGATAATCGTCATACATGATTTCAGGAACTTTCTCTGCTTCTTCATTGTGGTGAAGATTTAGTACATCTTCAAGTACGACTTCAATAAAAGTTTCGCCTACTGCAATAGTCTCCAAATTCTGCGCATAACAATATTTGACCTCAAAACATAAAATGTTGAGGTAGCTCAATAAAGCTATTACATGTAGGAGACGCATCATCAGCGGCAAAGATAAGAACTACTGTATTTTATATGCAATTCGTATGTAAAAATGCTGTTATTAACAAAATCATAATATCAAAAAGTGACGCAATCCGAAAAACTTTAATTCAAACTTTGATTTAGAAGCTTAAAAGTTTTTAAAGAATATAAAATTTCATACTTTTGTTATTTAGAATTAATTTAAATAAAATTAACAAAGTATAACGTTAATATCAAAATATGAAGAAGTCACTTTTATCCATTTTACTATTAGCATCAGCACTTTTTGCTAAAGCACAGGACAACACCTTATTGACTGCAAGTTTTTGGCGTGCAAAACCAACTTTAGAAACTTTGAAAGCCGAAATCGCTAAGGGTCACAATCCTGCTGAACAAAATGCGGGTTTTCATGACCCTGTGTCTATGGCTATCAATAACCGCATATCCAATGATGTAATTAAATACATGATTGAGCAAGAAGGAAATGGTGTTCACAAAAAAACTCACCACTCAAGAACATATTTACAATGGGCTGCTGCAGCTGGTAATTTGGAATTAGTAGATTATCTTATCGCAAATGGTTCGGATGTACATTACAAAGATAGCCACGGAGATGCTGTAATTGCGTATGCTGCGGCTTCAGGCAATCAAAATACAGCAGTATATGATGCGCTTTTCAAAGCTGGAGTAGACCCAAAAACGACGTATGAGCACGGTGCTAACCTAATAATGTTTGGTATTGCGAATGACCAAGATTTAAAAATCACAGATTACTTTATTTCAAAAGGACTTTCACTTGATCATAAAGATGCACATGGTCGTACGGTAGCAGATTACGCAGCTAAATTGGGTAATTTAGAAATTATCGAAAAGTTAGTGGCTAAAGGTGTGAAACCAACGGATCAAGCTTTATTTTATGCAACTCAAGGTTCTCGCCAAAAAACAAATGGTCTGGATGTATTTCAAACATTAGTAGAAAAATACAATTTAAATCCTAAAGCTATTAACCCTGAAGGCGCTACAATATTGCATGCCTTAGCGCGCAGAGCAGACGCCGCAACGATTAACTATTTTTTAGCAAAAGGTGTTGATGTCGCAAAAGCAGATAACGATGGTAATACGGCATTAATGGTTGCAGCTGCAGGTAGAGATGCGCAATTGGTTCAAAACTTACTAGCAAAAGCAAAAAATGTGAATGCAGTAAACGAAGACGGCGAATCGGCATTAACGAAAGCGGTAGCATCCAGTTCGGCAGAAATCGTTTCAATTTTATTGCAAAATGGCGCTGATGCAAAAGTTTTGGATAAAGACAACAATAACTTAGCTGTTTATTGGTTCAATTCTTTCCGTCCTACTCCAAATAACGCTGCAGATGATTTCACTGAAAAATTAAACCTATTGACGAAAGCAGGAATTGATGTAAAAGCACCTCAACAAAATGGAAGCACATTACTTCACCTTGCAGTAGACAAAGGTAACGTTGCATTGATTCAAAAAGCTATTGAATTGGGTGTAGATATTAATGCACAAGATGAGGAAGGAAACACAGCTTTACACAAAGCCGCTTTGACAGCGAAAGACGATAAAGTTTTAAAAACTTTGGTAGATGCAGGTGCTAAGAAAGATTTGAAAACAGAATTTGAAGAGACTGCTTACGAGTTGGCTAGTCAAAATGATTTCCTGAAAAACAACAATGTTAACTTTGATTTTTTGAAATAAGATAATGAAGCATTCTTTTAAATATATTTTAGTCGCATTATTTGCCGTATTCTTTAGTTCAAGCGCATTCGCCCAAACAACCAAATACAAATGCATGATTCAAATGCAAAATTATTCGGGTAAAGAGGCTTATGTCATCATCTCATTGATTAATCCAAAAGGAGAATACGAGAAAACCTTGGGTGTATTGGGTCCAGACCAAGAATGGTACAATACCTTGCCAGAATGGGATAAATTCCGTGTGAAGAAAAAAGAAAAATTAAACGCTATCACTGGTGCTTCTATTGCAGGTGGTGCTCGTGCTACACGCGTTATCGAATTTGACACCGCTAAATTAGGTAAGGGTTATAAGCTTCGTTTTGAATCTTCTGTAGAAATTCAAAAATACTACGTCAAAGATGTCGAAGTACCTTTAACACCAGAAGCTTTGGACAATAAAGCTGGTGCACAAGGAACAGGATATATCCGTCTTGTGCGATTTATAAAAGTCTAATAGTTATAAATATATAGAATGACGTTATCAATTTGGAGATATGCGCATTTAGCATTAGCGTTAATATCTTCTGTTTTTATGCTGATACTTGCGATCACAGGAGTCATCTTGGCGTTCGATGCTGTTCAAGAGAAAACTCCGCCCTATCGCGTAGACAATTTTGGTGATATTACCCTCGCGCAAAGCCTTCCAGCTTTGCGCGAGGCATATTTTGAGGTGCTGCAAGTCACTGTAGATCACAATGATTTTGTGGTAATCGAAGCAATGGATGAAGATGGAAATCCACTTAAAGCTTATATCAACCCATTAACCGGTGAAAAGCTTGGAGAAGTAATTCCAAAATCACAATTTATCCAATGGACCACGGCACTTCACCGTTCTCTTTTCTTAAAAGAAACTGGACGAACTATCGTTGGTATCGTTTCATTTTTGTTGTTATTGATTACCATTAGTGGTTTCATTTTGATAATCAAACGCCAACAGGGTTTCAGACATTTTTTCGATAAAATCAATAAAGACTTCTTTTCGCAATATTACCACGTCGTAACAGGAAGATGGTTATTGATTCCAGTGCTGATGATTGCATTGACTGGAACTATAATTTTTATGGTTCGTTTGGAATTTTTCAAAAAAGAAAATATAGAAATAAATCATAATCCCATTTCAGATGAAGCTATCACCAAAGAATTAGCCGATATTGATTATTTCAAAAACACGAAATTGGCTGATGTGGAGAAAATTGAGTTTCCATTTATTCCTGACGATGCCGCTGAACCTTTTATCATTACACTAAAAGATAGAACAATTTCTATTAATCAAGTGAATGGCAACATCATGCAGGAAACCAAATTTCCGTATACCGTCGCATTAGAAAAACTCAATATTGATTTACATACTGGACGGACCAATATCATTTGGGCAATAATTTTGGGTTTAGCTTCGCTGAATATTGTGTTCTTCATGTACACAGGTTTTGTGATTACGTTTAAGCGTACGCGTACCAAAATCAAGAACAAATACAAAGCCGAAAATGCGGAGATTATTATTCTGGTAGGTTCGGAAAATGGTTCTACTCTATTTTTTGCTAATCAAGTACACAAGCAATTGCTGTCGGGTGGTAAACGTTCTTTCTTAACAGAAATGAACCAATACAAATCCTATCCCGAAGCAAAACATTTGTTGATTTTTACTTCAACATATGGTTTGGGAGATGCGCCTACAAACGCAACGAAATTTGAAGAGCTACTTACTAAGTTTCCGCAACAACAAGATATTGATTATAGTGTAGTGGGATTTGGCTCTAAAGCTTATGTTGACTTCTGTGCCTATGCACGACACGTGGAACAGTTATTAGAAAAACAACCTTGGGCTAAAAAATTAGTGGATTTACATAACATAAACGACCGCTCATCTGCTGATTTTGTACATTGGGTTCAACAATGGTCGGAAAAATCCCTGCACGCCCTCGCTACTGCTCCAACTGTATACAGCAACAAAGTTCCAGGTCTTAAGAAATTTAAAGCCATCTCAAAGACTGCTGTTTCAGAAGACAATTCTACTTTCAAAATCATTCTGAAACCGCTAACCAAACTAAAATTTGATTCGGGTGATTTGTTAGCCATTTATCCTGCTAAAGATAACAGAGAGCGTTTCTACTCGATTGGTCGAAACGGAAAACATGTACAGCTCATTGTTAAGTTATTTCCCGATGGTTTGGGTTCGAGTTTTTTATATAATCTGGCTATAAATGAAATCACCGAAGCCCGTCTAATGGCAAATCCGAATTTTCACTTGCCAAAATTAGCACCTAAAGTGGCGATGATTTCGAACGGAACGGGTATTGCCCCTTTCATGGGAATGGTTATCAACAATAAGGGTCTTACAGATATTCATCTCTATTCGGGATTCAGAATGAATAATTCACTTACCGAATCTTATAAAAATTTTGCAAAAGAATATCAATCAAAAGGGCAACTTAATCGTTTTGAACTCGCATTTTCGAGAGAAAACAATAAAATGTACGTTATGGACTTGATTCTTCGCGATTACTTCTTCTTTGCGAATTTATTGCAAGAAGGGGGAGTTGTTATGATTTGTGGTGCTTTGAAAATGCAAAAAGATGTAGAGAAAACATTGAATGAAATTACGACCAATCATCACGGAAAGCCGCTACAATTCTATATTGACAATAATCAAATTTTAACAGATTGTTATTAATACAAACATATTCATTTCTGAAAGATAGGTTAGCTTTAGCTATTCTATCTTTTCTGTTTATTCCATTTTCAGTACATGGACAATCGAAGATTGAAGTCGTTCGTAATGTCATTTTGATGGGTTCTCAATTCCAAATTACTGTCGTTTCTGCCGATAGTTCTTTCGCAAATACACAAATAGATTTAGCCATTGAAGAAATCGAACGCATCGAAAATCTTATTTCAGAATGGCGACTGCATACGCAAGTTTCGGAAGTCAATCGAAATGCGGGTATAAAGCCTGTTAAAGTCGACAAAGAACTTTTTGATTTGATCAAACGCGCTTTAGACTATTCAAAAATGTCTAACGGGGCTTTTGATATCAGCACCGCGGCTATGGATAAAGTTTGGCAATTCGATGGCTCAATGACAGAAAAACCTTCGAAAGAAAGCATTAAGAAATCCATTGAGAAAGTCGGTTATCAGCATATAATTTTAGATTCTGTAAAATCAACTATTTTCCTGACTAAAGAAGGCATGAAAATCGGTTTTGGCTCGATTGGGAAAGGTTATGCCGCCGACAAAGGCCGCGAACTTTTAAAATCTCTTGGCGTCGAAGGCGGAATTGTAAATGCATCAGGCGATATTGCAACATGGGGAACGCAAGCTAACAGTAAACCCTGGAAAATAGGTGTTAAAAACCCTTTTAAAAGACACGGAATTGCTAAAGTCCTTAAACTAAAAGAATCTGCTTTAGCAACTTCAGGCAGTTATGAGAAATACGCAGAAATAGACGGAATACACTATGCGCATATCATTAATCCAAAAACAGGTTATCCTTCCACAGGATTATCCAGCGTCACCATTTATGGTCCTTCGGCAGAATTTGCAAATGCATTAAGCACGTCTATCATAGTTTTAGGTGAAAAAGAAGGCAAAAAATTAGCAAAGAAATATCCTAACTATAAGTTTTTGTTTATTACAGACAAAGGAAAGATTGTTAAACGATAAAGAAAATATTTTCATATCTTCAAGATATGAACAATCAATTATACTGGACCACCGCCAATAAGGTCTTATTTCGTTTTGCATTTATATTCCTAATAAGTTTCATTATTGTATTTAATAATGCATCATATCCGGGTTTTGAGACTCTTACAAAGCCTATTACCTCTTTACTACATGATTTCACACCTTGGTTTGCTAAAAACGTACTGCACTATACCTATGACTACAGTATATACAGTAATGGAAGTGGTGACACTTCTTATGATTGGGTCACTTTATTGATTCTCATTCTTCTTGGCGTGCTTGGCTCTATTCTTTGGAGTTTACTAGACAAAAATCGCCAGGAGTATAACAACTTATATTATTGGCTTACTGTTTTAATACGTTATTACATCGCATTTATGTTATTCAATTATGGAGCTATCAAACTGCTTCATGCGCAAATGCCACCACCAACACTCAACAAATTAATGCAACCGCTCCATGAATTTTCGCCAATGGGACTTGCTTGGACATTTTTGGGGTTCTCTAAAGGCTATAATATTTTCATGGGAATAGTTGAAATATCTGCCCTATTACTGCTATTTCGCAGAACTATGGTTCTTGGTGCACTCATCACGATGGCTACGAGTATTAATATTATGACAGTTAATTACTTTTTTGATGTACCCGTTAAGTTGGTGTCAACAGCTTTATTTATACTCTCATTGTTTCTTACTTCTACCCAATATTAAAACGTTGTATGCGTTCTTTATTCTAGGAAAACCTTCTGAAATTCGCACAATTAATAAGCCGGTATTTAGTAAAGTTTGGATTTCGAAAACTCTAATAGCTTTGAAAATTATTCTTATTGTCGTTTTTGCTGTTACGCAGTTCTTCTCACTCTCAAATACACAGAAGATGATTTCCGAATATTTCAAAAAATCTACTCTTAATGGAATATTTAAAACCTGAATTCGATAATTAAAAAGCGTACAATTGGTTAGTTTTTACCGTTTGATATTTGATTGAAGGTTTCTTAGGGAAGAAACTGTATGCTGCTAATCCAGCTAAGATATTTACGATAAAGTTGAT
>NZ_VIQM01000087.1 GCF_008520265.1 Sphingobacterium cavernae
CTTAGAAAAAGATCAGTTATAGAAACTGTGAACGACGAACTTAAAAACATCTGTCAGATTGAGCATTCAAGACATCGTTCATTCATCAACTTTATCGTAAATATCTTAGCTGGATTAGCAGCATACAGTTTCTTCCCTAAGAAACCTTCAATCAAATATCAAACGGTAAAAACTAACCAATTGTACGCTTTTTAATTATCGAATTCAGGTTATTAGAAAAGTATAGTTCTAATACCAATATCTTATCAGAAATTTCAATCCATGCGTAAACTTTGCTTATTTATTGCCTGCAGCTTAGACGGCTATATTGCAAAACCCAACGATGACCTAAGTTTTCTAAAATTAGTAGAAAAAAATGGCGAAGATTATGGTTACAATGACTTCATCGCCACCATCGACACTTTAATTATTGGACGTAAAACCTACGATTGGGTAAAGAATAATATAGGCACAACGCATTATGATAATGGTGATCGTGATGTATATGTGATTAGCAGGACTCCGCTGACCAATGTTGGCCGAACATTTTTCTATAGTGAAGATTTAAAAAATCTCATAGTCAGATTAAAATCTCAACCCGGCAAAAATATCTATTGTGATGGCGGTGCTGAAATAATTAATTCCTTGCTAAAGGAAGATTTGATTGATGAAATGACAATTTCAATCGTGCCAGTTTTACTTGGAGATGGCATACGATTATTTCAAGATAATAGACCTGAACAAAATTTAGAATTCATTAGTTCCAAGTCGTTCGATACAGGTCTAGTACAAATTCATTACAAGCGAAGATTGAGCAATTAGCGAATCAATAATTCACAATGAAAAGTTAATGACTTGAGGAAATTAGAAAATTAAAATTCTTTATTTGATCTGCACTAAAATTTTACAATTTAAGACAACCGTTTGATTATACGATTCTTAGCCACTTCTCCCCTTTCGCGTCAGTAGAACAAGTATTTTCTTGTAAAAAATGAATAAATTCACTTCATAACTATAACTTTTATGATTAGATTATTCAATACGGTTTGCTTAATTGTATTATTCCTAGCAAGTAGCAAAGCTCAACAATCCGAAAAAACAACATTTTTAATTCCTGTTGCAGGCAACTCTTTTGAAATTAGCTACAATAATGGTAAATCAGCTGTGCAGAAAAATAGTGTACAACTTTCTTCAAATTCTAAGAAAGTAAGTACATATTTTAAATTAGCTAATACAGGAAATTTAGTGGTGAAATTAACCGCTAAAACGCTTGATGAAGCCCCTTCCACAGTAGAAATTGCTGTTGGAAAGGAGAAAAGAAAAATTAAGATTGCATCAAAAGATTATCAAACCATTGATTTAGGAACGTATAATATTGCGCAAAGCGGTTATAAAAGTGTTGATTTTATTTCCTCGACAGGTAATGTTGATATTGAAGCTGTGCTTTTAGAAGGAGCTGCTACCACAAATGGTGTTATTTACTGCCGTGATGCTGATAACTTCTATTGGACACGCAGAGGTCCATCGTGCCACTTGGGGTACGGTCCACAGGTTGAAAACACAACCTATTACTACAATGAAATTTTGGTTTCAGAAGGTCAAGACATAATTGGGACTTATTTTATGGCAAATGGATTTAGTGAAGGCTATTTCGGTATTCAAGTGAACTCTGAAACGGAACGTCGAATTTTATTTTCAGTTTGGAGTCCTTTTCACACAGATGATCCTAATGCCATTCCTGAAGATCAAAAGATCAAACTCTTGAAAAAAGGTCAAAATGTCAACACCGGCGAATTTGGAAACGAAGGCTCAGGTGGTCAAAGTTTTAGACGTTATAATTGGAAATCTGGTGTGACCTACAAATTCTTATTAAAAGGAGAACCTGACGGAAAAGGAAATACAGATTATACAGCTTGGTTTTTTGCACCAGAAATAAACAAATGGGATTTAATTGCAAGTTTCAAGCGTCCTAAAACAAACACCTATTTGAAAGGTTTTCATAGCTTCTTAGAAAACTTCAACCCTAACCAAGGATATTTGACACGTCAGGTTGAATTCAAAAATCAATGGGTCTATAATGGCGAGTGGCACAAAATGGAACAAGCAAGATTAACAGTAGATGCCACCTACAGACAGGGTAATCGTGTTGATGCAACTGGAGGTAAAACATCGAATGGCTACTTCCTAAAAATGGGTGGTTTTTTTGACGAGGTTGAGCAACCTGCTACGATTTTCAAATTCGAAAATCAACAAGTAGCACCGTCAATTAATTTCGCTGAATTACCCTAGTTTAGCTTGTTTTAAAGTTGATACAAAGAGCAGATTTGATTCCAAATCTGCTCTTTTAGGTTATAAATATTACAGTAATTAGCTTATAATTGAATGTTTGGCCATGTGTTTTTGCTTACGGTTGAGAATTAGAAATACTATTTTCAAAAATAATCAACACAAAAAGAGCCATTTACAACAAAAATCGAATTTTTATTTGGCTATAATTTGCAATTACAACTAAAAAACCTACCTTTGCATCACTCCAAACAACGAAGGAAACTTCAAGAAAAAGAGTAAGATTCCGTAGCTCAGCTGGTAGAGCAATACACTTTTAATGTATGGGTCCTGGGTTCGAATCCCAGCGGGATCACCTCTTGGGACAAGTCTAAAAAAGAAAGACTTGTCCCATTTTTTTTGCCTTGTAACTTGTTGTTATTCTGATAGATAAGAGCAATCGCAGAATTTAGCCTCGGAGTTCGATGTTGTGTTCCGTCAAATTCCAAAAATTCGGGGAACATCGAACTCACTATAAGCCTTTTTTCCTCAATATCGCCGTTTTCATAGCGTCTATCAATGTTTGCAACCTTTTTTAAGGTAGAAGCTACCAAATCTTTTATCTCCGTTCCGACTACTGCCAAGTCGTTTAATCTTCTTTCCAAAACCTCTATCTTTCCTTTGGTCAATTTCTTTACTTCTTGGAAATCGTCATCTGCCATTTCTCCATCGGCATTTTTTAAAAGCGCATTTTGATAGCGTTTGTTCAACGCATCAATCTCACCTATGATATTTGCCCGTTCGGTATTTTGGGCTTTGGTTTTGTTATTGAAATCTTTTATAAAGGCTTCGATAAAAACATCGACCATGCCCTCTTTTGGCGACATATACCGTAACTGTTTTAAGAAAGCCTCATTGGCGGTTTCGGCTTTGAACCGTACTCCGCAGGAGGAAGTGCAATGATAGTAGTAATAGTAATTGCCCATCTTGCCTTTTGAGGCACATCCTGTGAGCATCCTATTACAATTAGGGTTAGGGCATTTAATAAACCCTCTAAGCGGTAGATTGTCCATAGCCACGATTTTAGGCTTTACAGCCCTCTTTCTCCCATCGAGAATATCCTGTACATCCGCAAACGTCTTTTCGCTGATTAATGGCTCATGCTGTCCTTTGACAGAATATCCCTTTTCCTCTTTGTAGGGAGGAATGAATATTTTGCCACAGTACAAGGGGTTTCGGACGGCTACCCAAAAGTTATTTTTGCTGAACTATGATACTCCCTATTTGTTGGACAACTTTTGCACTAATTTAAGATATAATTACGACACATTTTTGATTTGCTGATAGAACCTTTGATCGGGTGTTACCCGACCGATGGATTTATGCCGTCTTTCGGTATTATAGAAGTTTACATAATCCTTTACCTGTCTGTATAAATCAACCCCTCCGTTTGGTGGATTCAGGTATATCTTCTCCCTTTTGAGCGAGCCCCAGAACCGTTCGATATAGATATTGTCCAACGCCCTTCCCTTGCCGTCCATGGATATTTTCACCTCATGACTTTTGAGTGCTTCGATGAATACAGAGGAAGTGAACTGGGAGCCCTGGTCCGTATTGAAGATTTCCGGCTTGCCATGCCTGTGTATGGCATCCCGCATTACGTCCCGGCACCATTCGGCACTCATCGTATTGGAAACGTCCCATCCCATGGTCTTGCGGCTATAGACATCGATGATGGCAAACATGTACATAAACCCACGGAACATGGGGATGTAGGTGATGTCCGCCTGCCAGACCTGGTTTGCCCGGTCGATTTTCAGGTTCCTGAGCAGATAAGGGAATTTATAATCACCTTTGTTTGCCCTGCTGAGATTCTTTTTGGGATGGATAGCCTTCAGGTTCATGACCTTATACAAGCGCCTGATACGCTTTTCCCCAACAGCATACCCCAATACCCCAAGTCCATTTCAGGTACGCGGTCATCCGCTCAACGCCATAGAACGGACAGTCCAGGAATTTACGGTCAATCGCTTTCATCACCCGCTGGTTGTACAGGGATTCCCCTTTGGGCTTGAAATAATAACTGCTGCGCGGCAGCTCGATGACCCTGCATTGCTGGTAAACACTCAATTTCCTGTAGGGTGGGCAAACAAGCCTGCGCTTTTCCTCCAAACTCATTTGCCCAATACTTTTTTTAGGAAATCGACCTGTATCTGCAATTCCCCGATCTTCGAATAAAGCTCCTTCTCCTTGGATTCGTCTTTGGTTACCACATGATCCTTGCTGAATACCGATTCCGCATTATCCAGAAATTCCCGCTTCCACGTGTTGATCTGGGTGGGATGAACCTCGTATTTGGTTGCCAGCTCATGAACTGTCTGCTGTTCCTTGATCGCTTCGATGGCCACCTTCGCCTTGAAGCTTGCACTGAATTTTCTACGTTCCTTTTTCATTTTACAACTGCTAAGTTAAACATTTAAGCAGCTGTCCAATATTTGGGGAGTATTATATCTACTTCTATATCCACCCAATTGGACAGCCTTATACCTGCATCTAAAATATCTACGCTCACGCAGGGTATGTTTGTCGGAGCAGTATCGGACAACTTCGAGGAGCGCATCGAGCAGAAAATATTTCATGCTGAAATCGTGGTGGACAACGAAAAGGTTTCTGCAGAAACCAAAGCATACAAGAAAATACCGCAGATTTTATCATTCAGAGACGAAAAAGGAATGGACAATATGAAACAGGTCATTGAAGCCAATTACAGACATGTCAAAACGGATGTTGTACATATTGTGGAAAGCGAAATGGAACGGATTAAAAATGACCCCGATTTAAAGCATTTGGTACATGATCAATCTTAAAGTAATTTCTTAATAATTATACCTTCCTATTTTGAAAAGTTTTAAATTACAACAACTTAATAGTCTGTATATTCTTTTTTATCTAAATTTGTGATGTGAAAAAGATGTTTGCTATATTTTTTCTATCAATATACCTCTTTTCGGCAACTGAAGTGTCACAGTTGTTGAGATTCCCGTTATTGATAGAACATTATTTCGAACATAAACAAAAAACACCGGAAATGACGGTTGTCGAATTTCTGGCATTGCACTATAAAGGCAATCACTTAGAAAATCATCCACACGATGATGACTATGATCAGGATCAACAATTACCTTTCATGATGCATGGGTCTCCGATAAGTATTGTCTGTATTACCCCAAATCCCATCCCGATTGATATAAGCTCAAAGGTTAGACTTAATGACAATCATAAAATCATTATCCGCGACGACCTTTTCATAGACCGTATTTCACTTTCTTCTATTTGGCAGCCACCAAAATCCTGTTAATTTTTATTGGATTGATTTGTTGTTGATTTTGCTTTTTGCGAAAGGTATTCCCGTATGGAGTATTCTCTCCGTTTCTAAGCAGATCAACTGAAAAAGCTGTGGTCTCAGGTAGTATGATAAATTCATACTGTACCTGCTTTCCTTCTATTCCATTTAATCATTAACAGGATAAAATAATATGTTACATAAAATAATTGAGTTTTCCATCCGGAATAAACTCATCATAGGGCTATTTACCTTAGCTCTGGTTGGTTGGGGTGTATACGAAACCACCAAATTACCTATTGATGCCCAGCCAGATATTACCAATAATCAGGTACAGGTCATCACAGTGGCTCCATCATTGGGAGCAACAGACATTGAAAGATTGGTCACGTTTCCTATTGAACAAGCCAACAGCAATATCAATGGAATTACCGAGATCAGGAGTTTTTCGAGATTTGGCTTGTCGCTGGTCACGATTGTTTTTGATGATGAAACAGACGTCTATTGGGCAAGACAGCAGGTAGCCGAACGTCTTCAAAATGTACGCAATGAAATTCCCGAAGGAGTTGGAACACCCGAACTGGGGCCAATCTCCACCGGATTGGGGGAGATTTACCAATATGTCATCAGACCGAAAAAAGGCTATGAACAACAGTTTGACGCCACAGAACTGCGCACCATTCAGGACTGGATTGTCCGACGACAGTTATTAGGTGTACAAGGTGTTGCCGAAGTAAGCAGTTTCGGGGGAAAGCTGAAACAGTATGAAATAGCGGTCAATTCCAATAAACTCCAATCTCTCAATTTGACCATCAGTGATGTGTTCACCGCTTTGGAGAACAATAACCAAAATACAGGAGGCGCCTATATAGAGAAAGGCCCTACAGTGCTTTATATCCGAAGCGAGGGATTGATAGGCAACAAAGAAGATATAGAAAACATATCCGTTACCGCAACTTCGGACGGTATACCTGTTCTGCTGAAAGATGTTGCCGAGGTGAAAACTGGATATGCTACACGATACGGAGCTATGACCTACAACGATCAGGGAGAAGTATCGGGTGCAATAGTGATGATGTTAAAAGGCGCTAACAGCAATGAAGTCATCAAAAATGTAAAAGAACGGATTGAAATTATTCGCAAGACACTCCCCGAAGGTGTTGTATTAGAGCCGTTCTTAGACCGTACAAAAATGGTAAATAATGCGATCGGCACTATTGAAACCAATCTTGCAGAAGGTGCACTCATTGTGGTTTTCGTACTGGTGCTTTTCCTCGGTAATTTCAGGGCAGGACTTTTAGTGGCTTCGGTAATCCCTCTTGCGATGCTCTTTGCGATCATTATGATGAATTTGTTTGGTGTTAGCGGCAACCTGATGAGCTTGGGTGCATTGGATTTCGGACTGATCGTGGATGGAGCCGTTATTATTGTAGAGGCCGTACTATACCAGCTTCATTACGGTAAAAAATTTGCCGTGCTCAACAAAATATCCCAAAAAGAGATGAACAAGCAGGTAGGCTCTTCGGCTACAAAGATGGTGAATAGTGCTGTATTTGGTCAGATCATCATCCTGATCGTATATCTGCCCATTTTTTCATTGGAAGGTATTGAAGGAAAAATGTTTAAACCAATGGCACAAACTGTTGCCTTTGCCCTGATCGGAGCCTTTATCCTCTCTCTCACCTATATACCGATGATGAGTTCGCTTGTATTGAGCAAAAAAATAAAACACAAGCCCAATCTTTCGGACAGATTAATGGAACGGTTGGAAAAACTCCATCACATCACACTTGAAAAAGTATTGCATTTTCCAAAGACGATTATTTCAATTGTAGTAGCATGTTTTGCCGTAGCTGTCTTTATCTTATCCAATTTAGGTGGTGAATTCATTCCCGCACTGGAAGAAGGAGATTTTGCAGTGGACACAAGGGTATTGACCGGAAGTAATTTGCAGACCACTATTGACTATACCCAAAAAGCAGCCCATATCCTAAAAACACAGTATCCGGAGGTTGAAAAAGTAGTCACCAAAATCGGTAGCGGCGAAGTACCGACCGACCCGATGCCTATGGAGGCCAGTGATATGATGGTCATCCTTAAAGACAAAAAAGAATGGACTTCAGCAAAGACATTTCCTGAACTGGCCGAAAAAATGGGTAAATCCCTTGAAGCTGTACCGGGGATCAGTACAGGTTTTCAATATCCTGTTCAAATGCGTTTTAATGAATTGATGACGGGTGCAAGGCAGGATGTCGTCTGTAAGATATTTGGAGAAGATCTTGACAGCTTGGCCAGCTATGCCAATAAATTCGGAGAGATCATCAAAACAGTTGACGGTGCTCAAGACCTGTATATTGAACCGGTCACAGGATTGCCACAGGTCATCATCCGGTATAATCGTGCGAATATCGCACAGTATAATCTAAATATCACGGCGATAAACAAAATCGTCAATACTGCCTTTGCCGGACAGAGTACCGGAAAAGTTTATGAAGGTGAAAAGCGATTTGATCTGATCGTTCGATTGGATGAAAACCAACGCGAAAAATTGGAAGACATCCGAAATCTCCTTATTCCTATTGCCAATGGCAATCAAATACCATTATATCAATTGGCAGATGTTTCCATTCAGAATGGCCCTGCACAGATACAACGGGAAGATGCAAAAAGAAGGATTGTAGTAGGATTTAATGTGAGAGGACGGGATGTTCAGAGTATCGTTAACGAACTTCAATTAAAAGCAGACAAGCAATTGGCTTTTTCGCCTGGTTACTACGTTACCTATGGTGGTGCGTTTGAGAACCTAAATCAGGCCAAGGACAGACTGATGATAGCCGTTCCCGTATCGTTGATCCTGATATTTATACTATTATATTTCGCTTTTCATTCTTTCAAACAAAGTCTTCTGATATACAGTGCTATCCCTTTGTCTGCAATCGGTGGTATTTTCTTTTTGGCATTGAGAGGAATGCCGTTCAGCATTAGTGCAGGCGTTGGATTTATCGCACTGTTTGGTGTCGCTGTACTCAACGGTATTGTACTTATTGCTGAGTTTAACAGATTAAGACAGGCGGGTGAAACAGATTTGAGAACTATCGTTCTGAACGGAACACGTACACGTTTGCGTCCGGTATTAATGACAGCTTTTGTGGCATCATTAGGGTTTATGCCGATGGCGGTAAGCAATGGTGCTGGTGCTGAAGTACAACGTCCTTTGGCAACTGTTGTCATCGGAGGATTGATGATCGCAACATTCCTAACCTTATTTGTCTTACCTATCCTCTATATACTGTTTGATAAGATGAAGTTTCCCAAATTGAAATTCAATAAAAAAGGGGCTGCCATTGTTACTTTTATCTGTTTAAGCACTGCAACCTATGCTCAGCAAATATCACTGGAACAGGCTGTAGATATGGCAATAAAAAACAATTTATCCATAAAGAGCAAAACGCTCCTGTCCGAATATTACCAAAAACGTATTTCTACGGGCAGTAATATCCCACAAACAGCTATTACAGGCGAGTTTGGACAGATAAACAGTGCTGCAACTGATAATAAATTCGGCGTTTCACAGTCCATAAGTTTTCCAACTGTTTACAGTAACCAGAAAAATCTCCTCACAGAGGAATGGAATTCCTCTGTGATAACCGTCAACCTCAATAATATCCAAATAAAGAAAACGGTTACTGAACTGTTTTACTACATTTTGGTTTTGAGGGAAAAGGAAAAAATCCTGATCCAATCGGATAAAATGTATGCCCAGTTCTTGGAAATGGCAAATCTTAGCTTTGATAAAGGTGCAAGCAACCTTCTTGAAAAAACGGCAGCGGAAGTGCAACGGGAAAACATCGCCATTCAATTAAAATCCTTGCTGAAGGAAATCGAGCTGGCTAAGATCCAACTTCAATTGATGCTCAATGCGGAAGAACGGTACGAACCATTGGCAGACCGCATCATCATCGAAAACATTTTATTTGATCCATCAGTGGAAATGGACAGCCATCCTGCCATACAATTAGCTGCACAGGAAATCCAAAAAGCAAAGGCGAACGTAAAACTCGAAAAATCAAAACTACTACCCAACTTATCGATTGGGTATTTCAACCAAAGTTTTGCTGATCTGAACCGTAACCGGTTCAATTCTATAGAAATCGGTGTAGGTATCCCTATATTTTCCAAAGCCCAACGTTCACAGATTAAAGCAGAGGAACATCGCATCCTGTTTACAGAAAATGAACTGGCATACACAAAGGCCCAATGGAAAACCGATTATGAAATGGCTCTACAGCAGTTTCAGATACAGCAGGAAATCGTAGAAACCTATCGGCAAAAACAGCTTCCCGGATCAGAACAGATATTCAAAACCGCTCAGGAACAGTTTGCCAATGGAGAAATCAATTATCTGGATTGGGTTATGCTTAATAATCAAGCCATTCAGATACAAAGTGATTATTACACAGCCGTTATGCAGCTCAACCAAAGCATTATTAACATTCATTACTTCATTTCAAAATAGACAATAAATGAAATACATAGTCAGCATTTTTGTTATCCTCACTTTATTTAGTTGCGGTAACAAGGAGAATACAACAGAAGAAGCCGTTTCGCCGGATACAGAAAATATCCTGCAATTATCAGATGAACAATTGAAATCCTTTGCTCTCTCATCTGTTACCTTACAGAACAAAAACATCACCCAGACACTTAAAATAAACGGTAAGATCGATGTGCCGCCACAAAATCTGGTATCTGTCAGTAGTGCTTTGGGCGGTTATGTAAAATCCACCAAACTATTGCCCGGAATGCACTTTCGGAAAGGTGAAGTAATAGCAGTAATGGAAGACAACCAATATATCCAGTTACAGCAGGATTATCTTACTGCCAAAGCGCAATTACAGAATGCAGAAGCAGAATACCTCAGACAAAAGGATCTTAATAAGAGCAAGGCCAGCAGTGACAAAGTTTACCTTCAGGCTAAGTCAGATTACGAAACATTGCAGATCAGCAAACGGTCTTTGGAGCAAAAACTGAAACTTATACAGATCAATCCGGGGAGTGTTTCGGTTGGCAATATTCAACAGACAACAAATGTATATGCACCTTTTGATGGTTTTGTATCGCAAGTTTTTGTAAACGTAGGTAAATATGTTTCTCCATCTGATGTATTGTTTGAATTACTAAACCCTAATAATCTTCATCTCAATCTGAAAATATTTGAAAAAGACTGGGATAAAATTAAAATAGGTCAACCGCTAATTGCTTATACAAACAATAATCCGGGCAAAAAATATAACGGAGAAATATTCCTGATAGGCAAAAATATATCGGCAGATCGTGCGGTCGAGGTACAGGCTAGATTTAGGGAATTCGATGAAAAACTAATACCCGGAATGTATATGAACGCTGATATTGAAATACCTGAAACCAATGCTTTGACATTGCCTGAAGAATGTGTTCTTGCCTTTGAAGGTAAAAAATATGTGTTTGAGATACAGGATAAGAACAGATTTAAAATGATACCTGTACAAACCGGAAATTCAGGAGATGGCTGGATCGAGATCGTTAATAGTAATGAGTTAAACAATAAAAAAATTGCCCAAAAAGGTGCTTACACCTTACTCATGTCATTAAAAAATAAAGCGGAAGAATGATGCGAATAGTAATGTTTTATGTATCCATATTGTTCTCTTTGAGTGCTAAAGCACAGCCTTGGAAAAAGCCAGACACAATGAAAGTTGCCATAGACAGTAATGCCTACAAATTTTCATATAAAAAGCTGATTGTCCCTAGTGTACTGATTTCTTATGGCACGTTAAGTCTAGTGTCAGACAATTTGAAAGAAATAAACACGCACACCCGTCATGAGGTTAGAGAACATTTTATTGCAGGGGCAATTATAGACAATTACATGCAATACGCACCTGCTGTTGCTGTATATGGACTTAATATTGCCGGAATAAAAGGCAAACATAATTTTAAAGACAGAACAATAATCTATGCCACATCGCAGCTAATCACGTCAGCAATCGTATTGCCAACAAAACGAATAATCGGAGAAGAACGACCTAATGGTTCAAATAACCTATCGTTTCCATCGGGGCATACGGCAACAGCATTTTCATCTGCTCATTTTATGTTTAGAGAATACAAAGACAGTAATTTCTGGCTGGGAATATCCGGTTATCCAATTGCGGCAGCAACTGGAATTTATAGGGTGCTAAATGATAAACACTGGGTGGGCGACGTGGTTGCCGGAGTCGGAGTTGGCATATTGTCTACAGAGATTGCTTATTGGTTGTTTCCGACAATATCAAAATGGCTCTCACCAAATAACAGTAAAAATTCAATGGCGATAATGCCATTATATCAGTCAAAACAAATAGGATTAACAATTTTAAAAACATTCTAATTATGATAACACAAAACAAAAATAAATTTGCATTAATCCATCGTATTCTGCACTGGACAATAGCAGTATTAATGGGGATTTTGTTCGCAACTGGGTTCCTGCGAATGACTTGGATGAGCAAAAAATCAATTATTGATATAGTTTCTTCACAAATTCAAAATCAAAACATTTTTATTGAAAAACAACAAATAATTCCTATTGTAAAAGGTATTCAGTCACCTATGTGGAAATGGCATGAGTATGCGGCCTACATTATGTTTATTGCATTCATTTGTAGGATTATTTATATGGTTGTAAAAGGAATAAAATTTCCTAAGCCATTCACAAGAAACCAACCGCTGAATGAGCGCCTACAAGGTATTACCTACATTGTTTTTTATCTGTTTGTAGCGATTTCTATAGTTACAGGAGCCTATCTTCAATGGGGAAATGGAACGTATAAAGAACCAATGGAAGCTATTCATAAATGGGCTATATATTGGTTTCCGTTATTTATAGTCATGCATTTTGGTGGGATTGTATTAGGCGAATTGTCTAAGAAAAAAGGAATTACCTCAAAGATGATTGGAGGAAACTAATAACCAATTTACTTAAACACAAGAATCATGGAATTGGAAAAACACTATGTTACCAAAGCAGGCTGGCTCAGGGCTGCAGTATTAGGCGCCAATGATGGTATATTGTCTACTGCAAGTATAATAGTCGGTGTGGCAGCCGCCAGTGAAATTAGAGAAACAATCATTTTAGCTGCTTTAGCAGGAGCCATTGCCGGGGCTATGTCTATGGCTGCAGGTGAATATGTATCAGTGAGTTCACAATCTGATATAGAGAAAGCGGATATTGAAAGGGAAAAGCGAGAACTGATAGAAATGCCAGAAATTGAGCTTATCGAACTTGCTAAAATATACGAAAAAAGAGGTCTGAACAAAAAACTGTCTATGGAGGTTGCCAAACAATTGACTGAACACGATGCTTTAGGAACCCACGCAAGGGATGAACTGGGAATTAATGAAATTACAGAAGCAAAGCCATTTCAAGCGGCTTTTGCTTCATTTGCATCATTTATATTAGGATCGGCTCTACCGTTTCTCGTGACATTATTAGTACCAGTTCCAACAATGATTTATACACAATATATATGTACAATATTGTTCTTAATTCTATTGGGAATAGTCACTGCAAAAACCGGTGGTTCAAATATCTTTAAAGCAGTATTAAGAATATGTTTATGGGGGACAGGCGCAATGGTTGCATCCGCATTAGTGGGACATATATTTGGGGTTCAGGTGGCATAAAAAACAAACCCAATAAGAATTTGACTTTGCACATAAACATAGTACTAATTAGTTGACTTGTTACATCTTAATAAAAATGAGCGGATCTACGAATAAAAAAATAGAGAAGATAGCAATATATGTTGAATCACTTTTCAAATCATATACGAACCCCAAGCTTTGCTATCATAATTTAAATCATACCAGGCTAGTTGTAAAACATGCATCGGAAATGGCAGACTTCTATCATTTAAACGAAGAAGATCGATTTGTTTTATTGGTTGCGGCTTGGTTTCATGATACTGGACATTTAATTGGAGCAAATGAAGGACATGAAATAAGAAGTACCTTTATTATGGAACATTTTCTTTGTAAGCTTAAAATTAATTTCAAGACTATTGACAGAGTAAGAGAAACGATTATCGCCACAGAAGCAAACAGGAAACCAAGAAGCTTGATTGAAGAAATCATAAAGGATTCAGATGTCTATCATCTAGGTACAAGTGATTTTATTGAAATGGATTGCCTTGTTTGGAAAGAAATTGAAAATATTTCTACAGAGCCCACTTTAGACAAGTTAGAAAGAACATTGGATTTTCTAAAAAAGCATTGCTTTTATACAACGTACTGTAATACTAAGTTGCATAATGGGAAAAATAAAAATGTAGTTTGTATAGAAAATAAAATGAAAGCCCTATAAAAACTAATGACATTATTAACAGGTCATCGCGGCTGATTATTTTTGATTTTTTCATTAATAATCAGCCATATCATAAATAATGTAATAGAGATGAATGATACTTTTGTGCTTGCTCAACCTGTCTAGCGTTCTCATATTCTCCAATTGGAAATTGAGGTGTCTTAACAGAGTCCCCAGAGAGAAAATCTGTTCTAAAATATCCAGGGTATATAAGTGTTGTGTTGATCTGAAAAGACTTCAATTCTTCGGCGAGAGATTCGCTCAGCCCGGCAACGGCAAATTTCATAGCGCAATAAACACCAAATCCAGGGAAATTTGCGACAAATCCTCCTATAGAAGAAATATTAAAAACATGACCTGATTGTTGTTTTAGTAGGTAAGGCGTTGAATGTCTGATCACGTTTAATAAGCCAAAGACATTGACTTCAAAGTTCTGTTTGACTTCTTTATCTGATAATTCTTCTTGCGTTTCAATCTGGCTATAGCCAGCGTTATTAACAATAACATCAATTTAACCAAAATGAGCGATTACTTTTTCAATTGAAGCTTTTACGTTTTCATCGTTAGTAATATCCATTTCCAATGGTAAAAAGGAATCGGAAAAATTTGGAATATTTTGTTTCAGAGACCTAATTTTTCTGGATGTTGCAGCTACCCGGTAGTTATTTGCTAATAATTTTTTTGCCAGTGATAATCCCAATCCTTTGGAAGCACCAGTAATGAACCATACCTTATTTGTATTCATATTTCTTTGTATTTGATTATGATACAAAGTTGGTTAGAATGAAAATGATTGAGTTTTCCAAATCTATGGTTGTATTGTCCAGATCTAAAGTCCTCTTTATAAGGAAGCCGAAAAAGATAAAAACTGGACTGTGCTTTAAAATGTTAATTTCATTTTCCCACAAACGTTCTTCTTGTTTGGTACGAAACATCTCTTTCCGCACGCCCCAAAACTCTTTGCTGGTAGCCGTAGTTCCATATTTAGCTTGGTGAGTAGCCAATGCCAATGTAAGATTAGAATACAAATATAAACTTCGGATACCATCTTCTTGCTGATTTCTTAAATGCTGTTCAATAGCCTTTTCAACCGGTTCTTTTATTTTAGGTGATTGACTTATGCCGTCTTTCGGTATTATAGAACCGCACATAATCTTTCACCTGTCGGTATAAATCGCCCCTCCGTTTGGTGGGTTCAGGTATATCTTCTCCCTTTTGAGCGAGCGTCAGAACCGTTCGATATAGATATTGTCTAACGCACTGCCTTTGCCGTCCATGGATATTTTCACCTCATGGCTTTTGAGTGCTTTGATGAATACCGCAGATGTGAACTGGGAGCCCTGATCCGTATTGAAGATTTCCGATTTGCCATGCCTGTGTATGGCATCCGTCATTACCTCCCGGCACAATTCTGCACTCATCGTATTGGCAACGTTCCACCCCATGATCTTGCGGCTATAGACATCGATGATGCCAAACATGTACATGAATCCGCGGGACATCGGAATGTAGGTGATATCCGCCTGCCAGACCTGATTGCGCCTTTCTATCTTAAGGTTCCTGAGCAGATAAGGGAATTTATAATCAGCCTTATTTGCCTTGCTGAGATTCTTCTTGGGGTGGATAGCCTTCAGGTTCATGACCTTATACAATCGCCTGATACGCTTTTTACCAACAAAATATCCTAGGTCCATTTTCAGGTAGGCGGTCATCCGCTCCACACCATAGAACGGATAATCCAAAAACTTCCGGTCAATGGCCTTCATCACCCGTTGGTTGAATAACGACTAGCCTTGGGGCTTGAAATAGTAGCTACTGCGCGGCAACTCGATGACCTTGCATTGCTGGAAAACACTCAACTTTCTGTACCGTGGGCAAACAAGCCTGCGTTTATCATCCAAACTCATTTGCCCAATACTTTTTTTAGGAAATCCACTTGTATCTGTAATTCCCCGATTTTCGAATAAAGCTCCTTCTTCTCCGCGGAATCATCCTTGGGCCGGTCTTGGTCCTTAATGAAAACCGATTCCGCATTATTCAGAAAGTCACGTTTCCAGGTATTGATTTCCGTAGCATAAACCTCATATTTGGCCGCCAGTTCGTGGACCGTTTGCTGTTCTTTGATGGCTTCGATGGCTACTTTCGCCTTAAAGCCTACAACTTTTAATTCTTTTCCACAATAATCACAATAACCATCTTCATAATTTTGTTAAAAAAAACGATTAATGCTTTTGTCATCAAATGTTTGATACAAATATGTATATCAGGAATGTTGCTTAGATTACTATTTTCTAATTCAAGCCATCTTTGTTTAACTCCTCCCATTTTATTAATTCACCGTTCTATATTGGAAAACAAATTTAATGAATTAATACTGTCTTCAACAAACAGCAATCAAAAATTAACCAAGCGACGTTCTTTTGCTTCTCCTATGTTTGTATAATTATAATCTAAGTGAAGAAGAGTGAGAGTAGATTTTGCTTTAAATAGCCGTACGGTATATTCGGGAAAAGAGACTGCCTCCTCTTCTTTACCTTTTAGAATCTGAACAGAATGTAAGGAATCCACTCATTATCAAGAGTCGTATAGCCAGTATATCCACTCAGGAGAAAAGATGACGAAAGGTTTTCACTTATCTAAAAAAAAATAAGATGAGAGTATTATTAAAACAAACGGTAGGCATCGATGTGGCACAAAACGAATTGGTTGTATCACTTGGCCGAATGGATGAGCAGCTCAGTATAGAAGTTTATGCTTATAAAGTATTTGCAAATACTAAAAAAGGTTATTCAGCTCTTGTATCGTGGGTCAATAAGCAGACATCGACCTCAATAGAGATACGGTATGTAATGGAAGCGACAGGTGTTTACCATGAATCCCTGGCATACTATCTATACAATGTTAAAAAACAAGTCAGTATCGTTTTACCGAATAAGATCAGCAATTATTCGAGAACACTAGACATAAAAACGATAACGGACAAGAGTGCATCACAAGCCATTGCGAGATTTGGTTTGGAAAGACAATTGGAAGTTTGGGAACCTCCTTTAAAAATATACAATGATTTGAAGCAACTTTGTCGAGAGCGTGAACAGTTGATACAGGAGCGTACAATGTTAAAAAATCAATTGCATGCAGACCATACTTCTGAAACTTCAAATGCCAGTTCAGTGAAGAGAACAAAAAAAAGAATATCCATAATAGATCTGCAGGAAAAAGAAATACGTGAAGAAATAGCTGTACTCATCAAAGGAGATCACGTTTTAGCGGATAAGATGACAATAGTATCTTCTATTCCGGGAATAGGAAGCCTAACAGCTGTAACAATTATAGCTGAAACAAATGGCTTTGAGTTGATAAAAAATAAACGACAGTTAGTCAGCTATGCAGGATTGGATGTAAAAGAAAAGACTTCTGGAACTTCAGTGAAATCGAAACCCCGAATCTCCAAGCGGGGTAATCGCTATTTAAGGAAGGTAATGCATTTTCCTGCTCTAGCTGCAATCAGAACAGACGGAGGGTTCAGAGAGATTTTTTTAAGATTAGTTTCAAAGCATGGAATTAAAATGAAAGCTGTTGTGGCCATACAAAGAAAACTATTAGAGTTAACTTTTATTTTATGGAAAAATAATTCATATTATAATCCGCAATTTGTAGATTATTCCATAGAATTAAAAAGAGGGAGGTCGATTTAAAACTAATCAGTTCCAAATCGACCTCCCTATAATTTATTTAAAAGGTTTTAGATTATACTACTACCCCTGAATTTTATTGCACTATCTTAAGAATAGTATTTTTTCTTCAGCCACAGGCTTGCTCTGACCAGTAGTATGAGTACAGGAACTTCCACTAAAGGTCCAATGACACCAACAAAAGCTTGTGGAGAATTAATACCAAATACAGCAATTGCAACCGCTATGGCCAGCTCAAAATTGTTTCCTGTAGCAGTAAAGGAAATTGATGCATTTTTGTCGTAAGGTACTTTTAAGGATTTGTTTACAAAGAAACTTACGAAGAACATAAGAATGAAATAGATTACAAGTGGAATAGCTACTTTTAATACATCCATTGGCAGCTCCACTATTTTTTCACCTTTGAGACTGAACATTAATACAATCGTGAACAACAGTGCGTACAGTGTTATTGGTGAAATTCTTGGAACAAATTTTCTATTGTACCACTCGATCCCTTTTGATTTTACTAAAATGTATCTGCTTAAGAATCCCGCCAGAAATGGAATACCAAGATAAATAAGTACACTTTCTGTAACGTCTTTCATGGAAACGCTGACATTGAAATTTGCAAGACCTAATTTCCCGGGTAGAACATTGATAAATAACCACACAAAAAAACTGTAGGTGAATACCTGAAAGATACTGTTCAAAGCTACCAGAAGTGCTGCATATTCTCTATTTCCTTTTGCTAAATCATTCCATACAATAACCATAGCAATACATCTTGCCAAGCCAATAAGGATCAAACCTATCATGTAGTCAGGCTCATTTCTCAAAAACAAAATGGCCAGGACAAACATTAAAACAGGTCCGATAATCCAATTTAACAAGAGTGAGATACTAATGACCTTTTTATCCTTAAAAGCTGTAGGTAAAAGGGAATAATCCACTTTGGCAAGTGGTGGATACATCATCAGTATCAATCCAATTGCTAATGGAATATTGGTTGTGCCCACTGATAATGAATCAGTGATCTTTGAAATTCCGGGAAATATGAACCCTAACCCGACACCTATTGCCATAGCAAGGAATATCCATAAGGTCAGGTATCTATCAAGAAATTTTAATTTTGGCTGCATACTATTTTAATTTATTCCTATTGTTTTACTTCTTCTTTCCATAATAACCGTGTCACGCCAGGTATCTCCGAGCTTTCCGATTTTTTCTCGGCGACCAATTATTCTAAAACCGGCACTCTTATGAAGAGCTATTGTTGCTTCGTTTTCTGGAAACATTCCACTCTGTAATGTCCATATTCCATTAATCTCACTTTCGACTATCAATTTTGCCATGAGTGCTTTTCCTATTCCTTTACCTTTATGATCATCAGAAATATAAATACTCACTTCTGCCACTCCGCCATAGACGCAACGATCACTAACAGCAGACAATGCTGCCCATCCCACTACAGTATTATCAATCATAGCAGCAAAACGGCTATGATTTAATTTGCTTTTGTCCCAATGTTCCCAATTAGGAACGGAGGTTTCAAAAGTCGCATTTCCAGTTTCGAGGCCCTGTCTATAGATTTCTGCGATTTCAGGAAACTGTTCTTGACCAAATGAAATTATATCCATATTATTTCTTTATTTGTGAAAAGACATAAAGCATTTCTGATGCTATCTGTAAACTTCTTTCTGCGTAGACCTGCGTTTGTTCCGGGGTATTGTCAGAAGCTTTGGGGTCATCGTATTTTATTGGAAATCTATCCTCTGCTCCAAACACAATTGGACAGCCTTCATCCGCATTATTGCAGGTCATAATTGCTCCGAATTCATTTTTTGGATTAAAGTTACTGTTATATTCTTTGGAGAAACAGATTACAGCAGCTTCATTTTGTGCGTACTTTACTGCATAGACAGGGTTTTCGTTCTCGCTAAGTTTTTGGATCTGAAAACCTTGGTTACTTAACGTTTCTGCTACTTTAGGAAACATCGCTGTTGCCTCAGTGCCACCTGAATAGCAATATACGTTCTTAACGCCAAAATGATAAGCCATAGTCTGTGCCCAGATCTGCGATAAATGACTTCTTCTACTGTTATGGGTACAGATGAAATTTAAACGGATCGTCTGGTCAGTTTCTATTTTCCTCTGCACATAATCAACTAAAGGTTGCAAAACTATTTTTCGTTCTTCTGATATCGCACCAGCTGAGAGTGCTTCGATATTTTTTATAAGTGTTTGGTTCATTTCTAAATTTTAAAATTAATAGCCTCTTCTTAAATTTTCTGCATATTCATTAGGTAGTGGGCTGTTTTCCACTGCTTGTGCCGCTTTTTCAATATCATAATCAAATCGAATAAATTCAACTTTGATACTGTCTTTATTAAGCACAGAACTATTATCATTGATCGTTAACATAACATAGCCTCCACGCACATCATTATCTTTTGGTTTTCCCACAGAACCGATATTAACTGCATGGCGATAATGCGGAAGATCCTCAGTACCTGAATTTAAAATGCGATGATATGGCTTATGGGTATGTCCGAAACACATAATATCTGCATCTGCCTGCTCCATGATCCTGAGCAAGCTTTTTTCCTCCCGGTCTTCAAACAGATATTCATTTATTCTTCTTGGGCTGCCATGTACTAATAGAAGATTTAATTTGTCTTCATTAAGCTGGAACTCAACTTTGATGTGTGCAGGAAGTGTTCGCAGATAGGAGCGTTCATCGTCCTTCATAATGGAGTTTGTAAAAGAAATGGAAATGTTACCATTGTCTTTTTCACCGTCAGTTTTATAGGCACAACCACATTCGTTGCTCATACGCCCAATGCCAAAATCATAATTTCCGGCAATGGTTGGTATTTTCCTTTTTCGAATCTCATTGACAACCTCGTTGGGCCAAATATTGTAACCTACAAGATCTCCCAAACAATAAATACTATCCGGATTACGGATTTCTACATCTTTAAAGAAAGCTTCCAGTGCAGGTAAATTAGCGTGAATATCGCTGAATAATGCAATTTTCATTTTAGTTATTTTGGTTTAAAAATTCTTCGATTTCAGCAATGGTCTGTTTTGCTATTCTGTTTACCCCTATTAATGTTGCAGAGGCGTAACCAGTCCAGTTGCCATATCCTACAAGCCATAGTCCGGTCACTTCTAAGGACTTGCTTTCTGTAGTTTTTGCAATGCCCTTTTCATCCGTTTCTATAAGTGATTTAAGATAAGAGGTATTGTAACCGAAACCTGTGCACCAAATAATGGCATCAAATTCCTCTTTTTCACCATTGGACCAAATTACCCCTTTATCGTATAGCTGATGGAATGTACCACTTGATGCAAATACGCCTCTTTGTTTAGCCTCTTTAACCGTTGGAACCATTACGATATTACCTAAATTGTATTGCGATGAATCAAACGGTTTTCCTTCTTTTTCTGCCTTGTATCGGGCAGAGGCAACAGTGAATAAATAATAACCATCTACATCATCAGGTAAAAATTCAGGCTCCTTTTTGGTTGACCATTTTACAGTGGTAACTTTTGAAAGCTCTGCAACAATCTGTGCGCCTGAATTACCTTCGCCTACTACTAATGTTTTCAGTCCGATAAATTTTTCAGGGTTCTTATATTTTCCCGAATGTATCTGTAGACCTTTATAATCTTCAATTCCATCAATCGTTGGGATCAATGGATTCTCCCAAGTTCCGGTTGCTGAAATAACTGTTTTGGTTTTAAAAATCCTTTGAAGAGTATGAACGGAAAATAAATCTTCATTTTTTTTAATTTCAGTAACTTCAGTACTCCTTTGAACATTCAGTTGATAATGGTCTTCATACTTGCCCAAGTAATCAATTACTTCTTGTCTTAGCGGAAACTGATGTTCAGATTTAGGCATTAGCCAACCCGGTAATGAACTGTATTCTCTGGGAGAAAAAAGAGTCAGACTATCCCAGGTATGGAGCCATGCTCCCCCCGGAATATCCTGCTTGTCAAGTATAATATACTTCAGTTTTGCCCGTCTCAGATAATATCCACAAGCTAAGGCACTCTGTCCCCCTCCAATAACAATAACATCAAAAATTTCTTCCATCGGATTTTAATACTGTTTAGAAGTTATATATTACATTCTCCGGATAGTTAGCAACAACCACCTCCGGGTGTACATGTATTGCTCTGATTTACCGTTAATTCAGAAAGGTTTTTCTTTTGCTTTTCTGATGGAATGCCACAAGCGTCCTGGGCAAGGCATGCTGTTGTTTTGCTTTTCAATACAAAGGTTTTTCCGTTAAACTCCAGATCATATTTACCGATGGTATCACTTTGATATTCAACTTCGATCTCCGAATCTTCGATTCCTAATTTCTCCTCAGAAAGTCTGATAATGTTTAACAACTTACCTGTTTTTAAACGATGTTCATAATCATCTGCATTCCAAAGCTGAAAGTTTACAGCCTTTTCATCACGGATTACACCACCGCAATCAATAAATCTTTTATTGATCTGACCCACTTCTGTAACATGGAAATGTTCAGGTACAAATGTTCCGTTTTCTAATTGAAATTCAACATTCTCTAATGTTGGAAGAATTTCTTTGATTTCTGATAATTTCATTGTTTAAATATTTTATAGTTATAATGCAATATTGCGATATTTGTTAGCAAATTTTTTTAACAGCATTTGATCTGTATCTTTTCAAAATAATATTTGAATTTTGGAACATAGACCATAATATGTACAAGGCTGATGATTATCGCACCCGGTAAAAGATTCAATGCGATGATTTTAAAAGTTTGATAGTTTTCTATCTGCTGAAAATTTTCCGTTAAACTGATGCCATCAGCATTTATATTTATTTTAATCACTAAAAAAACAGCGATAGCAGCGAAGTGGAAACCATTTACCAAAAGGTGAACAATATATTCCCATCTTGACAGCCCTCCCATAAATGCTCTACTATCTTTTTCAACATAGGCATCTACCAACAAGGTGATAATATCAGCTGCAATCAAAATGCAGCCAAATAAAAACAAATTGTTGTTTTCAATATTGATGAACAGCGAGATTAAGATGCCCGTAAATAATACGGCTCTTATTGTATGTGTAAGATGTTCAAAACGGCTTTCTTCATGTTGATAGAGGCGATATTTATATAAGTGTAAAAATACACCATCAAATACTGCCAGCAGCGAATAACTGATCAACAATATCGACGATATCAGGAAAGCAATTTCCATATGCTTAACAACATTTTTGATTGGTTACTGTAAAGATTATTTTTGAAAAATACTCTTTCAATATATCAAAAGTATTTTCATCAATGCAGTAACAAACTGAGTTGCCTTCGATGCTTCCCTGTATCAAACCCGCATTTTTTAATTCTTTTAAATGCTGTGATACAGTAGGCTGTGCTAATGGTAGTTCATTCACAATATCTCCAGTTATACAAGTATTGACTTTCAATAAATACTCGATAATAGCAACCCTCGCTGGATGTCCCAATGCTTTAGCAATAACCGCAATCTGGTTCTGGCTTTCTGTAAAATGATCTGTCTTCGTAGCTCCCATATTTGAATTATTATATTGCAATATTACGATGATGATTTGAAATATAAAAATATTATCATTTTTTTTCAATAAAAATTCTTCTAAAGACTTGTATCTTAACACAGAATCTTTTCTTTGGTCGCAGATCTGGAAAGAAAAGAAGTTGATCCAAAACCAAATGCTTGGTTACTTCTCAATTAGTGTTGGGTATTATTCTTCTCGTTATAGAGATAGAGCTTGTCTATTGGATAAGCCGTAAACCTACGTTTTGGTTATAATCGGTTTTCTATTATTTTCATATACACCAATGAAAAAAGACAAGGAGAAACAACAGTAGGAAGTAAAACCGAACAACCTGCTCCACACAAATAATCATTTAAAATACAGTTTCAAAAAGCAAATCGAATAATCTTGAGACTACTCGATTTTTTACAGAAGGTAATTCTTAATCTCCTTTCCCAATCCAACCTAAGTGGGTGTTTTTAAAATCGTCATTGAATTTTAGTCCATAGCCAAACATTCTATCCATTGATGAATGACCGAATAAAATTACTCCTGCTAATATGAGCAATGAATTATCTAACAAAAACCCAGAAATCATAATAATTATAGCTACCAATTTGTGATGGAAGAAATTATATAGGCAAGCACCTGTTTTGGTATTGATTAAATAACCAATCATTGATAAATCGGGCAATAGAATACAGATTGGGAAAATCCACCAGGAATAATCCAATTGACTAAACAGGATTATAGAAAGTATTAACTGTCCCAATTCTTCCAATTTCAAAAGATTATTCATTTTGTTTGTCATAGCTACTGATTTATTGTTATAATACAAAAGTGTAAAACTTTACTTCGGTATCTCTTGACAAAAATCAAGAATTTTCAGCCTGACGTTTTCTTATCCTGCTAAATGTTTCGGGTGACATTCCCAAAACAGAGGCAATGTATTGTAAAGGTACCTGATTAAACAACGCTTTATTTTGTTCAAAATACAAATCATACCTTTCTTCTGCTGTCATTGATAAATGAGAGAAAACTCTATTCTCAATCAATGCAAAGCATTTTAGAATCAACCTTTTTTCAATTGTATTCCATTTGGGAAATTCTTTGCAAAGTTTATGATAGTTTGTTTTGGTAATAGTCAATAACTCTGTATCGGTAAACGCCTGTATTGTCCAGCGATTAGGCTGGTCAAAAAAGAAACCTGAAACTTCCGTAATCAAGAAATTTTCAGTAGAAATCCATTGTGTAATTTCCTTTCCATCTGATAAAGCGTAAACTCTTAAAATTCCGGATTTCACGATGCTGAGCCTGTCACAAACTTTATCTGACCTTGTGAAAAAATCATTTTTTTGAAGCTGTTCTTCATGAAAATATGAATGAATTGTTGCCAACTCTTTATTGGTGAGTTGTCCGAAATGTGTCTGTATTAATTTATTAAATTCTTCCAAGGTAAGATTTTGAAATTATTGTAAATCAATCACAAAGATACAAATAGCTATCGATCAATGACAAAAGCCTATTTTAAATTTAATTTGTAATGATTTTATTGCTTCAGGAGTTCAAAACTTAATGGTCGACGTTCTTTTGCTTCTCCTATATCTTATTCCAATTTGTATAGGATTATTCTGTGTATAGAGGGAGAATAAGAATATGGAAATTCAATGCTGTATTAGCTTTCTGTATATTAGGAATGGTATTATGTATACCGAATATTATTATCAACAAAAATATAGTTAACACCATTTTCACAAGCAGCGCAGCAGCGTTAATGCCTAGTTATTTTTTGGAGAATAATTATGCTAACAAAATCCGCAAGAAAATTAAGGTAGATTATTGAATACTAAATTTCAAATCTTAATAATCTACCCTAACTACTATAAATTCTAAAGCTCAATTAAAGCTTTTATAACTTTATTCTCAGGCTTAAAAAACGTGTCAAATTCCTGCGCTACGCTTTCAAATTCAAGCCGATGTGTGATAAAAGTATAAGGATATATTTTTTTTGATTTGATAGTATCCATTACGAATTGAAAATCTTGCTTTGTTGCGTTTCGACTACTCATTAAGGTTGACTCTCTTTTATGAAATTCTGGATGGCTAAAACTGAAATTGTTTTTTTGAATACCGACGAGGACGAAAGTCCCTCCATGTGCCAAATATTGAAGAGATTGTTCTATAGCTCTTAGATTTCCGGTAGCATCAAAAATAGCTGTGGGCATTTCACCTTTCGTAATTTCTTGTAGCTTTTCGAGCGGTTCATCGACTCCAACATGTATCGTATGTGCAACGTTTAATTTCTCTCTACAAAATTGTAATCTGTCTACATTGAAATCCATCACAATTACATTTGCGCCAGCAATACAACTAAATTCTATAAGTCCTAACCCTATAGGACCTGCCCCCACAACGAGTATATTTTCTCCTACCTGAACATTAGCTCTCCTAATAGCATGTGCGCTAATAGCAAAAGGCTCAACCAAAGCCAATTCATCCAAGTCCAATCCTTGCCCTTTAATAATTAATTTGTTTGGCGCAACCATATATTCAGTCATTCCACCATCAATATGCACCCCCAACACCTGCATAGAGACACAACAGTTGTCCTTACCTCTCTTACATGCGACGCACCGCCCACAAGATTTGTAAGGAATTAGTGTCACATATTCCCCAATCTGAAAATTCGGATCTGTAGTTTCGACTATTTCTGCCGCTAACTCGTGGCCTAAAACTCGGGGATAATTGAAATATGGTTGTGTTCCTTCGAATGCATGTATATCTGTACCGCAAACCCCTACTCTTCTTATTCTTAATAAGGATTCTCCATCGTTTACTTTTGGTATTTCTGTTTCGTGGTATTCAAAATTATGAGGATTTTCGCATTGAAGAGTTTTCATTATATAAATTTGGCTATAGTATTTTTGATTATTTAAGGTTTACACGTACAATTCGACCTGTATTTGTAAGATACATGTATTTTTCATCGGCAGATAATGCGACATTCGATACAGGACTTTTGAATCTAATTTTACCTAGAAGTTTAGCATTAGCATCAAAAATCCAAACACCACCAGGACCACTTGCCAGTACAATATTACTTTTGGTTATTTTAAGTCCATCTGGTAAGCCTGAAGATCCATCCAATGTAGGCGTTGCATCGTAAAAAATCGTTGGCTCTTGTTTCAGATTGTTTGTATTTAATACATACCAAGTCGCACTTCGTGGATCAGAATTGCTTACAATTATTTTATTTGATTTCGGAAAAATCGCAATACCATTTGGTCTAGTCAACTTATCCGTTAATAGGTTCAATTTTCCATCTTTTTTGAATACAAAAACACCATTAAAGTCTAGCTCCTTTGCTGGATCTGTATCATTTTGAGATGGTAAACCATATGGAGGATCCGTGAAAAATAAATCTCCATTGGAATGGTATACCGCATCATTTGGACTATTCAATTTTGATTTCTCATAGCTATTTACTATTGTCACATAGTTAGGTTTAGGTGATTTTAGTGAGCTATTCATACGTCCCATTTGACGATCCCCGTGTTGACAAAGCACCAAATTACCCTTCGGGTCTAACAACAAACCATTGCTACCTGGTTCGCGCGTAGCAGCTGTTGCAGTTTCAGTATATCCACTTGGATTTAAATACAGTTCCATGCCTTTTGCTTCAGTCCATTTATAAACCGTATTGGAAGGAATTTCGGAGAATAAGAGCATTTTCTCTGACTCTACCCAAAGTGGTCCTTCTGTCCAACGCAGTCCTTCTATCAACACTTCGACCTGCGCATTGGCATTAACAATATTTTTCACCTTTTCATCCAACACTTCAAGCTCTAGTTTTTCAAACTTAATTTGCTGAGAAAATACAGGTATTTGACATGCCATTGAGATTAAAAATGCAATAATGTATCTTCTGGTGATCTTCATGGTAGTTTATCTTTGGTATCTTATGAAGATAGGAAAAATATTTTTTTCACGACTCATTATGTAAGTTTTAATACATGAGCAATGTCATTTTTCTGTGCATCTTGCGGCCATTCAATCTGTAAAATATCTGCATTTTGTTTGAAAACCAATGGCTTTTTATAACCAAGTAATTCGATCTTTCTAACTTTCAAACCTTTGGATGTTGTTGTTCCCAAAGATTGAATTTTAACTTGCTTTGATTCTGGTTGACCCATTACGAAAGCATACAGAGATTTACCTTTTTGAGTAAAACGAAAATCTTCAGCAACAAGCGGCTTTCCTCGACCTTCATTGAATCCTTGAGCATGCAATTCTGGAGCATGTGCTATGGCTGAGCCTTCACCAAAGGTGTGCCACGGCCTAGTTCCTATGATTGCTTCACTATTTAACTGCATCCAGTTAGCAATACCTTCTACCGTTGCTCGTGCTTTGTCATCAACAGAACCATCTCCACGCATTGGAACACTTAATAAGAGATTGCCATTTTTGCTGACTACATCCACCAACATATGGATGACCGTTTTTGCTGACTTATAATGCCCCCTATCGTATACTCGACGATCATAATGCCACGATCCTATACAGGTACATGTCTGCCAGGGCTCGGGTTCTATGCGGTTACTTTGACCTCGCTCGATATCCCAGATCATACATTTACGCTGTTGCTCATCCAGTATTTTTCCGGTAATGACAGCTTCTAACTTACCTTTATTGTCCTTTATACTTTTATTGTAGTAATGGGCAGCAATTTCCAAACCCACATTACTCACAGGCCATAATGGCAACGCCGTATCGTCAAAGTAAACTACATCAGGATTATAATTATCTATTAATTCTATCGTTCGATATTTGAAATTTTTACAGTATTCATCGGTTGGTACGCTAACGCCTGTATTTACGTCCCAATGCCATTGCTCGTGCACTTTGTGATCATTCAAGCTGTCTTTGCTCAATTCATGATTTTGCGCATAGAGTTCTTGTGGATCATATCCTTCCCACCATGTTCCTTTACCATCTTCTTTTTTTAATTTTCCATCGTAAGGCACACCTTGAAGAGGACCATTTTTATCCGATCGCTGAGCCGTCTCGTACCAAGTCCATGCATGTGCGGCATGAACACTTACACCAAATCGCAATCCGCGTTTACGTGCAGCCTTTTCCCATCCTCCAACGATATCCTTCTTAGGGCCAAAATTTAGACTATTCCATTTGTGGTGACTACTCTTGTATAAATCCAAATTATCGTGATGATTTGCCAAGGTCATGAAATATTGTGCTCCTGTGCGCTTGTATAGATCCATCAATTCTTCTGGATTCCATTTTTCGGCTTTCCACAAATTGATTACATCTTTAAAACCAAACTTTGAAGGATGTCCATATTTCTCGACATGGTATTTGTACTGATCAGAACCTTCTTGATACATTCCTCGCGCATACCAGTCGCCACGCTCGGGCTGACATTGCGGTCCCCAATGCGCCCATATACCGAATTTTGCATCACGAAACCACTTTGGTACATTATACTCTTCCAGCGATTTCCAAGTCGGATTAAATGGAACTTTTGTCCAATTGCTAATGGTTGTAGCAGCAAATGACTTACTTAAAAATAAGGTTGGGATTATAGCTCCGATAGATTTTATTACACTCCTTCTATTCATAGTAATCGTTTTTTACTCAAGAAATTCCACACTTTACACAGATATATTACTTCGTAAAAAGTATACCCTCTAGAAAGTGATTTGATTTGAGCGTATTATAATTGGATTTATTAGATGTCTCTTTTCAAATGTAGTACTAAACAACAGTATAAATGTAAAATTTATCGACTAGTAGTAGTACTTTATCGACTTTTAAATATTTTTATATTACATTAGTCCAATACAAATAAACCTACTTTTACATCATATGAAAACCCAAGAAAGCATTAATGATTTAGACTTTATCTTATTAAATATTGGATATGCTGAACACAATGCCGATTGGAACTGGAAAGGAATAAGTAGTCCTTTTGTTAGATTACATTTTGTGGTCAAAGGTAAAGCAAAGATTCATCTAAGCAATGAAAGTTTCGATCTGCAAGAAAATCATATGTATTTAACCCCCTCCTATGTTCAACACAGTTATGATTGCGAGGGCGAATTTCATATTTTCTACATTCACTTATACGAAAATCTAGATAGAAAAGCCAGCATTTTTGATAGGTATAAGTTCCCTTTTGAAATACCTGTTGACGAATTACTTGTCATGCTTATTCATAGATTGTATTCCTTAAATCCAGCACGGGAATTAAAGAAGTACGATCCCACAACGTATGACAATTCCCAAGAACTCATCAAAAATTTATCATTAAATTACAATAATTCAGATGCTTCGAAATTAGAGACGCAATCCATCATCAATATAATACTATCTCGATTTTTGAATTGTTCGATTATTAAAACAGAAATACAAGATCAAAGAATCCATAAAGTCATTACCTATATTCATGAACGTATTGAGCATACCATAGCAATTGAAGAATTAGCTGATTTGGCCAATTTGACTAAAGATCATTTGATTAGACTGTTTAAAAAACAAATGGGTTGTACGCCTGCAAAATACATTAATCAAAAGAAAATTGAAAAAGCACAGTTACTTATTTTGATGGAAAACATCAGTTTAAAAAATGTCGCTTATAAATTAGGCTTTGAAAACATTTCCTATTTCATCCGGTTGTTTAAGAAAATCACGGGTGAAACCCCAAGTACTTACCGTAAAAAACAATAAATTAACTTGAAATCATTATATTGTATCGTTACAATATGTTATGAAGAAAATCAATCCTCAACTTTATTAGATTTCAGTTTTACCTAGGCATAGTATCAATTGTTTTATTGCAGATGGAATATTATTTGACGCAGGAATCAAATGTAGTTACCATAATATTAAAAAAGCTATCCACGAAAAACCAATAACTAAACATGTATTAACGCACGCACACGCTGATCATCAAGGAAGTAGTGCTCAAATTTGTAAAGAATTCAATATTCCATTATTTTGCCACAAAGAGGAAGTGCAAAGAACAGATAGCGGCTTAGCCGTATCTGATTATCCAGCACCTACAGGAAATATCAAGATTTAAACAAAAATATTGGGCAGGAGAAGGTCATCCTGTTACAGACACACTCAAAGAAGGTGATTTAGTAGGAAATTTTATTGTAATTGAAACGCCAGGACATTCGGCTGGGCATTTGTCATTTTTTAGAGAAGATGATGGCACACTCATTATTGGAGATGCATTATGCAATATGAATTTATTGACCACAATTCCTGGTTTACAGTTGCCTCCATACCCTTTCACTTCAGATCAAAATCAAAATATCCAATCCTTAAAGAAACTTTATGACTTAAATCCCAAAGTAATTTGTTTTGGGCACGGACCAGTCTTGTTAAATACGAAAAGACAGTTTGAAAAATTTATCGATGAATTAGATCCATTACCTTATTAACCATACAAAAAAGCGATTCAAAATCATCCTAGGGGTATTGGAATCAAATGAATCGCAAGCTTAACTATACTAATAATTATGATTAAAGACTTATATCATTGCTTTTGGTTGCGTACATACCGATAAGCGCACCAGTGAAGCCTCCTGCAATATTTGTTGACAAAATATCACCTGAAACTGTACCACCTAGATTTTCAAATGCTTTGCCATTTTGGGAGAAATTGAATTTATAATTATCGCCATCAGCAGTTACCTGCAATTTGACGGCTGAATTATCTTCCAACTTTTTCGAAGCCAACACTTTAGTTTCACCTTTTTCAGTTCTTGCTAATACTAAATAGTTTTCATTTCCTGATTTAGTAATTCCAAACACATAGTTGAAGTTTTCACTTTGCAAACAAGTAAGGCCTGCTAAATCTTTTTCAGAAGAAGGTGTATAATGCATTTCAACTTCTGCAGCAAAACTATTGTGTTGTTGTCTATAAAATAAGGCAGAAATTGGTTTCTTTTCTTTGATAGATACTTCTAAAGGTTTGATCCGTACGCCATCTTTCGATAATTCTGAAAAAGGCTCCCTTGGACCACGCAATGCCACCCATCTGTGATCAAATGCATTTCCGTCAAATTTATCCGTAAAAACGAAATTTCCATTTGGAAAATAATCTCCCGAATTCGTTTTGTTTTCTACACCAGAAGGCATAGGAATTGAAGGCTTCAACACTTCTAATCCGCCTTGAAATACTGGAAATTCTCCAGCCCAATCAACAGGCAACATAAATGTTTCTCGACCTGTATTTACACGATTTTTTTCGTTTGGACGAATTGCCAAAAATACACTATACAATCCGCCATCAGGACCTTCGACAATATCCGCATGTCCAGCCCATTCTACAGGATTCGGACGGCTTTTGTCTAAGTGTCTTTGCGTCAAAATAGGATTTTTTGCTGCTGGAACATATGGACCACGAGGATTGTCACTACTAAAAATGACTTCGCTGTGATCATCTGCCGTTCCGCCTTCCGCACACATCAAATAATATTTGTTATTTCTTTTGTAAATATGTGGTGCTTCAATCCAAATCGGCTTTTTGGATATATTTACCCCGCCATCAACAATGATTTTGTCTGTACCAGCAATTACTTGGTCTTTTTCTACATCATAATCCCATATCTTGATTACACGATGACCGGTATACAATTCTTTACCCGGATCCGGGGCATCATTATGAATAACGTAAGCTTTGCCATTATCATCGAAAAATAAAGAAGGATCAATCCCTTGAAAATCAAGTTTAATTGGGTCAGACCAGTTTCCTTCTTTAGGATCTTTAGTTTTCACCACCATATTGCCGATACCACCAGCAAATTGCGTAGTAATCATGTAGAACGTATCGTTATTTGGATTGTAACGAATAACAGGTGCATAAATGCCTTCACTAATCCCCGAAGTATAGACTTTGAGCTGAGATTCTCGATCCAAAACGTGTCCAATCTGTTTCCAATTTACCAAATCATTGGAATGGAAAATTGGCACACCCGGAAACATCGCAAACGATGAATTTACTATGTAATAATCATCTCCCTTTCGCGTGATACTGGGATCGGGATAGCAACCTTGCAATATTGGACTGTAAAACTGTCCTGCTTGTAGCGGATTTTGCTCGTAAATTTTATCCTTTCCTTCATAAGTAAAACTTGTGAAAAGCGGTTCACCTAATTCGGTGTTTTTATTTTTACCTTCTTGGCAACTCATAAATATGGTAGTCGCTAGTATAGGTAATGTCTTCAATAATTTTCCAAAATTGTTCATGTAACTGGTGGTTTTATGTTTAAAGCAATTAATAGATTACAAATCCTCCGTTAGATTGTATGGTAACTTCGTAAAGCCCATTCTTATCTAATTTGATATTCTTTATTGTCGGATTCTTATTGATATCATCATTGATCATGTTGAGGTTTTTAGTTTTAAGCATGGAGATGTCTATTTTGATTTTCATACTTTCCTTTTTGGCATTTACACCTGCTATGTACCATTTATCTTTGTGTCTTCTTGCCAATATCGCATATTGTCCTGGATAACCATCAATGAATAATGTCTCATCCCAAGTAGTAGGAACTTCCTTCATGAAATCTATAAGGAAGGATTCTGCCTCGGTCAAATTATTAGGAGTCAATGCAAAAGGCTGCACAGGATTTTGAAATAATACAGCTGTTGCCATTTGAAATGCATCCGTGGTAAGTCTCTTATTTCTGCTTTTGTTGTCTTTGGTCAAAAAGTCGTTTAAAAACACACCACCAAATTCCATACTGCCTACAGCATTACGAATGAATGGATGTAAAGTCGCAAAAATAGCTTCATTATCTCGTGCATATTGCGAGAATATCAACATTTCTGACGCTAATACAGCTTCACTTCCCACAAAATTTGGATACAATCTTTCCCAACCTCTTGGGAACGTAGCACCATGAAATATAATCATTAACCCATGATCATTCGCATCAGATAATATATCTTCATATAGGCGCATGGTTTCTTGTTTGTCTCCACCAAAAAAATCAACTTTTAATCCTTTAGCACCTACTTTTTGAAGCCATTTCATTTCTTTTTTACGCGCAATAGATGTACTCATAAAATTTCGAGGGCCTTGAGGTGCATCGTTGAAAGTTCCATTGGAATTGTACCATAAAAACACATCTACATTTTTGGAGTTAGCATATTGAATCAATTTCTCCATTCTATCTCTTCCAATATTTGTGTCCCAAAGTGCATCAATTAATATATAAGGATAGTTTAAAGCCAATGCTAAATCAATATATTTTACTTGATCATCCCAGTTCATACTTTGGTCTTGCCATACAATCCAGCTCCATGTAGATTTACCAAACTTGTAGTTTTGTGATGGGGCATACAATGGATCAACCACATCAAAAGGAATTGTAGTCTTGACAATCGGACTTAAGTTATCACCAACAGTTATAGTTCTCCACGGCGTAGCACCAGGTAAGGAAAGTGCAGCTCCCGTACTGCCAAATCCATTATTTTGCTCCTGCTGCGGATAATTAACATAAAAAACACCATCAGCTGAAATTTCGCTTAAGTGCGAAGCGCAATACGCACTGGTCACACCAGTCTCTGATAATAAGACCCATCCATTATCTTGAACCTTAAACAAACTCGGAAAAACAAAACCAAACTGACTTTTTGCCGAAGCTATTGGTGCATCAATACTATACCCACTTTCATAACTAACAGCTGTACGCGCGAAACCAGTCATTGGTTTCATCATCGTAGAGATAAATGCAGTTGTGCTCGTTGGAAATTTGTAGCCCGTGTTCTCTGTATGTATTACAACGCTACGCGTTTCTTTCCAAGTTGGTAATTCATAGCGAAATGCAATATCATTATTGCTTACTTGAAAAATCATAGCGAAAGATTTTTTATCTGCATTTGTAAAATTTGTTGTCAAGGCATTAGCGTGATAGCTAATGTTCGACACCTTGATTCTATCTTGCGAATATTGCTTTTCTACAACCGAATTTTTACTATTTTCGAATGCTAAACCGCTTATAAAATCTCCTTCATTAGATTTAAAACCTAATGGTGATTTTTCTAAAATAGTCTTACCTTTAAGAGTTACACTGTAAAATGCTTTATTGGCATCAACATGTATTTCTACACGCAATTGCTTATTTGGACTTTCTACGGTGGCTACCTGCGCAATTAACAAGTAATTGCTAGCAAGCAACATAAAAGTCAATATATGACGAAGTCTTAGCATATACTATTTTTTAATTTTAATGGACAAAATAGACTTTGGATTAATTGTTAATGATACAGCTTGGTTATTTTTCGTAACATTAACAGAAACCGTTTGCATATTCTTAGTAGCAGTAGTTTCCACGCCAGTCACGCTCGTAAAAGCTTGCGGTAATTCAAATTGTACGGTTGGAATCAAAGCACTACCCTGATTTTGTATGATTAATGTATAATCCAAAGTTCCTTCATAAGCAGTTACTAGAATATCATTATTACTTACTATTTTATCAACAGCAATTCTCCTACGGTCTGTGGCATACTGCGCATAATGCGATAAAACGTATCCTCGTGGAAGCAATTCTCCTTTTACAGTGCCAAACTCACCATCGCCCAACATGCTGTAGTGTCTTTTGAGGTACCACCAGATATAGGCATTGAAATTCGCTTCCATACAACCATGTAGCTCTTTTGCGAATATCAGCGCGTCATTCCAACTCCAGTCATTAGCTGAATTGTTATTCATCAAATGTTCGGTCATCCAAATTTCCTTATTGTGTTGGCGTGCTAGCGGATAATCTCCTATTCCCCCACCGTATAAGTGTGTACCTATAATGTCCAAATGTTCACGCGCTATCGGATCATTTAAAGTAGGATCTGTATACTCTTTTTTGAAATTGACTGCTTCCGCGGCAATAACTTTCACCTTAATATCCTTACCGTGATTTTTTATAAAATTCAAAATTTGCTGTCCTGTCCATACACAAGCATCATATTCAGGATCCCAATCTGGTTCATTTTGAATAGACACAGCCTCAATAGTAACCCCATTTGCAGCCATGTAATCTACAAAAGCATTTAAATGCTGTGCATAATCCGCATAATATTCGGGCAACAAATAACCACCATTACCTCCACCTTGTTGTTTACTACTCTTCATATGTGCCGGTGGAGACCAAGGTGACGCAAATATTCTAGCGCCTAAAGATTGTGCTTTTTGTGCTATTGCTAAGTCTCTATTCCAATCGTTTGAATTGGGATAAATCATCATTCGCAACATTTTATAGCCAAGTCCATTTGGTCCATACAATCTGTCTATTTCAGCCACGGTCAATTGATTTCCGCCTTGCCATAATGCTGGATTTAACATACCGCCAAAACCCGTAATCTGTTGATACGAAGTAGAAGGTTTTACTTGCAATACTACAGGAGGCTTGGTTGACTGCTTTATAGTAATTTGCTTAGATTCGCCTGATAAAATATTTTTAAGTTGAATGGATTGTATGCGTTCCGTATTGGTGTTATTCTCGGTATAATTAAATTGTACACGCGTTTGACTACTGTGGTTAAAACTTCCACCTTTTAGAAAATTAAAACCTGATAAAAATCCTTCAGAAGGGATTATTAACTCCCATTCGGTATTGCTCCAGATTATTGTTAATGCGCCTGAACCACCTTGGGCATCCAAAAGTATTTCTTCCTCTTTAACTTTTAAATCTACTTGAGGAGTTTCATCCTCGGATTTAGCACAGCCAACAATTAGGGCAAACAGTATAAATAATTTAAATATGAAATTAAGTCTTTGCATTATCGTATTAATTATGGTGTTTCATAGGGAGTTTTATTTTCTTTAAATCTTCTAATTCATGTACCGGACGTTCGATATGATACGGTATTGGCATTTTTGAAAATGTCTGGAAATACAGTAGACATGCGTCCTTCCACCAAACTGCATCACGGCTTTGAATTTTTAATCTACTCTGCACGTGCTTGAATCTGTCTTTATCTACATAAGATTCCATGCTATCCCATACACGTTGAAAATCCCTCACCTCTTGTACACCCTTGTCATAGTGCAGACAAAGCTCATCCCACAATGTATTGCCACTTTTCATTTTATAATTCCACGGCACGTGATGAAACCAGAGTATTAAATTTTCGGGACAAGACTTAATGTCATTATATTGCGTGCGCAAAGGTTCATTGTATTGTGCTATGGCATTACTGCCACTTGTTGTTCTATTAAAACCTACACCAACAGAGTCCGCATTGTGGTAATACCAAGGCATCCAATCGGCTCTTCCCCCTGGCATATTACCCCAAGGTTCTGGTCCATAATGATGGTCAAACGCAAAAATGTGATGTAAGCCCAACGGCATCATATAATTCACTACTGCTTCACGCGATGCCATCATCATATCCGTTAATTCATTCACGAATTTGGATTCATTTGTGAAAGTCAATCCAAGCCATTCTTTTGCTATTTCTTCAGATGATAGCTGATGATTCCACGCTAATTTGCCGAAAGCATACCAATTCGCTTGCCCGAAATGGTGACCTGTCCAGTTTGTATCTTCTCCAATATTCGCAACACCCGCTACAGCAGTTTTAGTAATTTTTCGAAGTGAACCATCTGTTATTTTGGCTACAGTAGAACCTTTTCCATCTGAGTAGGTGTCGCTGTCAAATGTTTCTTTGAATAAGGGTGCTAAATATGCCAAGTGATTAGAAAAACCTAAATATTCTTGAGTAATCTGAAATTCAATCATTTGCGCAGTATTCTTCATCGCTCCAAACAATGGCGTAAAAGGCTCTCTCGGTTGAAAGTCTATAGGTCCATTTTTAATTTGAATGATTACATTATCTCGAAATTGTCCATCCAATGGTACAAACTCATGATAAGCTTGTTTAGCGCGATCTTCTTTAGTAGGATTATATACGAATGCACGCCACATTATTGTGCCACCATAAGGCTTAATCGCATCAGCAAGCATATTCGCGCCATCAGCATGCGTACGTCCATAATCTTGTGGACCAGGCTGACCTTCAGAATTTGCTTTAACCAAAAATCCTCCAAAATCTGGAATGATTTGATAAACTTCTTTTACTTTATTCTTCCACCACAATTGTACGTCCTTATTCAATGGATCCGAATTCTCTAAGCCACCGATAACTTTTGGAGAAGAAAAATTAATGGATAGATACACTTTAATACCATATTTTCTAAACACGCTTGCAATAGCTTTTACTTTTTCCAAATATGCAGTTGTCAATATTTGAGGTGATGCGTTCACGTTATTTAGAACAGTAGCATTAATACCAATAGATGCATTTGCTCTAGCGTAAGCTTCGTAGCGAGGACTCAATACTTGGGGTAATTCATCCCATTTCCAAAGTGAATAACCAGCGTAACCACGCTCTACCGTACGGTCTAGATTATCCCAATGGTTTAAAATACGAATATCATAAGATGGAATTTCTTCTACATTATAAGCCCTTAATTCATTACCAACCGCTTGTTTTTGCAATAAATGGTAAGCACCATATAGAATTCCTGCAGGTTGACTTCCTATAATTTGTAGCTTGTTGCCAGCGCTTGAAATTTTAAAACCATCTTTAATCCTTGTCAACTTTCGATCTAAGACCAATTCAATCGAATTTCCTTTCCAATATTCGTCCAACTCCTTCTTCGCTAAAAGAACAATTTCGTCTTTAGATTTCGTTTGAACAGTTCGTTTTGAAGAAATACCTGGCGATACTTTTTCAAAGCGTAACCACAATGAACTTCCATCTTCAGCAAATGTTGAAAGGCAGATAAACGTGAAAAGAATACACAAAATTTTAGTTCTGAGCAAAATCATAAGTATGGTAGATTATAAGGTTTAACTTTCTATTGGTCGAGAAAGTGAAATTGTATAAGAGTAGAAAAAGCAAGAATGACTTTCTTTTTCTACTTTATTTTTGATTGTTATTGACCTTCGATGGTAATTATCTTACCATCATTATCATATTGCAGTTCAATCACCTTCATACTTCTCAACCAAGTTTTACCACCTGAAGGAACTGAATCGTGATAGAATAAATACCATTTATCTTGATAGTTAAGGATGCTATGATGCGTAGTCCAACCCACGACTGGCGTCAAGATCACACCTTGGTATGTGAATGGCCCATACGGATTATCACCGACAGCGTAACACAATAAATGCGTATCACCTGTAGAATATGAAAAATAATACTTTCCATTGTATTTGTGCATCCACGAAGCTTCGAAAAAACGTCTTTCTGTATCTCCTTGTTTCAGTGGATTGCCTTCCTCATCCAGAATCAAAACATCTTTTGGATCTTCTGCAAATTGCAACATATTATCCGTCAATTTTGCTACTTTTCCTGTCAATGCATCTTCATCAAAATGTGGTAATACAGAGCCATCAATCAATTTATTGTTTCTATAATATTGCAACTGTCCGCCCCAAATTCCTCCAAAATAAAGATAGTACGAACCATCGTCGTCTTGAAATGCACATGGATCAATACTGTAACTTCCTCTTATCGGATCATCTTGAGGTACGAAAGGTCCCTCTGGCTTATCACTTACCGCAACACCAAGACGAAATACATCTGTTTTATCTTTCATCGAGAAATACATGTAATATTTCCCATCCTTGTGTGCTACATCAGAATCCCATAATTGTCGTCCAGCCCAAGCGATATCTTCCACGCCTAGCACTTTACCGTGATCTGTAACCTCACCATTTATATCATCCATCGAAAAAACATGATAATCCTTCATATTGAAATGATCACCATTGTCGTTTTCTTCTACACCACTTTCCCAATCGTGAGACGGATAAATATATATTTTACCATCAAATACATGGGCAGATGGATCCGCCATAAAATCACTTGGATACAAATATCTTCCTTTACTCATTACTTAATTGCTCTTCAAATATTAATACTTATTTCTTACCCAATTTGATTAGATCTTGGATAAATGGTTTTGCTTGATAGTTACGATCGAATAATAATGGGTAATCAGTTCTGCCTGGCACAGGAAATCCGTTTTTCCAAGAATCACCATCACCTACACCCCAAAGTGTTACACGATCAATTTTATCTTTATGCTTTAGGTAAAGTGAAAAGAATTCAGCGTATCTGTTACCTAATTCTTTCATTTTCTCCTCTGGCAAACCATCAACGTATGGATTCAATTCCTTGCGGTACGCTACTCTATCGCTAATTTCAGCTCCCATGTTTGGACGCGCATTTGGCAGAACCGAAATTTCCATTTCTGTAACCATCACTTGTACGCCTAAACTTGAAAATCTCAAGATTGAATTTTCAGTTTCTTGAATTGTAGGGTAATCCAAACCATTGTGCTCTTGCATACCTATTCCATGCACTTTTACACCGCTATCAATAACTTTTTTTACCGCTCTGTAGATTCCTTCTCTTTTTGCGGGTAGAGCTGTAGAATAGTCATTATAATACAATTGAGTTTTTGGATCTGCTTCGTGTGCAAACTGGAATGCCAACTTGATGAAGTCCTCACCAATTATTTGGTAAAATTTACTTTTGCGGTATTCACCATTATCCAAAATAGCTTCATTAACAACATCCCAGCCGTGAACTCTGCCTTTGTATCTGCCTACAACAGCGTGGATGTGTTTGCGCATGCGTTCGATCAAAACTTCTTTAGACACATCATTTCCATTCGCATCTTTGAAAAACCAAGATGGTGCCTGAGAATGCCAAATCAACGTATGTCCTATTATTTGCATACCGTGTTTTTCACCATATTCGACAAACTTGTCAGAATCTTTGAAATTGAAAACACCTTCTTGCGGCTGCATATTCTCACTTTTCATACAGTTTTCCGCAACAATAGAATTGAAATGCGTCTCAATTACTTGTTTAGCCTTATCATTTCTTTCCCAAATCTGATTTAGGTTTAATGCTGTACCAATATAAAATTTGCCTTTATAAGCATCTTTTAATGTACCACTCGAAGTCGTAGTGTTATTTACTGTCTGTGACTTCGTCGATGAACATGCAACAAATACAGATGTCACACTCACCAATAGGATTGTCTTTATTATATTCATGTAATATGTTATTATTTAGAGTTTCTAGATTCTATTTCAAGGTTTATTTTATCGATTACATCATCTTCCAATTCATATTTGGATATGATAAACATAGCCACGACAAGAAGAATTGCAGGTATTACGACTACCAACCACAATATGCCCTGTTGTGCAAATGCAGATTGTTCCAATACATTATCTTTATCAAATGCAACGTATGCTAATACCAATCCTGGTACTACACCGCCCAGCGCCATACCCGCTTTGTAAAATATACCTGTCAGTGCATTCACTATACCCGATATTCTTTTACCCGTTTTATATTCGCCATATGATATTACTTCAGGAACGAGCGCCCACATGTATCCCGTTGCCACAATAATTCCAGTTGATTTGATAAATTGTGCAACAAATACAAGCCATATTTGTGATTTTAGAGACGGAACTACAGATACAATGTAGAGCATGACCATTCCAATAATTGCAACAGAAAGGAACACATAGAACATTTGTTTCTTACCGATTGCTCTCTTTATAGCTGGAACTAATGGCATAAAAATAAATGCGGGAATAGATCCCAATGCCATAAAATAAGGTAACATCTCTGGCGATTGAATATTATAAATCATATAATACGATCCAGCCGAATTTCCAATAGCCATCATCGCAAACGCTGTAATGAAGAAAAATGCTAGAACACGTAATGGGCCATTGTGTTTAAATTCTACCCATAAATCAGATACCTTCACATTTTCGGTGTCTTTTTCGTCCATGATTACGCGCTCTTTTGTTTTGGTATAACAAAAGATTAACAATGCTAAACCTACAAGTGCATAAATTGTCATCGTGATAAACCACGCTTCTCCAGAAGCACTTGAATTTATTTTGCCATCTGGCGAAAAATATTGAACGACAATTGGCACTCCATATCCAACGGCCAAGCCTCCAAGATTAGCCATAAACATACGCGTCGATGTCAACTTCGTAATCTCATCGGTATCACGCGTCAACGACGCATTCAGAGCACCGTAAGGAACATTGATCAATGTGTAAAGCATCGACAAACCTACATACGTGATGTACGCATAAGTCAATGACCCCGAAAACCCATTCCAAAAACATAGTATCGCAAAACCAGTCAGTGGTATACCTCCCAACACTAAATACGATCTGTATTTTCCCAATTTGGGATTTCCCTTATCTACTAGTGCACCAACAATTGGATCCCATATCACGTCTATAATACGAACAACTAGGAACATCACACCTGCAGCCGCCGCTGATATTCCAAATACATTGGTATAAAATATCAGCAAATACATGGACACAGTTTGGTAAATTAGATTTTGGGCCAAGTCCCCAGAGCCAAAACCTATTCTTTGAATTTGCGAAAGCTTATAAAAGCCTTTTGATTCACTTTTTACTTGTGCATCTTGATTCATTTCTCAATTTTATAATTGGTAATTTATGGTTTCATTTTACTTTGTGGTGGACCTAGATAAGATCTTTTACGACCTCCAGTATCCAATATTATTTTTTGAATTACTATGCCATGTTCTAATGGACGAATACGAATGTTGTATTCACCAGCAGAATCGAATTTATGCGTTGTCGTATTTTCGATGATGCGCTGTGCTTGCCATCTTCCTAACTCACCTTTATAATTTCCGTTAACATTATGGATAACTTCGGGATGTCCGTTTATAGAAATTGCATAACGTAATCCTTTATTGGCATTAAAATTCAATGTTGGAGATGTAAGAACTGTAAGTTTATGTTCCCCAGCTGTAGAAATTGCTACTTTATATTCCAAGTAGACATCTTTGTCCATAGGTGCTGTAACTGGTAATGTAGTAATAGCTGATTCTGTTTTCCCAAGATTTGGAATTTCTTCCCATTTCACATTTCCTGCATTGTTGGCTTTGAAATAATTATTCGCTTCTATGGCTACATAACCATCTTCTTCTACAAATATTTTTGAAGGATTTGAAGAAGGTTTTATATAAGAAACTGCAGGCATAATACTATTTGGTGGATTGTTCCAACTTCTATAGCCAATGCGCACTTGATCCATCATGTGCTTCCATTTTCCATTTGAAAGTGTATTGAAATGAAGTGTTAATAAGGAATCCTGTTTGAAAGAAGCTACAACTTTATCCGCCCAATAGTTCGCTGCAATGTCATTTTTCTTAAACAACTCATCATGTTTTGCTTTAGCATAATAAAGATCATAAAGATTTGACATGCCATTTATCGGGAATAACACCAATTGATCAAAAGCATCTTTATAGGTATTCGGTAGTTTATTATAAAGTCTGTAAGCATCAACCAATAATTCTTTGTATTCAGTTACAACATTTTCAAATTCATTGTAATTTTCAAGACTATAAGTTCTGTGATCCAATAGCTCAGGTGTGACGCGGTGGTTAAACTTCGTGTATTGTTCTATTAGACGAGCTGCCTCCTTTGCATGTTCTGCTCCAAATTGTTGCGTACACCATGCAATAGTATGATCAAACAAATTGGATGGATTAAATTGTTTTGGATTCCAAGCCATATCCAAAAAGAAAGAAATCGGATATTCCTGAGGTTTTAAATCACCAACATTCACTACCCAAATACGATCTACACCATGCTCATAAGTCAAATTCATTTGTTCCCAAACTCTGGAAACTTGCGAAACATTTAACCATTTTGAATTACGAGGCGCACCAACATAATCAAAATGATAATACATGCCGTATCCCCCTTTGCGTGGCTTAGCATTCAAATCTGGTAACTTTCTAACATTTCCCCAGTTGTCATCACAAAATAATAATGTCACATCATCTGGCACACGCATACCATTATCGTAGTAATCTTGCACCTCCTTGTATAATGCCCACACCTGCGGCGTTTCACTTGCTTTTTTCTTCGTAACGTCTTCAATGATTTGACGTTGGTCTTTTACGATTTTTTCCAATAGCGATACATTTTGCTCTTCGCTCATCGGCTCATCCCCATCTCCGCGCATGGCTATGGTATAGATTGTTTCCCAATCTTTGGCTCTTTCTACGCCACCTTTCCAAAAATCACGCAATGCTTTTTCATTGGTACTGTAATCCCAAGCACCTTTATTTCCAAATCGTTTCCATTCATCTTGTGCTCGAGCTAGAGGTTCGTGATGTGATGTACTCATCACAATGCCCATTTCATCCGCTAATGCGCCATTTAGTTTATCATCATCATAAAAAGCACTGCCCCACATCGCTGGCCACAGAAAATTACCTCTTAAACGAAGGATGAGTTCGAATACTTTTTCATAAAATTTACTATTGTAACCACCAAAAGTGTGGTTCGCCCAACGTGTTAAAGCAGGGTATTCATCGTTTAAGAAAATACCACGATATTTTACCGCTGGTTCATTGTCAGTGTATATCCCCGGTTTGAAGTAGATATTACTTTGTTTTTCTACAGGAATATCCGCCCAATAGTACCAAGGTGATACACCAATCTGCTTGGACAATTCGTAAACACCATAAATAGTTCCGCGTTTGTCACTTCCAGCAATCACCAAAGCCGAATCAACTCCTGCTATAGGATTAGCAATCAATTGAATTATAAATTTTTCGTTCTTGCCAATAAGGTCTTGGGTGTTAATTTTTTTTGATTTTATGATTTGATCAATATGTTTTGAATGACCAATTGTTCCGATGATAATAGTTTTTTTTGCACTATTATTTTTCGGCTTATGCGTAGTTACATTCTCAAAATCTACTTCTAAATTACGAATCGCTCTTGCCACACCTTTCCAGTCTTTTTCATCGTAAATAATTGGCAAAGGAATTCCTTTATCCACTACTTGGAAAAATCCTGTCTCGGATTTAGTGTAAATGAATTGTTTCGTAAATTGAGTTTGTGCATTTATCGTTGTATAAATAAATGCCAAACAAAATAGAAATGCATATTTCAGATTGATCACTACGGAAATTAAGTTTGTTTTAAAATTCAGTTTATAAAAGGTTACAGCAATCCTGCTTTGTTTATACTGTAAAAGTACCAGTCAAATAAAATAGCAAATGGTACATATGTATTATTTAAGAATAAAAATGTTTAAAAAATTGATTTGATAGCTCAAATCCAACATTTACGTTTTAATAAAACGTTTTTGTCTATAAAAGAAGAGAGGGGAATATTTGCTTGCGCAAATAAATCCCCTCAACCTTCACGATACAATATATTACCTAATTATTGAGCAAACTTTACATGATATGTTTTTACGACACCATTATGATCAAACTTCACAACCGCTGGCTCTTGCAACGATTTTGCTTGTGTAATGGATACCTTTACACTTTTCGTATCCGATGAAGCAGTAACCTTTGGTAAAGCACTTAATTTTTCATCATATTTAGCTTCATACAAATCGTAACCAACAATACCGTTTTGGTCTGTCGAACGCACTGGAGTTTTAGGAAGTTCTATTGATTTACCATTAACCAATATATTAATTTGAGGAACTTTCGGTCTGTTCAATGGTTTGTTTTTTGCACTAAATCCTAATCCACTCAATTCATATAAAACTTCACCATCTTCTCCTTCGGTCACCAGAAATATAGCGTTCTTCTTTTCTAAATGATCTACATATTTAGACACATTTACGGTAAATTTTTGTTCTGTTCCACTTGCATTAGCAGGAACTACAACTTCCCCAATCTTTGTACCTTTCCAAGTAGCATTTGCCCATGGACCATCTAACCAAATGCTGACTTTAAATGATTTTTTACTTTTAGGAATTAAGAACAAATTAAAAGCTGTATTATTTCCTTTTTGCGTTCCCTTGAAAGCTTTCAAACCATATTGATCTTTTGCTAAACCTCCAAAACCAAAATATTTGTAACCAAGAATAAGACCATTTTTAGCATGAACAGGCATATGATTGTCCCAAATATCCCAAGAATCTTGTTGAGCACCTACGTCTGATAAATAACTCGCATATCCTGCCGAATAATATTGATATGGATCCAAGCCGTAGAAATGAAAACCTTCGGAAGTCACTTCAGCACCTTTATACTCATTACCTTTACTGTCTTTTGCAGTCCAAATACTATTTTCACCATACGGATCAAATGCGCGAATGCGTACAGTTCCACCATCTGCTACAGATTTTTCATCCCATTCAATTTTTACTGGAGCTACTACTGCTTGACGCGCAAATCCAAAATTACGCGGAGGTCTATGGTAGAAAGCATACCATTGTCCATTGATTAACTCAATACTTCCGTGCGTATTATGCCCTCCGTTCGTCCCTACTAGACTAGTACCATCTTCACTCAAAACTGGACCTCGTGAGTCGACCAATACACCACCACTTTTCCAAGGTCCAAGTGGAGAATCGCCTACTAAATAACGTAATGTAGAGTTTGAACTTCCCATACCGTATTCAGGACCAGAATAACCACTGTATACCGAAACGAATTTATTGCCGACCTTACGAATAGATGATGCTTCAAAAAAGTTGAATGAACCTAAATCTTCGCCAGGTAAAATATGTGGATAAGTAGTTCCTTCAGGATCACGCAATACACCGTAACGCGCACTTGCTGGAATGAATCTATCTATTATTTTTTTTCCTGGACGAAGTGAGTACATCGTATTTTGATCCAATTCAGCAGCTAATGAACGTTGGAATCCCCAATAGGCATAAGCCCTAAATCCGATTTCGTAATCTGGATCTTTTGGATCATCAATTTGCTCGATATAAACAGCTGGGTCAAATCCAAGAATAGATCCTGGTAGCGTACGCTTACCATCTTCTGTAAGGTTGATCGGCTTAAATGGTCCATCTGGACGATGACTTTTTGCAACCATCGCCTCTCTATTTGGGCCTCTACTGTGTGGATACAGGTAGTATTCCTTCACACCATTTCTACGTTTCACTTCCACTAAATCAGGCGCGTACATCACATCCCATTTACCATCTATTTGGTATGTAAAAATTGCACCTTCATCACGCCAACTGGACAAATCTTCCACAGGTGCTGACCACATCCTGATGTCTGGACCACAATAGCTGGTTAGACGCAAATCATGCGAACCAATGATATATGCTCTGAATTTACCTGGTCGATCAGGATCTTCAAACACGCGGGGTTCACCATCTGGCACATGTTCCCACAATGGCAAATATGGATTACCTGCTGCTTGATGCACAAACTTAGTCGTTTTACTAGGTTGTGGCTGTGTACTTGGCGCTTGTGCATAACTAGCAGACAACATCGCGAATGTCGTGCCTATCACAATAGCCATTTTCTTTTTAAATGTATGTGTGTATCTTTTCATAATATATTAAATACTGGTAATTACCAATCATCAGTTCTAAATGGAGATGCCAATAAACCATCTTGATTTATTAAGTTGGCATCATGTGGATTATCCGCCCACGCATAGCGAACGGCTTTGGGTTGCTTAATATCTGGGTGACTCACAATAATTTTATTTCCCTTGATTTCCGCTTGTGCCCAAAAAAACTTTTTGTCTTCTCCTGCGATTGCAAAATATTTTAGTTTTTGGTTTTCCTTAGCTTTTAATTTACTTCCATTGTCTTCAAATGCTATTTCAATTTTGTCATTTACTACACGATAATTTTGATATACTGGACCTGAACTCACTAGCTTTTCATTAAAAATTATGTCACGTGCCCCAAGAAAAAGTCTTTTGGCTATATCCTTTTTATTTAATGGGTGAATATCGTTCCATTCGCCAGTATCATATGTCACAGCCAAAAAAGTGTTTGGAATTCGCTTAGATATTTTAAATTGAGCATCACGAATTCTTGCCCAACCAGAATCCGTAGGTTGATCTCTCACTTGCATGAAATTTGGTAATTGAACAAACAGAAATGGCAATTGCGCATTGTTATGCAAATTTCTCCAATTCGACACGAGCAATTCCATCAAACGTTCATAGGATTGTGCATTGCCCGCATTTGATTCACCTTGATACCAAATCACTCCTTTTACAGCGTAATCTTTTAATGGATAAATCATACCATTGAACAATCCAGAACCAGCTGTTCGCATATTTGTGACTTTGGATCGCAATTGCGAAGCTTTGTTCAAATCTACCGCAACTTTGTATTTCCATTCGCCCTTCAAATCCGCTATGAAATCATCCACTTGTATCTTATAATCTTTATCTGCAACAAATTCTCCATTCCCGCCATTAGATCGAAGCCGCACCACAACCGTATTTTCACCCGATTTTAACAGTCCACTTGGAATATTATACTTGCGCGGAGGATATTGATACCCTGTACTGCCTACAAACTTGCCATTGATAAATACTGAATCGCTATCAGTCAACGTGCCTAAATAAATTTTACCGTTTCGACCCGCCTTATCAGATGCGATATGTACACTTTTTCTGTAATAAACGACACCCCTATTCCGTATGCCTTGCTCGCGCCAAGTGCCCGGAATTTTGGCTATTGACCATGACTGATCGTTATAATCATTGGCAATCCATTGCGGGATACCTTGATCTCTTTCATAATATTTGATGCTATCCAAAGCTTTAAAATCTAGCGTTAATGTTGGAAATTCCTTCAAATTCTCTTGACTGATCCAACTTTCAATTGCCGATCCTCCTAAACTAGACACCAACATTCCTTGAGGAACTTTTGTATGGTTATAAGCTTCGTGCGCATAGAAATACGCTAACGCAGTCCAGTTAATCGCTTCGGAAGCAACACCCGAAAACCATTTGCTTCCATTGGGAATATTCTCTTGCTTTGCCAAAATTGTGTTTTGTGTCGGTACTTTGAAATATCGAATCATGTGGTTATTTGACACATTTATCTCTGGATATTTTTCAAGCAATCGCTCAATAGGTGTTTCCATATTGGACTGTCCCGAACAAAGCCACACATCACCAAACAAGACATCGCGAATGATTATCTCATTGACCTCAATAACATGTGGCCCTCCCGCAGGCTGTGCCGGTAACTCTACAAACCATTTGCCATCATTAGTTGCTTCTGTATAGAAATATTTTCCACCGAAACGAACAGTCACTTTTTCTTGAGGATTTGCCCAGCCCCAAACTTTGAGTTTTGTATTACGCTGCAATACCATTTTATCGCTGATCATCGACGGAAGTCGTACCTCAGCTATAGCTTGCAGTGCTATACCAAAAAGAAATAAAACGAGACAAAGGTTTTTCATAGCGTGATTAAATTTCTATTGGGCTTTCCCAAATTTCCAATAATCAAAAAATAAAATATTAGATGGCGCATTGCCCTTGGCTACAAAGTACAAATCATGGATGCCTGTAACTACATTATCTAACTTAACTTCTACCGTTTGCCACCTGTCGTCACCACCTGTCATCGGAACCTTTATGGTACCTAATAAAGCACCATCAACAGCACCAGATCGAACTTCTAATGTAACTCCACCATTGTGTGTTGTTCCAACACGAGCAAAAATTGAATTTGCTCCTTTATTTCCAAAATCCACATTTTTTATAGAAGTGTATGCTTCTTTCTTTATTGCTTTAACAAAAACACCTACCTTTTTATTTTGTAAAGATTTTACACCTTTTGAAAAAGAAATGGTTTCCGCTTGATTAACTTCATATGGATTGACCGTAGCTAATGGTTTTACAATTCCTTCGGTCATCTTGATAGGTGATATGCTGCCATCTTTATTGAATTTCAATTCTTCTACAGCAACAGAACGCGTAAAGCCTGTGCCACCTGGTAACGCTGCATTATGATAAAAAAAGTACGTTTTACCTCTGAAATCAATTACACCGGGATGATTCGTAAAAGAGCCGCCCTCACGTGCCATAACTACTCCACCATATTCCCAAGGGCCTTGTGGACTTTTACTTGTTGAATAGCCGATAAATTCAGGCAAAGGACCACCGGGCCAAAATAGATAATACAGACTATTGCGTTTGTAAAGCCAAGGACCTTCTTCATATTCTGTTGGTCTTTTGGGATCACCTTCACGTTTTCCAAATGACTTTTCTACCATAGGAACGTTTACCACATTTCCAGAATAAGAAATCATGTCTTCATTCAATTTCGCATATTTCAAATCTGGATTCCCCCAATACATATGTGCTTGACCATTATCATCAATAAAAACTGTAGGATCGATGTCGCCCCAATCTGTTTGCACCAATGGTTTGCCCAATACATCATAAAATGGACCTATTGGACTATCGCCAACCGCCACGCCTATTGCTGGTTTATTGTTTTCTTTTGAAATAGCTGGTATGTACAAATAAAATTTACCGTTTTTCTCGACACATTGTGCTGCCCACGCATCACCCTTTGCCCATTCAAAGTCGGAATACGATAGTATAACGCCATGATCTGTCCAATTTACCATATCATTGGTAGAATATACGCGCCAATTGTTCATATTGAACCAGGTAGATTCATCCTCATCGTGCGTTGTGTACACATACATTCGATCATTATAAACCATCGGAGCAGGATCGGCCGTATAATTCGTCTGAACAAATGGATTTTGCGCAAATACGCTATTCCCTATTAGTATGCATAGTAAATAAATGAATAGATTCTTTTTCATTCTAAATTTTTTTATCTAGTGTTGAAATTGCCAATAGTCAAATCGAAATAACTCGTGAGGCGTACCTCCTTTGAATACAAAATAAACATCCTGAACACCAGTTGTCTTTTTGATTTCCACTTCGCTATTTATCCAATTAGACCATTCACCTGTATAAGGTGCTTTTAAACTTCCTACTAATTCGCCATCTACTTTTCCCAATCGAATTTCTATAGTACCACCATGGAAACGACTAGAAGTATTTGCTATAAATTTTGTTGCGCCCTTTGAACCAAAATCAACAGCACGAACTTTTATGTAATCATTATCGTGAATGCCGGCAATTACAACACCACTATCTTTATCATCTAAAGCTTGCACACCTTCAGCAAATGCTATTGTTTCTGCTTCCACACGTTGGTAAGCATTCAATACACCAACCGGTTTAGTAACGCCCGATTCCGTCATTTTTAATGGAGGAATTTTTCCATCTTGCAGGTAACCGAATTGTTCCACAGCGACAGATCTGGCGTAACTATGTCCACCTGGCAATGCATCATTATGATAAAAAAAGTAAGAATTGCCTTTATAATCGATCACCCCCGGATGATTCGTATTACTTCCTTTTTCCAATGGCATAACCTCTCCTTGATAACTCCAAGGTCCTTGTATGTTTTTCGATGTCGCATAATGCAAGGACTCTGGAAAACCTGAAGCGAAATGCATATAGTACAATCCATTTCTTTTGTATACCCAGGGAGCTTCTGTAAATCCAGGACCGAATACCTTCTTATCTTTTGCGTCAATAGCCTGAATTGGACTCGCTAAAGAAATCATATCCGAATTTAATTTAGCCCAATAACACATTCCATTTCCCCAAAACAAGTAGGCTTGTCCATCATCATCAATATAAACTGACGGGTCAAGATCATCCCAAGAATGCTTTGCTTGCGTCGTCATATCATTTGTGACAAGGGCCTTACCAAGTGGATCTGTGAATGGTCCAGCTGGATTATCTGCAACTAATACCCCAATAGATACACCGCCTTTGGCAGGTGTATTATTCATCGTAGAAATATACCAATAGAATTTTCCGTTGCGCGCTATAACTTGAGCTGCACTTGCATCGCCTACAGACCAAGACACTTCTGATGTACGCAAAGCTGCACCACGATCTGTCCAATTCACCATATCGGTAGTTGAAAATAATCGATATTCACGCATGAGGTAATGATTCTTTGGTGCTTCAGCTTCATCCCTACCCACATACAAAAGTAGCGTGTCATTATACACAAGTGGTGCAGGATCCGCGGTATATATCGTCTGAATTATAGGGTTTTGCGCTTTCACAGCTAACGCAGAAAACACTAATCCACCTATTATTAAAGCTGCTGAAACAAAGTCTTTTCTCATGAATAATTACTTCTCAAAAGACCAATAATCGAAATTGTAAAGCTCTCTACCAGCTGTTAGGTTTTCTCCTTTGAAAGAGAAATAAATATCTTTTTTACCTGTAACTGGAGTTTCAATAGCCGTCGATAATGTTTTCCAAACATTCCAGCCTCCCGTGCGAGGAACTTTTAATGTCGCTATTTTCTGTCCGCCAACACTGTCTGCGTACACTTCCAATATTCCTGCGCCTAACCCAGAAGCTACGGAAGCTTTGAATGTTTTAGGAGAAGTATTCCCAAAATCCACTTCTCGGACTTTGATATATCCACCTGTGCGGATATTATTTACATATACACCGATTTTGTCGTCTTGTGTAGTTTTACATTTTTCGGACCAAGCTATTGTTTCTGCTTCGACACGTTGATACGGATTAAGTTTACCGACAGGTTTTACACCTTCTTTAGAAATATTTATCAAAGGTATCGTACCATCCGCATTATAAGTAAACTCCTCGATTGCTGATGAACGCCCATAACTTCCGCCACCTGGTAATAAACCCGTATGATAAAACAGATAGGATTTGCCCATAAAGTCTATAATTCCACCATGATTTGTAAAGCTATTTGTAGGTTGGTTCACCATGATTCGTCCTTGGTATTTCCAAGGGCCTGTTGGGCTATTACTGATCGAATAAGAAAGACACTCTGTACCCTTTTCCATACCAGCGAATAGTTGATAATAAATTCCATTTCGCTTATAAAACCAAGGGCCTTCAATAAACATATCCTTATTTTGCTCTGCTGGAGGTGTTTGATTTTCATTTCCTCGAGGACGACGCACGCCACCAAATGACTCAATGGATTGTGGTACTTCTACGATATCACCCGAATAGGAAATCATATCTTTATTGAGCTTCACATAATAAAGACTTCCATTTCCCCAATACATATAAGCTTGTCCATCATCGTCCACATATACGGTGGGGTCGATATTTGACCAACTTCCATTCATGATCAATGGTTTACCAATAGCATCCTTAAAAGGTCCTGTTGGACTATCTGATACTGCAACGCCAATTCCCACATTATTTTGGTTGGTTTGTGCACAGATATACCAATAAAATTTTCCATCACGTTCCACACACTGTGCCGCCCATGCACGATCAATAGCCCATGAAAAATCTTCTAAAGCTAACGGAACCCCATGATCCGTCCAATTCACCATATCCGCTGAAGAATGTAATCTCCATTTGGTCATATAATAAAAATCATAACCGGGAATATCGTCACCCGCATACATATATACGCGATCTTTATACACCATAGGTGCTGGATCTGGCGTAAAATTAGTTTGCACAACTGGATTCTGAGCGTATAGATTTAGCGCAAAATGAGTGCATAGAAATACTGATGCAATGATTCTTTTGATCATAACAGAAACTATAATGGGTTATTTATTGATATATTATTGGTTTATATGGAAATAATCAAAATCTGCATATCCACCTGTATTTTTCGTAGCATAATTAAACAAGCCAAAACGATACCCCATAAAATGCGGAAGCGTATAAGCCATCTTTAATGTCGTACCAATAGGTTTCCAATCTGAGCCATCCAAACTGTAGAAGAAATTTGCAACGTCCTTTTTGTTGGTAAAATCACATTCCGCTTTGAAATGAACGACTTCTTGATCCAATGCAACTGTAGCAACTTCTTCAGGTGTACCCGTAGTAGCATTTACCATTACAATTGATTTTTTATTACCCTCAATTCGAACGCCTACTAAACCATAATTTTTCTGTAAAAGTGATAATCCCGCGAAATCACCATCCTTCATGTTGGAAACATCCAATGAAGTCGATCCAGTACAAGTTGGTCCAATCGTACGTTGTGTCAACGTGTTACGGGCTTGTAGATAATTTGTATCCAATCTATCCGTTTTTAGACGAAGGTAGCCCACACGTTCTTTCACTGACCATAAGTCATTAGTAGGATTGTGATTCCATTGCCATACTAAAGGCAAATCTGGATCATCCATATTTCTGTTGAACTCGTCAGAACTCACGATATTCGGTATCAAACCTTGACTTGCAGGCAAATCCAATTCCATTGGTACTTTCCCATCAATGCCAATAATTGGCCATCCATCTTTCCATTCTATAGGAACTAAGAATGGTATACGTCCTACTGCTCCATAATCTTGGAATAAATAAGCAAACCATTTACCATTAGGCATATCGATTAAACCACCTTGTGCCACACCTTTATCTTGTAACATGACACGGCCTTCATAAGGTCCTTCTAACTTATCCGCTTTGTGCACAATAACAGTACGCATTCCTCCTGGAGGCCAAGAGATATTAAACAAATAGTATTTTCCGTTTACCTTAAATAACTGCGATCCTTCCGCGGGAAGTCCGCCTTGTTTGCCAGCAGGCATACTTACCGCTGTGGCATTCTCAATCAGTACGCGTTCTGTTTCTGGCTTAACACCTGAAAAATCAGATTTTAATTCGATGATATTTATTTTACCACCACCCCATATCATGTATACTTTGTCATTTTCAAAAAACAAGGTGTGATCATGTAGAGATGGACTAAATTCATTTACTTTCCAATCGCCTTTTTCAATATCTTTTGTAGTATAGACGTAAGTTTTACCTGTAGTCTGCGCAAATGTACTTACATAATAGGTGCCATTATGATAACGAAGACTACTCGCCCAAGTGCCCCTTCCGTATGTGTTTTTTCCGTTATTTAGATTTAGCTCATCCATATCCGCCAACGAATCATGGCAATAACCTATTAATTTCCAATTCACAAGATCCTTTGATTTCATTATTGGAACCCCCGGATTCATATGCATCGTCGTACTGCTCATGTAATATGTATCGTTGACACGAATCATAGACACATCTGGCACATCCGCAAAAATGATAGGATTAGTTGCCTTCTGCGCGAAAATAAAACTATTGAAAAATAACATGTACCCGAATAGTACATAAATAGTTTTGGTAAGTAAATTCATCATAAAAAGTTTAAATGGTTATAAATGTCAATTTAACATTTAATTTTTTATTTATAATAATTCTAACCTCAATTTTACATTATTTGCAAAATATTATAGAAATGTTCTATAAATGAGGTTAGAATTAGAATCCATTTAAGAATTGATTCGCTTAAATGAAGCGATTGATTACGTTTTCAAGGTACTCTTGTCTGCCCGAAATTAATTTAGGCTCACCATTTTCTACTGCAAAATTTCTTAAATCTTCTAGTGTCAAACGGCCATTTTCAAAATCTGCACCTGCTCCACTATCATAACTTGCATAGCGTGCAGCACGGATACTTTTATAATCAGATTTTTGTAAAATATTATCAGCAGTAACTAAAGCACGTGCAAAATTATCCATTCCACCTATGTGTGCATAGAATAAATCTGCTGGATCTGTTGAGTTACGACGAATTTTCGCGTCGAAATTCACACCACCACCTTGTAAACCGCCACCTTCTAATATAATCAACATCGATTCTGTCAATTCATTTAAATCATTTGGAAATTGATCTGTATCCCAACCATTTTGGTAATCACCACGGTTAGCGTCAATAGAACCTAATAAACCTGCATCAACTGCAACTTGCAACTCATGTTGGAAAGTATGTCCAGCTAATGTGGCGTGGTTTACTTCCAGATTTAATTTAAAATCATCCAATAAATCGTATTTACGTAAGAAGCCAATTACTGTAGCTGCATCATAATCATATTGGTGTTTAGATGGCTCACAAGGTTTTGGTTCAATAAAGAATGTTCCTGTAAATCCATTTTTACGTGCGTAATCTTTAGCCATATGTAAGAAACGTGCTAAATGATCTTGCTCACGCTTCATATCCGTATTCAGCAGTGACATATATCCTTCGCGACCACCCCAGAACACGTAATTTTGACCTCCAAGTTTGATTGTAGCGTCGATAGCTGCTTTTACTTGCGCACCAGCGTGCGATACCACATGAAAATCAGGATTAGTAGATGCTCCATTCATGTAGCGGTGATGACTGAATAAATTTGCTGTTCCCCAAAGCAATTGAATTCCAGAATCTTGTTGTTTTTGTTGAGCATACGCAGCAATCGCCTCTAGATTCTTCTCATTCTCAGCGATATTATCTCCGTAATCAACTAAATCTACATCATGAAAACAATAATATGGAAGTTGCATCTTAGTCATAAATTCAAATGCTGCATCCATCTTATCTTTTGCTCTATCAAGTACATTCGCACGTACATCCCAAGGGAAAAATTGTGTAGGTCCACCAAATGGATCCGAACCATTTCCATTGAATGAATGCCAATAGGCACAAGCAAATTTAAAATGCTCTGCCATTGTCTTTCCTGCCACTACACGGTTCGCATCGTACCAACGAAATGCAAATGGATTATCTGATTCTAATCCTTCAAATTTTATTTGTCCAATGCCTTTGAAATACTCTTGATTTCCAACTAAAATTTCCATTTTTCTCTTAATTTATTAGTTTATTGTTTAAGCTATTTTTCCATTTTTCGTACAACTCATCGTACAATGCCACATGCGATGGCTCTACTGTTGCATGTTTCTCTAATCCTGCAAAAGCTTCGTTTCGCGAAGTAAATACTCCAGCACCTAATCCCGCACCCAATGCTGCGCCTACACTACCATCATTATCATATAATTCTACGGATGTATTCGTGACGCCTGCAAAAGATTGTTGGAATACAGGACTTAAAAACATATTTGCATGTCCTGCTTTAATGATTTTTGGTTCAATACCATTTTGTCTTAGAATATCCAAGCCATAGCGGAATGAGAATGCTATGCCTTCTTGTGCGGCACGCCACAAATGAGCTGTGCTGTGTCTTACAAAATCAATATTTTCTATTTGCCCTTGTACCATTCGATTATTCAACATACGTTCTGCTCCATTACCAAAAGGCAAGATGATTAACCCATCTGAACCGATTGATATATCTGCAGCCAATTGATTCATTTGCATGTAATCTAATGATGGTGCTGTATTCTTTTTAATCCAACTGTTTTGAATCCCTGTGCCGTTAATACAAAGCAATACTCCCAAATTTGGTTTTTCATTTTCATGTGTGACATGCGCAAATGTATTTACTCGCGATTCTTTGTCATAGACCAATTGATCCGTAACCGCATAAATGACGCCCGAAGTACCCGCTGTAGCCGCAACTTCTCCCGCTTCAAATACATTGAGCGACAAGGCATTATTAGGCTGATCACCTGCTTTATAGCTCACAAAAGCATCCGTAGACAAACCTAGTTCTTCGGCAACATCTGCTTTAACACTTCCATAATTACCAAAAACAGGCAAAATCTCAGGAACCAATTCGGATGAAATCCCATAATGATTTAGTAAAGTATCAGAAACACTTTTTTTCTGAAAATCCCATAATATGCCTTCGGATATCGAACTGATATTTGAATTAATTTCACCCGTGAAGCACATGCTGAGGTAATCACCTGGTAGCATAAATTTGTGTACTTGCTCATAAGTCGCTGGCTCATTTTGCTTCACCCAAGCTAATTTAGAAGCTGTAAAATTTCCTGGTGAATTAAGATGCGCATGCAAAAAAGCAGACGGATTTAGTTGGGCAAAAGCCGCATTACCAATCTCCACTGCACGACTATCACACCATATAATCGAATTACGTATTGGTTTGTAGTCCTTATCCACTACCACAAGTCCGTGCATTTGGTAAGCAATACCTATTGCTCCAATATTTTTGGGGTTATACAATCCCAAACCATTCAATTTTAGAATAGCTGATTTCGTATAATTCCACCACGACGCAGGATCTTGCTCTGCCCAGCCTGGCTGCTCAGACAAAATCGCTGCTTCGGTCTCCGGATATTGAGTTGAAGCTATTTTTTTATTTGTATGTGCATCTATGACAGACACTTTGATTGACGAAGTGCCTAAATCTATTCCTAATAATAACATATATATTTATTGCTACACTTTTACTTAACACTATTGAATGAATACTTCTTGCCAGCTACAGTAACTACATCATATTCATATACTTTCTTCAAATTATTTCCTTTTAATTGAGCTTTCGGAGAAATTAATGCCTTAGGCACTTCCATTCTATTATTCAACACATTTGGATTTGCGCCTTTAGCCTCCTTCAATCCTTTTCCCGTCAATGGTACGTGCGAGCGTATACGCAAATTGCCGCCAATCTTAGCCAATACGTTAACTTTTGCAACATTTCCATTTTCCCAATTCATATCAATTTCAAATCCACCACGTGCCATAATTCCTTGAACAGAACCATTTTTCCATACTTCTGGTATTGCAGGCAATAAATGCACAGCACCATCGTGGCTTTGTAAGAGCATTTCTGCTACCCCAGCTGTCAAACCAAAGTTTCCATCAATTTGAAATGGTGGATGAGCAGTAAACATATTCGGATACGTACGCCCATTACGGTTGTCTTTATCAGCTAGTGTCAACATATTATTGATGATCTTGTAAGCGTGATCACCGTCTAATAATCGAGCCCACAAATTTACTTTCCAGCCAATAGACCATCCCGTAGCGAAATCACCTCTGTAAACTAATGAATTGCGCGTCGCCTCGAAAAGCTCCGGTGTTGTGTATGCAGAGATTTGATTACTTGGAAACATACCATACAAATGTGAAACATGACGATGGTCGTTTTTTGGATCATCAACATCTTCTAACCATTCTTGAAGTTGCGTATGCTTACCAATTTGCATAGGTGGAATTCGCTTTACCATTGCTAATAATTTCGCACGATAAGTCGCATCTTCATTTAATATTTCATTCGCAATAGCCGTTCTTGTCAACATATCATAGACTAATTGATTGTCCATCGTCACCCCAGCCGCCATTGGTCCATGTTCTGGAGAGATCGAAGGCGATAGCACCATCCAATTTTTGTCGGCATGCTTCGGGTGCGGAATTAAGGATGACAATAAAAAGTCGCTTGACGATTTCAATACTGGATATACCTCTTTCAAAAATTTCTTATCGCCATTAAAAAGATAATGTTCCCACAAATGCTGCGCTAACCATGTGCCGCCAGTTGGCCACATACCAGCTGCCGCAAAATCAATTGGACTCGTAACACGCCAAATATCCGTATTGTGGTGTGCTACCCATCCTTCAGCATTATATAGTGTTTTTGCAGTTTCTCTACCCGACTCAGCTAAGTCTTTGACCATTTGAATCAAAGGCAGATGAGTCTGCGATAGATTCGTAACCTCCGCTGGCCAATAATTCATTTCTGTATTGATGTTGATTGTATATTTACTATCCCATGCTGGATACAAGGAGTTATTCCAAATCCCTTGTAAATTGGATGGCTGACCATTAGGCTGTGACGAACAGATCAAAAGATAACGTCCGAACTGTGTCAAAAGCGTAACTAATGCAGGGTCTTGTGTCTGTTGAAATTGCTTTATTCTCTCAATAGTAGATATTTTAGAATTGGTAGACTTACTACCCAAATCTAATTTAAACCGACTGAATTGAGCATTGTATTTCTTAGCATGCTTTGCTACAGCATCTTCAAATTTATTTGTTTTTGCTTTATTTAACTTCTCTGAAGCACGTTGAAATGCATTCCCTGAAACCGATTTATAATTTACAAAATTGGTACCAATAGAAATATAAATCACAACAGATGTCGCATCTTTAACTGTAATTTTTGAATCCTCAACGTCAACATTTCCATCTATATTTTTGATTGAACTCAGCGTATTGTAAATTACCTCCCCTTTAATCCCTTCATGATCCCCTCCTCTTCCTTCTAATACTAACATGTTATCCTTTGCTATAACTTTATGCTGCGTAGGATTTTTATACGACAAATCAAAACTCAAAGCACCTTTTTTACTTGAAGTAATCTTCATGAGTATGACATCATCTTGGAATGAAGAAATTACTTCGCGCGTATAGGTAATTCCATTAACTTCATAACGCGTGGTAGCTTTTGCATGCTCAATATCCAGTTCGCGATAGTAATTTTGATATACAGTATGATTCGGAAAATTCAAAAGCACGCTACCAGCTGTCTGATACGGCATGCCATGTGTTTTTGTGAAAAAAGTTTCGTTAATCAGTTTATCCGCTTCTTGAGTTTTTCCCTCAAACACTAATTGTTGAATATTTTTTAGATTAGCCCCTGCTTTAGGATTATCATTTCTATAAGGTCCACCTCCCCAGATCGTTTCTTCATTAAGTTGCAATTCCTCTTTATCTGGAATACCGTAAATCATAGCGCCAAGACGACCATTGCCTATTGGCAAAGCTTGTTCCCAAATTTTTGGATCAGCAGGGCTATCATATTGAAGCAACAAACTTCCATGATTAACCTTCTGTGCACTCAAATTGGATGTGCAACAAAATAAAATAAAAACTATAAAAATTAGGATCGGCTGTCTCATAAATTTGGCTTATTGGTATCTTAAAAAGAATATTATAAATTTATAATTTATTTAAATAACTCCTGGGAAAACTTATAAATATTATTACGCCAAACAGGCCATGTATGACCACCTGGGTATTCACTATAAGTATATTTTATACCAATCTCATCAAATTTAGCTAGCATGATCTTACAATTATTATACGCAATGTCTTCTTGACCTCCCATAGAAACCCAAAATGATTTGATATTTTTATTTATAGCATCTTTATTCGCTGTCATAAAAGCGTATTGCGGATCAGTTAGTTCTTTTTGATTAGCAAACCATCCTGAACTAAAAACGCCTAATGCTGAAAATAATTGTGAATCCTTTACACCAGCGTATAACGTTTGAATACCTCCCATTGATAATCCTGCTAAAGCTGTGTTTTCTGGACCTTTTTTCACCTTATAATTTGAAGTAATAAAAGGCATTAAAACCTCTTTAAGTTCTCTATCAAAAAGTTTCAGTGGCACCTCTGAAAAAGCACCTCCACCTCCGCCTGGTACACTCATATTTCCATCCATCATCACGATAACCATAGGTTTTGCTTTTCCTTCTGCAATAAGATTGTCCATGATCAAGTCAGTTTTTCCTTGGTTTACCCAACCCGTCTCATCTTCTCCTCCTCCGTGCAACAGGTATAACACAGGATATCCTTCTGTTGATTGCTCATAGCCTGCGGGCACATAAATGTAGCATTGACGCCATTCACGTAATACCGAAGAAAAATAACGCTTAATACGTACCTCTCCATGCGGTACTTGTTTCAATGCATAATAATCTCCACCAGCAAAGGGAATTTCTATTCCACTTGCCATACGTCCCATACCGTAGTATGTTTTACTCGCAGGATCTGCAATTGCCATTCCATCCACAAGTAGTGAATAATAATGTATTCCTTCGCCAATTGAATCCGTCACCACATTCCACGTACCATTTGCATCCTTCGTCATATCATATTTTTTCCCAAGATCGACTTGAAGCTTCTGAACTTGTGGCGCATGAATTTGGAAATGAACTTTGCTATTTGGGAAAACCTGTGGATATTTTGCCCTACGTACATTCGTTTCAGGCGTATATCCAATAGGGCTTAGATCATTTAATTTTTTATAATCCACCTCTTTGAATAATAATTGCGACACCATATATAAATCATTCTTCCAGACATTGAAATCATGACCTCCTGGTTCTAAATAATAGACATGAGGAACTTTTTCTTGCTTTAAGTAATCACTCGTGCGTTTACTGTTGGAAATTAACCAATCTTGGTCACCGCAAGAAATCCAAAGTAATTTCAGTTTTTTGCGTGCTTCATCCGGATTGGGTAGTAATTGTTTTCCTTGACGTGTATTTGGCGCGGAAGAAAATCCACCGACCCACGCAAAATAATCCATATTACCTAGTCCGAAATTCAAGGCTTGACCACCCCCCATCGAAAGTCCAAAAATTGCTCTACTGGTTTGCTCCTTTTTTACAGGAAATGTCTTCTCTACATAAGGAATTAAATCATTCAACAAATCCTTTTCAAATGTTGCGAAAGCTTCTACCTTATCTGGTGCCATCGTATTACCTACGGCGCGATCATCTTTCATTGCTCGACCATTTGGCATCACAACGATCATGGGCTCTAATTTTCCCTCTGCATAGAGATTATCCAAGATAATATCAGGTACACCACCTTTGAACCATTCTTTTTCATCACCGCCGATTCCATGCAATAGATACAATACAGGATATTTTTTCGATTTAGAATAACCTGGAGGTGTATAAATTAAGGCTCTCCTATTTGCGCCAACAGTCTTGGACGAATAGGTAATCGTATCTATTTTTCCATAAGACTTTAGTTCTTTCTTGACATCAAATCCTGGAGGAGCTACTTTGCCTGGCTGCGCAAAACCATTGGATGCAATCATCCAAATAAGCGCTATTAAAAGAATGTTCTTGAGCATGATTTATATGTTTATAATTGGTTAAGATTATATTTTAATCACTATTTTTTTCTATTCATCACTCTTTGCACCGCTAAAACGATATGTGCAGCATCCAATCCATATTTTTGCATCAATTCTGCAGGTGTCCCCGATTCACCAAAGCTATCATCAACCGCAACATATTCTTGTGGCGCTGGATAATTCTTAATTAATACTTGCGCAACACTATCTCCCAATCCACCTAATCTATTGTGTTCTTCAGCAGTAACGACGCAGCCAGTTTTCTTTACAGATGCCAAAATTGCTTCTTCGTCAAGCGGTTTTATCGTATGAATATTAATGATCTCCGCATTAATACCCAATTCCGCTAATTTCTCACCTGCTTGAATTGCTTCCCATACTAAATGTCCAGTAGCCACAATAGTTACGTCCGTGCCTTCATTTAAAAGAACGGCTTTTCCGATTTCAAAAGTTTGATCTGCAGGTGTAAAATTTGGAACAACTGGACGACCAAAACGTAAATATACAGGACCGTGGTATTTTGCTACCGCAATCGTGGCCGCTTTCGTTTGATTGTAGTCACATGGATTAATTACAGTCATACCCGGCAACATTTTCATCAAACCAATATCCTCCAGAATTTGATGCGTAGCACCATCTTCTCCCAATGTTAGACCCGCGTGCGAAGCCGCGATTTTCACATTTTTGTCCGAATATGCTATTGATTGTCGGATTTGATCATACACTCTTCCCGTAGAAAAATTTGCAAATGTACCTGTAAAAGGTATTTTGCCTCCAATGGTCAAACCAGCCGCAATACCCATCATATTCGCTTCAGCGATTCCAATCTGAAAAAAACGATCTGGAAAAGCATTGATAAAATCTTGCATTTTAAGCGACCCGACAAGGTCAGCACATAATGCCACCACCTGTTCATCCTGCTTGCCAGCCTCTAATAATCCCGCACCAAATCCCGATCTCGTATCTTTTGATTCTGTATATGTATATTTTTTCATTTAATTAATTCTTAATAATCCCCTAATGTTTGTGGATTTTGCGCAAGTGCTTCAGCCAATTGATCATTATTAGGTGATACGCCATGCCATTTGTGCGATCCCATCATGAAATCTACACCATGCCCCATTTCAGTATGTAATAAAATCATTGTGGGTTTTCCCTGATTGGACAATGACTTTGCTAAATGCAATCCTTCTAAAACCGAAGGAATATGATTACCTCTAAAAACTTCAATAACTTGCCAGCCAAAAGCTTCCCATTTGGATTTCAAATCACCCAGAGACAATACATCTGCTGTCGCTCCATCTATTTGCGCACCATTGTAATCTACAATGGCAATTAAATTATCCATTTTATTATGTGGTGCATACAAGGCAGCTTCCCACACTTGTCCTTCTTGAAGTTCGCCATCACCCATCAATACAAATACATGCTTAGTATCGCCGTTCAATTTTTTGGCTTGAGCAGCCCCTATCGCAACAGATAGTCCTTGCCCCAATGAACCAGACGCGATACGCACTCCAGGTAATCCTTCATGTGTAGTAGGATGTCCCTGCAATCGAGAATTAAGTTTTCTAAATGTTGCTAATTCAGCTACATCAAAATATCCCGCTCTCGCTAACACACTGTAGAATACAGGTGATATATGTCCATTGGAAAGGAAAAACAAATCCTCATCTACACCATCTATATCAAAATCCTCTTTGCGCGTCATAATTTCAAAATAGAGGCTTACTAATAATTCTGTACAACCTAAAGAACCACCAGGGTGCCCTGATTGACAACCATGAACCATTCGTACTATGTCACGTCTTACTTGTGTACATATAGCTTCCAAATTGAATACACTACTTTTAGTCATCACCATTTCTATTGTGCGTTTAATTGTGAAACACTTTGGTGATCTGCTAGAAATTGTGCTAATCCCGAATCCGTAAGTGGATGTTTAAGGAGTGCTACTATAGCTGAAAGTGGCCCAGTCATTACATCTGCGCCAATCTTTGCACATCCCAAGATGTGTGCACTATGACGTACAGAAGCTGCTAAAATTTGTGTTTTGTAACCATAATTATCATAAATCTCACGGATCTCACTAATCAAATCCAATCCATTGACAGAAATGTCATCCAATCTTCCAATAAATGGGGATACGTAAGTAGCTCCAGCTTTGGCTGCTAATAATGCTTGACCTGCTGAAAAAACCAATGTACAATTTGTTTTTATTCCTTTGTTACTAAAGTATTTTATAGCCTTGATACCTTCTTTGATCATTGGAACTTTCACCACAATTCTAGGATGCAATTCCGCCAATTTCTCACCTTCAACGATCATTTCGTCATAAGTTGTAGAGATCACTTCGGCACTGACATCGCCATCTACTATTTCGCAAATCGCTTTATAATGATTGATTACATTTTCTTCACCGCTTATTCCTTCTTTAGCCATTAAAGATGGATTTGTAGTAACTCCATCCAATACACCTAAATCTTGTGCTTCCTGTATTTGCTGCAAATTCGCAGTATCAATAAAAAATTTCATGTTTTAAATAGATAAGTAGTTTATCTTGGTTTATAATTGTTTCTCAATTGTGTTAAAGCAAATGTATAGCAATATGTACATTTACACTGAAACATATAAAAAAAATAAGGGTAAAAATGTCTAAAATATGCATTTATACCCTTAAAATCCTTGTTAGTCCTTTGTAATCGAAGTTAGTAGTTACACCTCATTCTTTTTCATCGTATTGATATATTCCGAAGGAGTCATTTGATATTTAACTTTGAATACTTTCGTAAAATAATTTGGGTTTGCAAAACCTGTTTCGTACGCAATCTCCGAAATCGTTTTATCACTACGTTCCAAGAGACTAGCTGCTTTTTCTAATTTCACCGAACGTATGAAATCCACTGGCGACATACCTGTATACTCCAGTAACTTGTTGTAAAGTGATGCTCGACTTATGAATAGATGTGCACTAAGTGCTTCAACAGAAAGTTGCGGATTATCCATGTTTTCATAAACATAATTCAAGACATTTTTCAAGAACTTATCTTTCTCTGTCACTACCGCTACCTCTGGTACAGCAATAGATACTTGTTTACTATACACATCTTTAAATGCTTGATTGAGAATCAACAAACTATTTACTTTAGCTAATAACACATTAATATCAAAAGGTTTTGTAATATAGTCTACTGCTCCTGATTCCAATCCACACACCAGTCCATTTTCAACTTTTGAGGCTGTCATTAGTACAATCGGAATATGCTTAGTGCGCTTATCTTGCGCCATTTTTTGTGCCAATTCCATACCATTCATTTGTGGCATTTGTACATCACAGATTACAATGTCCGGATGATGGAATAATGCTTTTTGCCATCCTTCCTTGCCATTGACCGCTTCCAGTACCTTATAATTCTCACTCAACACTTCACTGAGATAATCTCTAAAATCATCATCATCTTCTACAATCAATAAGGAAGGTTTACTCCGTGCTTCACTATCTAGATTTTGTTCGATAATTGCTATTTCATCCACCTCTTCCAACATTGGCTCTTCGGCATAATCCAAAATAAGATCAAAATAGAAAATACTTCCCTTCCCTACTTCACTTTCAACCCAAATTTTCCCTTTGTACATTTTAACAAAAGAGTCGGCTATAGAAAGCCCTATGCCCGAACCTTGATTAAGAACTTTACCTGCTGTATCGTGTTGAAAGAAGCTTTCAAAAATAGATTCTCGTGCTTCGGTAGGTATTCCAATACCAGTATCGCGCACTTCAAACAAGACTTTTACTTTATTATTGTCCTGATATTCTGCTGAAGTAATACTAACCGCTATATCTCCACCTTTTGTGGTGAATTTGAATGCATTAGAAATTAAATTGAAAAGTATACGTTCAATTTTATCTTCATCGAATGATGAATAAAGTTTTTCTTGGCAACTATAGAAAGAATAATCGATACCCTTTTGCAAAGCCATATCATTGAAAGATTGAAATACTTCTTTTACCGCAGCGACTAGATCGCCTTCCCTGTTTTGAAGTTTCAATTCATGCTCTTCCATTTTTCTGAAATCCAACAATTGATTCACTAAATTGAGTAGACGTCGCGCATTACGCTTTACCAAATCCAATTGACTTCGAGCTTGTAAATCTTGCACTTGATTAATCAATGTTTCGATAGGACCGACAATAAGAGATATAGGTGTGCGAAACTCATGACTTAAATTTGTCAAAAACTTAATTTTCATTTGATCAAGTTTGTGCAAAGTTTCCGCTTCGCGTTTTTGCTGTTCAATAAGCTGTTTAGCCTGAATACGTTCTTGTTCTAACGCGAATTTTTGCTTCAAATTTTGAATACCTCGATGACGAATATAGAGTAAGGTCCCAGAAGCAACCAGCAAATAAAATATATAAGCATATATTGTAAGCCAAAATGGTGGATCTACCACAACGTGAATTCGCGTCACATCCTCACTCCATACACCATCATTATTACTAGCACGCACCTCAAAAGTATATTCTCCTGGATCTAAATTTGTATAGTAAGCGCTCAACTCATTACCTACTTTTATCCAATTTTTGTCAAAGCCAACCAAACGATATTCATAGCTATTGTCTTCAGGAACTGTGAAATTCAAAGCAGCGAACGAAATCGAGAAATTCTGTTTGTATTTTAATTTTATGCTTTCAGAAGTCTGTAATGTGGATTGAATAGGCCCATCTTGGGAAGGCAATACAATCTGATTATCAATTTTTAAATCCGTAAGTACGACATGTGCTGGATTAACATTGGTTTTCAAATCTTTTGGGTAGAAGTGGTTAAACCCATTCTGTCCACCGAAAAATATTTCTCCATCTGAAGTTTTAAGCCCTGCCCCCAACATAAAAGATCCCTGTTGTAGCCCAGCAGATTGTGTATAATTCTTGAAAGATTTATTATTTGGATCGTAGCAGCTCAAACCTCTATTGGTACTAAACCATATTTTACCGTTGTCATCTTCTACAATACTTTGAATTACGCCATTTATCAATCCTTCATTCTCAGAAATTGTTTCGAATTTTTTAGATCCCTTACGTAAAACGCCAATTCCATTACCGTTCGTTCCTACCCAAGCAGTACCTCGCTTATCTATATGAATCGCTAATATATAATTACTAGGCAATCCACTATTCTCTCTATCGTAAAAAGTTGTCTTTCTTGTTTTTGGATTATAAACAGAAAGACCTGATCCAAATGAGCCAACCCACATATTGTGTTCCGAATCTTCCTTAAAAGCTCGAATAAAGTTATTAGGTGGTTCTATATCAATATTTTCATTTCTATTTTGTCCAAGATATTTGCTGACTGTCCCGTCTTTAGTATTAAGGATATTTATTCCGCCACCATTCGTACCAATCCACAAATCACCCTTATAATCTCGGGTTAGACAAAAAACTTCACTGTTATTCAACTGATTAGAACCATTACCTGCTTGAATCTTTTTAGAAGATTTAGAATTCAAGTCATATTGAATAATACCTTGCTGGTAAGTACCTATCCACACTTCGTTGCCTGATCCTTCGAGTGCTAATACAGTGTAGTCTTTGATATTTTCTGTAAGATTTAATGGCGTCAATTTATCTAATTCGCGGTCGTACATGTATACTCCTCCTCCATCAACTCCTAGTAAGACATTCTTATTGTATTCCAGAAAAGAAGTAATCATGTTGGTACTTTCACCTCTACGTTCCAACAGATTAATTCCTTTGAGACCAAATTGACTTAGATTCGTATCGTATTTATTCAATCCACCTTGATATGTTCCTACCCAATAAATACCAAATTGATCTGCATAAATACTTCTTATGGATTTATGGCTTAAACTGTGAATATTGGATATATCCGGTCTAAAACGTTGAATAGAAAAATTGCTGGTATTCAAGATATCCAGTCCATTATCCGTACCTACCCATACCCCACCTTTTCGGTCTTTACCAAGCGCATACACTTTATTACTACTCAATCGACTATCAGCTACAGAATCAAATGCTTTAAATGATGAGCCTTTATAATCTAAAAAATAAAGACCGTGCGACGATCCAGCCCAAATTCTTTTGTTTTCATCTTCCGTTATAGAACTTATTTCTATCGTGCTGTTCGTTTTAGAAGGAATTTTGTACGCTGCAATTTCGTTGAAGTCTTTGGATATTTTATATACCGTCCCAATAGAAGATATCCACATCTGTCCTTCTTTGTCTTTGAATATATAGCGAGTAAATCTTTCCAGAAAAAAGCTTATGACTTTGTTGTAGGATGCATCAGGCATTCTGTGAATATCTTTTGCGTTGATTATAGTGATATTCCCATAAGAACTTACCCAAATATTTCCCTTGTGGTCTTTTTTTAATGAAGTAATTGCAGAGCTCAACCAACGTTCATCTGGAGTTTTTTCGTAGGCAAATATTTTGTCCAACTTACGGTCATAGTAACTTAGACCTCCACCAGTAGTTCCTATCCAAATTCGACCTTGGTGATCCTCACATAGTGCTGTGATATGATTTGATTTGAGCCCCAAATGGTTAGCATCATAACGATATACTTTGTAGGTTTTACCGTCATATCTATTCAAACCATCCTCCGTGCCTAACCATAGAAATCCATAAGAATCCCGATAGATACTGTAAATGGTATTAGAGGACAACCCATCTTTAGAATAATATCGTTGAAATGATACTGGCAATTCTTGTCCAACAAGATTAATTGTAGAGAATACAGCAACCAAAAAAAATATATAGGCTTTCATGTAATGTTTTATAATAGGTATCGCTAGAAATAGTAAATAGCAGTAGTATAAAATACTTATGTTCTAATATATTTAAAATAATACTTTTAATGAACTATAATCAAAAAATATACTTTCTGAAACCCTATATTAAACATTCTTTGCATTCATTTTGACATTCCTACTATCACAAATCTGTTACAGCCTGTAGCTTTGAGACTATCAATTATAAACCAAAAACAAACTAAACTAGTATTCATTAATTAAAGAGTTGTAAGCGCTAACGCTATTAACTTTTTATTGCCTTTACCTTAAACCGAATTATGACAAAAAATTATGACCAAATGCAAGACAGTACTTAAGCAATCACCAACCTATGTAATCTGTTTGTACGACTGAAAGTTTACAAACAACAACCATGGTAATCCCAAATTATCATAATCTATAATTATTAACCAATTAATATAAACATACAATGCTATGATGATAAAATTTATCACACTAGATAGGCATTTGAAAAAATTAGAGGGATTGTCAGTATCCTGCGTGTTTTTTCTGCTTTTCGCATTCTATAATGTTTCTGAAGTACAAGCACAATCAAGTCGAAATGTGCAAGGAATTGTAAAAACTGAAAGCAATGAGCCTGTTGAGGGAGCTTCCATTAGAGTGAAAAGCGTCAACTTTACAACAACTTCAAATAGTGAAGGAAAATTTACGATCAATCTGCCTCAAGGTCGAAATACCTTATTGATATCAATGGTAGGTTTTAATCAACTTGAATATGTAATTGAAAATCCAAATTCTATCGAAATCTTTTTAAAAGAATCTTCAATTGATATCGAAGAGACAGTTGTCGTGGGCTATGGTAAGCAAAGGAAAGAAAGTGTTGTAGGAGCAATAACACAAACTACAGGTGAGGTATTAGAACGCACAGGAGGTGTTACCAACTTAGGTATGGCTCTAACAGGAAATTTACCAGGATTAGTAACCACCAGCTCAACAGGTATGCCTGGAGGTGAAGACCCACAAATCCTTATACGTGCGCAAACATCTTGGAACAACAGCTCTCCCCTTATATTAGTAGATGGGATCGAACGTCCAATTGGATCTATTGATATCGGGTCTGTAGAAAGCATTTCAGTATTGAAAGATGCGTCTGCTACTGCTGTATTTGGTGTCAAAGGTGCAAATGGGGTTATATTAATCAAAACAAAAGAAGGTTCTTTGGGCAAAGCAACAATACGCGGACGAGTTAATTCAACAGCGAAAGTTCCTTCCAAATTGCCAAGCAAATATGATTCGTACGATGGTCTTTCACTTAGAAATAGAGTCGTAGAAAATGAATTGATGGTATTACCAACTACTTGGGCACACATTAGACCCGAAGAAATACTATTGAAATATCGCTTCCCTGCTAATGATGAAGAATGGGACAGATACCCTAATACAGACTGGGAAAAAGAGCTATTTCGCGATTACGCAACTGCATATGGCGCAAATGTGAATGTACAGGGTGGTAGTGAAATTGTAAAATATTTCGCATCTGTAGATTACGTAGGCGAAGGTGACTTATTCAAGACATTTGAAAATAACCGGGGTTACAAATCTAATTTTAGATACGATAGATTGAATGTACGTAGTAATCTAGATTTCACATTATCCAGTACGACAAAACTTTCAACCAAATTATTTGGTTCAAACGGTGTAAGACAATATCCATTTGGTGTAGGTGGAAACGATGGTCGCTTTTGGACTTCCGTTTACCGTACCGCACCAGATGCCATGCGTCCAATCTATTCTGACGGCACCTGGGGATATTATCCACAGCGAGATTACGATGTACCAAACTCTATGTACATTTTGGCGTTCTCGGGAGCAGAAAAAAGTACACAAACTCAATTAACCACAGATTTTACATTAAATCAAGATTTGAAGGCTATCCTTCCTGGCTTGACATTGCGTGCAAATTATTCCATTGATAATTCTTTCAGAGAGAATGGTCGTGGAGTGTCTGATCCGAATCAACCCGTTAAAAAATGGATTGACCCAGATTCAGGTAACATGATTTTTGATCCTATTGACTTGTCTACCAATATGGATCAGATGGATATGATCCGTTGGAGTAATCAAAGTGGTTCAGTGGATAAAGGCGCTACCTACCGTCGTGTCAATTATTCTGGACAAATCAATTATGCAACGAGCATTGGTAAGCATGATATCAGCGCGACTGGCGTTTTTCTTCGTGAAAAATTTGCTCGCGGAAGTGAATTTGCTCGTTATCGTGAAGACTGGGTATTTCGTACGGTATACGATTATGACAGAAGATACCTATTCGAAGCGAATGGTGCATACAACGGTTCAGAAAAATTCGGTCCGGATAATAGATTTGACTTCTTCCCTTCATTAGCTGCTGGATGGATTATTTCTAACGAGAAATTTATGGAAAATGTAAAATTCGTAAGAAATTTAAAAGTACGTGCTTCTTGGGGTAAAATTGGTGACGACAGTGGTGGCGGACGTTGGTTATATAATGATCAATGGTCTTTTGGTGGAAATACACAAATGGGTAGTCCACTACAAAATACACCATATACTTTCTATAGAATTAGTACATTAGGAAACCCTTATATCGCTTGGGAGAAAGTTGAAAAACAGAATATTGGTATTGAGTACTCCTTATTCAATGGACTCGTATCGGGTGACATTGACTTCTTCAAAGATCTGAGAACAGACATTCTAATTTCAGGCGGATCACGTGCAGTTCCATCCTACTTTGGTCAATCAGCTCCTATTGCCAATCTTGGCAGTGTAGAAGGTAAAGGATATGAATTTACATTGAACCTAAGTCATCGCTTATCTTCAGATTTGAGATTATGGGCGAATACCAGTATGACTTATGCTAAAAACACGATTTTATTTAGAGATGATCCTGCTTTACTTCCAGATTATCAAAAACAACAAGGTACTCAATTAGGTCAATATAGAGCATTTCTAGACCACGGCTTCTTACAAACATGGGATGACATTTACGGAAGTACTGTACGTACATCAAATGATAACATGAAGCTTGCTGGAGATTATAACATTATAGATTTCAACGCAGATGGTGTGATTGATCGTTTTGACTCTACGCCTTATGAATATTCTGGCTCACCTAGAAATACATACAACGCTACTATTGGAGCAGAGTGGAAAAACTTATCCTTCTTCTTACAGTTTTATGGCGTAAATAATGTAACCAGAGAAGTAACATTCCCAACATTCAACACGTATTCAGGATCAAATGTAGCCTATGTGGAGGGCACATATTGGACGAAAGAAAACGGCGGTGGTGAAGTTCCCCTTCCAAGATATTCGTCAGCTAATCCTTTTGGCGGTGAGGGTACGCGATACCTATATGATGGTTCTTATGTACGTCTGAAAAATGCGGAATTAGCTTACACATTAAAGGGTCAAGTCATCAAAAAATTAGGTTTAAGTTCTTGCCGTATTTACCTGAATGGCAACAACTTATTATTATGGACCAAAATGCCTGATGATAGAGAATCAAACTTTGCAGCTGGTTCTTCGGGCGGAGCTTATCCTACCGTAAGACGCTATAATATGGGTCTGGATATTACCTTTTAAAACATGTTAATTATGAAGAATAATATAAAAAAGTTAGTGTTTCCATTGCTTATTGTTTCGATGATATTGGGAATTACTTCCTGTAAAAAATATTTAGATAAATCCCCTTTGGCTGATATTGACGAAACTCAAGCGTTTGAAAGTTTTAGAAATTATCAGGGCTTTGTGGAGGAGCTTTACAACTGTGTGCCTTTAATAACTGCGATTGGTTCACACAACAATTGGAACTTTGGCGAAGATGAGCTATGGGAAATGGGCGACAATCGTTTATTTGCCTATAATGTTGATCATGGCGATTATTGGGCTTGGAACAATGCCATATTTGGTTCATGGTTCAAAACTGGTGGAAATCCGACAAGTAATAACAGAGGTGACAAAGGTAACCTGTGGGGATTATCTTGGTATGGAATTCGTAAAGCAAATATTGGTTTGGCGAACTTAGACCTATTAATCGAAGCTACACCTGAGGAAAGAAAGCTGATTGAAGGTCAACTATATTTTTTCAGAGGATGGTTTCATTTTATGTTAATGCAATATTGGGGTGGATTACCGTATATCGATGTGGCTTTATCACCGGCTGAACCACCACGAGTTCCGAGATTGAATTACCAAGAAACTGCTGAAAAAGTAGCAGCTGATTTACGCAAAGCAGCAGACTTGTTACCAGTTGACTGGGATCAGACGGCTGCAGGATCGGTTACGAAAGGGAATAATGACCGTAGAGCCAACAAAATTATGGCATTAACTTTCTTGGGTAAGAACCTCCTATATGCTGGTAGTCCTTTGATGAATGAGGAATCAACAGGAAGTCGCACATACAACGCTGATTTTTGTAAAAGAGCAGCAGAAGCTTTTGGTGAAGCATTGCAAATATGCGAATCCACAAATGTTTATCAATTAATCCCATTCGAACATTACTCAAAAATTTTCTATACGTTCGGGCAAAATGGAGCAATCCCAGGCGCTATAAGTGTACAAGAAGGCAGCACTGAAAGAAGGTACAGAGAAGCTATCATGCTAGAAAATCATGCCGAGTCCAATGGACGTTTCAGATGGAATCAAGCAACCGATTACAGACCGTATGCTATCATCGCAAGAGGTATTAAAGCCTATCCTACTGCTAACTATGTAGACAACTATGGTATGGCTAATGGTCTTCCGATAAATATGGAAAATCCTTCGCAACCTGATGCAGAATCTGGATACGATCCTAATTTTCCTTGGAAGGGAAGAGATCCTAGGTTTTACCATGACATCATGATAGATGGCGAGAAGGTAGTAAATAATGGAAGTTACGTACAAAATGACCATAGAAAACAATATGCAAGTCTTCATTCAGGTGGATTTTTCCGTACGGATAACTCCCATAGAGCACCTATTACAGGATATATGTTGGCAAAATATATATCACGTCTATCAAATGATTGGGAAGGATACATGGAAAACAATGTGATGTATCTAAGCTTGATGCGTCTGTCTGATGTGTATTTAATGTATGCTGAAGCTGCCTCTGAAGGATATAATTCACCAACAGGTAAATCCACCAACTATAATAAAACTGCAGTAGATGCAGTAAATTTTGTACGCGATAGACCAGGATTAAATGTAGGACATGTCGCTCCTAAATTCCGTTCTTCACAAGATGAATTCCGTTCGGAATACAGAAGAGAAAGAGCAGTAGAATTAGCTTTTGAAGGTCATCGATTTAATGATTTAAGACGCTGGTTATTATTATCAGAGAAACCTTATGTCTACAAAAAAGGAATTGAGTTTGATCGAGGTATGCCAAATGATCAGGTTTATGCAGATCCTAGAAACGCTAGGGTACTGAACTATAGACAATTCACAATCTTCGAAAGGAAATATGAAAAAAGACATTATTGGTTTCCATTCATAGTATCTGACGTAAATATTTACGAAGGTTTTTCACAGAATCCTGGTTGGTAAAATTTAAACTGTTGATAAAATGATTAAAAATAACATAAAAGTTTATTGGATTCTTGCGGCATTAGCTTTTAAAGTCTCTACTTCCAATGGACAAAACAATCAATTAAACATAGCACAAGAATCTAATGATAGTCTTGTAAATGTTGCCTTTGGAAGCATCAATAAAAAAGATATACTAGGTGCTGTATCATCTATTAATGTGAGCGAAATCCTTGAAAAAAGCTTCGGAACATATAGTCTTGATAATTTACAAAGTTTCATAAGCGGCTATTCGGGGAATATATGGGGACAAGCTCCACTAATCCTTGTAGATGGTACAGAACGCAGAGCTTCCGATGTTAAATTAAATGAAATTCAATCTATCTCAATATTAAAAGATGCAGGTAGTATCGCATTATATGGCTCTGCTGGATCTAGAGGTGTAGTATTGATCACAACAAAAAGAGGAAAGAAAAAACCTCTAGGTGTTGATTTTAGATTAAACACTGGGGTATTTGTTCCTAAATCCTATCCAACATACCTGAATGCTACAGAATATATGGGCTTATATAACGAGGCGCTACGTAATGATGATCTTCAAGAACGGTACACCGAAGAAGAAATATACAATACAGCACTAGGGACAAATCCATATCGCTATCCAGATGTAAACTATTATTCAAGTGATTTCTTAAGAAAATTTAGCTACAAATCTGATCTTACGACGGAAATAAGTGGTGGTACTGATCGTACAAAATACTACACAAATGTTGGATTAGCTTACAACAACAACATTTTAAAATATGGTGTAGCGGACAAGAACAATGATTTCTCGCTTAATGTACGTTCAAATGTGGATATGAAACTTACTGACTGGTTAAGTGCATCGACAGACGCAGTAGCAATCATGACGGATCAATATTACGCGAGAGGTGATTTTTGGGGAATGGCAAGTAGTTTCAGACCGAATAATGATTGGTTCCATCATTATGTTCCTATTGATATGTTGGATCCAGATAACGAAGATTTACAAATCATTGTAAAAAACTCCAACAATATTATTGATGGAAAATATCTGTTAGGTGGTCTTTCAACTATTCAAACAAACCAATTGTCGCAAATGATGGCTTCTGGCTACATCAAAAATAAACATAGAACATTCATGTTTAATGTAGGCGCACAAGCTGATCTTAGTGGTATTACTCCAGGATTATCTTTTAAGACCCAGTTTAGTATGGATTACACGACTCGCTATACAGAAGGATATTCTGTACCATACGCTACATACCAACCAGAATGGGTAAATATTGATGGAAAAGATATCATTAAAAGTTTGCAAAAATTTGGTAATGATGGTAATAGTACAAATGAATTCATAGGTACTTCATTGTATGACCAAACTTTAACGTCAATCTCTCAATTAGATTATCAACGTACATTCAATCAACATCATAATGTAAGTGCTAAGCTTGTAGGTTTTGGATATATTTCTCAGTATTCAAGTGATCCGGATACTGATGGAGGAAGTGAATATCATCCATTTAGAAATACCAATCTTGGAATTCATGCGGGATATAATTTCAAGCAAAAATACTATGTGAATTTCAACGGCAATGTGGTGCATTCATCTAAGTTACCAGAAAACAATAGAAGAGGCTTCTCTCCTACAGGTACTTTAGGTTGGAGATTGAGCGAGGAAAATTTTATCAAGGATAATCTAACGTTTATCGATGACCTAAAGTTAACCGGAACATATGCATCCCTAAAGCAAGATCTTGATATTAATGCGCATTACTTATATGCAGGAAATTTTGGTAACCAAGAAGGACTTGGTGGTTGGTTTACTTGGAGAGACGGAGCTAGTGGTGGTTATACCACAATGTCTGGAAGAGGTGCGAATCCCAATTTAACATTTGTGAATCGTAACGAAGTGAGAGTCGGATTTGAGTCGTCTCTTTTTGGGAATAAACTTCATCTGAATGCCAATTATTTTAAACAAAATATCAAAGGCTTACTTTCTAGAGGTTCAACAATATTTCCATCCTATTTCACGGGGCAAGGGGATTTCCTTCCGAACTTCAATTTTGGTGAAGAGATGCGTACAGGCGTAGATTTCTCATTAAATCTGAATAATAAAATTAATAATTTCTATTATAATGTTGGTATTGTAGGAATGATTTATGACTCTGAAGTAATCAAAAGAGAAGAAAACTACGAATACGCTTACCAAAATCGTGTAGGTAGGCCTTTGGATGCATATTTTGGCTACAAAGCAGAAGGCTTATTCCAAAGTCAAGAGGAAATTGATAACCATGCAAGACAGACAATTGGTGGAACATTGAAACCAGGAGACATTAAGTATACGGATGTTAATCAAGATGGACTCATAGATGGTCGTGATCAAGTTGAATTAGGTCGCAATGGCTGGGCTGCTAATCCAATAACTTATGGTGTTAATTTAACCTTGAAATATAAAAACTTGACATTCTTTGCAATGGGATCGGGTATTCATGGAGCTATTGGTTTCAAAAATAACTCTTATTACTGGGTTCGTGGCTTGAATAAATACTCGGATGTCGTATTAGACAGGTGGACTGAAAGCACTGCGCAAACAGCTACTTACCCACGACTTACTAGTACAAGTAGTGCTAACAATTTCCAAAATTCAACGTTCTGGCAATACAACAACAACCGTTTTAATTTGACTCGCGTGCAGTTCACTTATGACCTTCGCGAACAAATTTTCAAAAACTCATCATTAATCAAAAAAATGGGAGTTTATGTAAATGGGGATAATCTATTAGTTATATCCAAAGAGCGCAAAATGATGGAAACAAACTTCGGTTCAGCACCTCAAAATCGCTTTTATAATTTGGGTTTTACAGCATCATTTTAGGGATTATTTAAATAAAGAAATATGAAAATCAAAATATTTATATTAGGATTAATTGCCATCTCTTTTATCAGCTGTAAGAAATGGTTTGAACCCGATCCTGAAAATTTAAAATCTGAGGATCAAATGTATGATGACTCAAGGTTTGCGCAAGGGTTCTTAAATACAACCTACAGAACTATTCCTGGATATTACAACAATAGTGATGTAGCTACCGATGACGCAGTAACTAATGTTCGTACTAACGATTATTTACAAATCGCTACAGGATCGTGGACAGCAAGTTATAACCCATTAAACTTTTGGAATACAGGTTATGGTTCATTACTTTATCTCAACCTATTTTTAGCTAATTCTGAGAAAGTACATTGGGCAAATGACCCAGAAGTAGCTAGACTGTTCAACATGCGCCTAAGAGGCGAAGCATTTGGTTTACGTGCGTTGTATTTATACTATTTATTGCGCAACCACGCAGGTATCGCTGCAAATGGTGAATTATTAGGTGTACCACTTATCTTGGAATACCAAACGTCTACAAGCGAATTTAATTTACCAAGAGCAAGTTTCAAAGATTGTATTGAACAAATAATGACAGATTTAGATAGTGCGGAGTACTATTTACCTATGGAATACAATGATATCAGTAATGAAAGTCAGATTCCAGAAAAGTTTAGAAGTGTAACCACAAATGTAGGAACATATACCAGAGTAATGGGCACACACAGTCGCCAATTGTTCAATGCTTTGATCGCGAAATCTATGCGTGCAAGAACAGCATTATTAGCTGCTAGTCCAGCATTCCAACATGCTTCAAATACTTATTCTTGGGAAAATGCAGCAAATGTAGCCGCGGAAATAATAAGCTACAAAGGTGGTGCAAATGCTCTTCCTGCCAATGGTCATACATTCTACAACAATCAAGGTGAAATTGATGGACTTTCTCAAGGTTCGAACCCTCCTGAAATAATTTGGAGGGAAAACATTCAAACAAATAACGGAGATCAAGAAGCACAAAACTTCCCTCCTAGTTTGTATGGAAATGGTTTAGTGAATCCAACACAAAACCTCGTAGATGCATTTCCAATGGCCAACGGATACCCTATTAGCCATGCAAATAGTGGATATAGTGCCACAAATCCTTACGCAGGACGCGATCCTCGTCTGACACATTACATTATCTACAATGGCGCTACCGCAGGAACAAATAATTCAGTAATAAGCACTACAAGTCAATCCTTAACAGTTGATAAAATCAATAGTGTAGCCACATCTACGCGTACAGGTTATTACATGAAGAAAAGGTTGAGAATGGATGTCAATAGACACCCACAAAATACCAGTAACAAAAACAAGTATACACCAAGAATCAGGTATACTGAGATGTACTTGACTTATGCGGAAGCAGCTAATGAAGCTTGGGGACCTACCGGAACAGGCAATCACGCATTCTCAGCATATGATGTGATAAAAGCAATCCGTAGAAGAGCGGGTATCGGTACGACAAACAACGATGCATACCTAGAAGAATGCAAGGCAGATAAAGACAAAATGAGACAGTTAATCCGCAATGAACGCAGACTGGAATTAAGTTTTGAAAGTTTTCGCTTTTGGGATCTCAGAAGATGGAAAGAAGATTTAAATACTACGGCATATGGAATTGATATAGTAGGTGGAAATTATAGCCCATTAAGTGTTGAAACACGCACGTATCAAGACTATATGATTTATGGACCAATTCCACAGACAGAAACAATTAAATATAATAACCTGTATCAAAACAATGGTTGGGAATAATATTTTTTGGTTACTTATTCAATCTAATAATATGAAAAACAATAATAAAACGATAACCAACCTTATGCTTATTTTTCTATTAAGTATAGTATACGGTTGTAAAAATACGGAGATCGTACATCCAGATTTTGATTATCAGGCTGTGTATTTTGCCAATCAATACCCTATTAGAACAATAGTACTTGGCGAAGATTTGAATTTTGATAATACATTAGACAACGAGCATAAAGTAGAGATTAAAGCAACGTTGGGCGGTACGCGATACAATCAACATGATGTAGCCATTGATTACACGGTAGATAATAGCTTATTGACTAATATGCGTTTTGGTGCTGGCGCAGCACCTATATTACCGCTCCCTTCAAACTATTTTTCTATCAATTCTAATCAAATCGTTATTAAAAAAGGTGAGATATTGGGTGGCGTCGTAGTTGAGCTCACGGATGCATTTTTTGCAGATCCTTTAGCTATTTCAAACAATTATGTATTGCCACTTAGGATGACTAATGTACGAAATGCGGATACAATATTAGCGGATAAGAATTTTGTGTTCTACGCTTTAAAATTCATCAATCCATGGCATGGAAATTATCTAAGAAGAGGTAGTGATCAGATGACTGGTAGCGTAGCTAGAAATGTAGTACGTCACAAACAGTACGTAGAAAATGATGAAGTAAATAATTTAAAGTCCAAGAGCTTAAATCAAATTGAGTTCCCTGCTCAATTCAGGGATGCTGATAATGGTAACATCTTCACATGTACTTTATTACTCACATTTAATCAAAATGGTGAATGTACCATTACGACAAATTCAAATGGCTATACGGCTTCTGGAACAGGACGCTATGTTACTAATGGAGAAAAAAACAGTTGGGGAAATAGAGATAGAAGTGTGCTGTATCTGAACTATGAAGTAAATTATTCCAATGTCACTGTAGGAAGCGGTACTAATGCAAGACAAATCACTGGAAAAATTGTTACACAAGACACTCTAGTTGCTCGTGATCGTGGAGTATCTCCTGAGTATTTCACACCAGTTCAGAATTAATTAAATTATTGAAATCTATGAGAACAATTAAGAAAATTACATTGCTGCTATTTACTACTACACTGTTTAGCGCATGTACTAAATTCGAAAATAGAGAAACTTTTGTGGACAAACCCCAAAGTATAATCGATCAAGAAATTAGAGATGGATATGATATATTAAAAACTTATGTAGACAAAAGTGGTCAATCCAATTTTAAAATTGGTGCTGAAGTGAGTTTAGGCGACTTGAGTACCAATAGTCTACTCTACAGATTATTAACCCAACATTTTGATGAGTTAAATATTACTTCGGGAGCATTCAATCACAATACTATTGTGCAAGCTGACGGGTCAATATTAACTGATAATATTATCACAGCACTTAACACGGTCGGAAATACTGACAATCCTCCTAACATTCATGGCGGACATCTGGTATGGCATCAAAATCAACAGGCTACATATCTATATCGCCTGATAGCAAATGTTATTCTGCCGGGCGTTTCAGGAATTGACAATGTTGTTGATTTTGAAGGTGATGAAGTGGGAAAATCCTATCCGACTACGTCTACCAATGCCACTGCTAAAGTTACCCTAGACCCTGTAGCTACCGGCAATAGTGGTAAAGTATTGCAAATTTTGCAGAATCCATCAACCGCATTTCCACAATTCAAAATTACTTTACCCGAAGGTAGAAAATTAGCATACTACAAAAATGTGACGGTAGATTTCAGAGGCGATGGATGTTGTGGATTCTATGGTGCAGGTATGCGTATGGCTATTACTTCGGAATATGGTAATCCAGAATTGATAGGATATGGAGGTCCATCCAGTTTTGGCGTTCCGATTAATGCTTGGGGAAGAGGAATGATCGTACTTCCAATTGCAAATCTCAATCTTACAGCTGCTCAAAAAGAGTTAAATACTTTTGTATTGACTATTGGTTCACAAACAGGTGCGCCGAATTATTTAATAGACAACATCAAAATGAATTGGGAAATCCCAGGTCAAACAATAGTAAAAACACCGGAAGAGAAAAGAGAAATCATCACAGCCGAATTAGATAAGTTCATCAAAGCAATGGGCGAAGCTGGAAAAGACAAGATCAAATCTTGGAGTGTTGTTCACCAACCTATTGATAATGAAAACCCAAGTAATTTAAGAGGAAATGCATCTGGATCTACATTACCTGCAAATACATTTTATTGGCAAGATTATCTCGGTAAAGATTACGCTGCTGTAGCAATAAATTTGATAAAACAGTATGCAAATAGCACTGATAAAATTTACATCACAGAAACAGATCTGGATCAAATACCAGAAAAAATAGAAGGACTAAAAGATTTGATCACTTACACAGAACAAAAAGGTGCAAAAGTTGATGGTATTGCTACTGAATTTGCATTGAATTTAGATGCTGATAAAGCTAAAATAGAAAATGTCCTACAGAAATTAGCGGCTACTGGAAAATTAGTAAAGATATCAGCCCTCGATATTGGTATTGGCGGTCCTATTTCTAATGCTACACCATCCTTATATTTAGAGCAATCAAAGATGTACAATTGGTTTATTAAAGCTTACAATAGTAAAATTCCTGCAGCACTGCGCGCTGGAATAACCTTCAGAAGCCCAATTGATCAAACTGCAACCTCATCATGGCGTCCAAATGAGCCTGTTGGAATCTTTACCAACAAATCTGGATACCAACGCAAACCTGCTTATGTAGGCATCATTGAAGCATTTCAAGGTAAATGATAAATATTGATTAATCCTAAATTATCAAAGGGAGGTATGAATTAAGTTCATCCTCCCTTTTTCTTTACAAACGAATACAAAGCAACAACTTATTATCAAGTCATTGCGACATAAATTCATTCTATATTCAATTTAAGCTTTACCACATTTCACCCACTATGAAATCTTTTATATAAATAAAATTGAAAGAAAAAACTCTAAAAAAAGTAATCTATTACCAGGATAAAATATATAAATCATACCATAAAAAGACCTTCCTTTACAATAAAGCTGGATTTTAAAATAGATCGTTTAAAATAAAGAATAAGCAATTTAGACATTCTTATCATTCATTTTGACATTCTTGCTACTTATAAAATGCAACATCATGTAGCTTTGATACTACAATTATAAACACATAATACCAAAATTAACATTTGAATTTTATTGCAACTGAGTACAGGTATATCATGCTTTCTCAGCTATGTAATATATAACCATTGTAAAACATCATTTATGAAAACACACACACATCCTATTAAGCAAAAATCAAGTATTAATACTAGTATACATTTTATTTATAAAGCATAAGTTTTATAAATAAGCTACCTAAGAATTATAACCAATTAATTTTAAACTTAAGAAATGCTATGATGCTAAAATCTACCATCACACTCATTAGGCATTGGAAGAATCTTTGGGGAATTATTTTATCCTTTGCATTTTTCCTATTCCTAACTCTTAGTCTACCAACAACGAGTATGGCACAGACGACAAAAAGAGTGCAAGGGATAGTCCAAGACCAAAACAGTGAACCTGTAAGTGGGGCTTCTGTAACTGTAAAAGGCACAAGCACCCAGGTATCCACTGACCTAGAAGGTAAATTCTCTATTCAAGTGCCTCAAAACAATAATACACTAGTTGTTAGAAAAGTAGGGCATGAAACAGTTGAAGTGAATGTGCAAAACCAAACTCAGATAGAGATTATTCTAAATTCTACTGAAATTGAAATTGAAGAAACAATTGTTGTAGGATACGGTACGCAGAAAAAGGAAACTGTTGTCGGAGCTGTAGCACAAACCGCCGGAAAAGTTTTAGAACGTGCGGGAGGTGTATCAAGCGTCGGCGCTGCATTAACTGGAAATGTACCGGGTGTTGTAACTACAGCAAGTACGGGTATGCCTGGTGAAGAAGATCCACGTATTGTAATCCGTGGCCGTAGTACATGGAATAATACCGAACCATTGATAATGGTTGACGGTGTTGAACGTCCTATGAGTAGTGTTGACATCGGATCCATTGAAACCGTATCAGTTCTGAAAGATGCTTCTGCGACTGCTATCTACGGTGTACGTGGTGCAAATGGTGTAATCCTAATTACAACCAAAAGAGGTCGTGAAGGAAGAGCATCAGTGCGCGGAACTGTAAACAATATTGTGAAAACAGTATCCCAATTGCCTGGAAAAATGGATTCCTATGAAGCTATGATGCTTCGTAATCTGGCTATCGAAAATGAATTGGCACTTTCTCCAGAAAGCTGGTCATACTATCAGTCTCAAAATATTATCGACAAATATCGCTATCCAGCAAATCAAGATGAAAGAGAGCGTTATGTGAATGTTGATTGGGCAGATGAGCTATTCAAAGGATATGCACTATCCCAAAACAGTAATGTTAATATAGCCGGTGGAACCTCAAAAGTGAAATATTTTGCGAGTGCGGATTATTTATTCGAGGGAGATATGTTTCGTCATCGAGACAATAGCCGCGGTTACGAATCGGGGTATAATTTCAACAGACTTAACGTAAGATCTAATTTGGATTTTCAATTGACACCTACCACTAAATTCTCTACTAATCTTGCAGGTTCTACAGGTACGCGTAAAAGTCCGCGGATTGGTGTGAATGAATATGATTTTTGGATTGCTGCATATACTCTAGCCCCTGATGTAATCTATCCACGATATTCGGATGGCTCATGGGGTTATTACCCAAATGACTCGCAAGCTGGTATCAATTCGGCAAGGTCATTAGCTTTGGCAGGATACCAATTCATAACGACTAATAGAATAACATCTGATTTTACGCTTGAGCAAAAATTAGACATGTTTGTGAACGGTCTTACAGCAAGAGGAACTTTCTCGCTAGATAATACATTTGTAGAAACAGGAAGAGGTATTAACGATGTATTTAATGACCCTCAAGAAAAATGGATTGATCCTGAAACTGGCTTAGCCAGATACAGATTTAATCAAAATAACAGTGGATTTGATTTCGTAGAGGGAATTGACTGGACTCAACAAGAAGGAAACGTAAACAACGGATCTACCTATCGTAGACTTTTCTATCAATTACAGTTGGATTACAGAACAACGATTGCTGAAAACCACAATCTTACAGCAATGGGCTTATTTAACCGTAACCAATATGCTACTGGAAGTCAACAACCCTATTTCCGTGAAGATTGGGTATTTCGTGCCACTTATAATTTCAAAAACAAGTATATGATCGAATATAATGGTGCATATACGGGTTCAGAAAAATTTGCGCCTGATTATAGATTTGGATTTTTCAATTCTGGAGGTTTAGGTTGGTTAGTTTCAGAGGAAAATTTCCTCAAAGGGAATTCGGTATTGAATATGTTGAAGCTTAGGGCTTCAGTAGGTGATATTGGGGATGACAATGTCGCAGGAAGATGGTTATATCTTACGCAATGGGCTATGGGTGGAAATGCTAAAATGGGGGTAGTAGGTGTGAATCCAGAGACAAGTAGTTACATGTGGTTCAAAGAAAATGTTCTTGGAAATCCAAACGTTCGCTGGGAGAAAGTTAGAAAAACAAACTTTGGAGCTGATTTTGGATTATTTAATAATTTAATAACTGGACAAGTTAACATATTCAAAGACAAAAGAACAGATGTTTTAATCCCTGGTAATAGCCGTGCTATTCCTGATTATTTAGGGGTTGCAGCTCCTGTTGCCAATTTGGGTATTGTAGAAAATCAAGGGTATGAAATAGAGATCAAGGCAAATAAATCTCTGAATCAAGATTGGAGAATTTGGGGGGACATGAATTTTACACATGCTAAGGATAAAGTCATTGAAGGTGATAGTCCTGCCCTCCTGCCCGATTATCAAAAGCTAGAAAACAAGCAAATTAGTCAGACTTATACACATGTAAATGCCGGTCGCTATAATACTTGGGACGAACTATATTCATCTACAGCGCATGATAATAATGATCATAATAAGTTACCAGGAAGTTATCATATAGTGGATTTTAATGGAGATGGAATTATCGATTCAAGAGATAATATTCCATATGCCTACCCTTCTGTCCCTCAGAATACCTATAACCTGACATTAGGATTTGATTATAAAAATTTCAGTCTGATGACACAATGGTATGGTGTTAATAACGTAACAAGACAAGTGGTTTTTGATAGTTTTGGACGCCAACGCAATTTGGCTTATCATGAAGGTACATATTGGTCGAAAGACAATATTGACGCTGATGTGCCTATGCCTAGATGGCTAGCTTTAGCGAGTAGTTACAATAATGCCGACAGATTTATGTACGATGGATCCTATGTTCGACTAAAAACAGCAGAAATATCTTATAACCTGACCACTGAGCATAACTTCATACGCAGAATGGGGTTACAGCATATACGTATCTTTTTAAATGGGCACAACCTATTGTTATGGTCTAAAATGCCAGATGACAGGGAATCTAATTACGCGGGTACAGGTTGGGCGTCGCAAGGAGCTTACCCTACTGTAAAGCGTTTTAATTTAGGTGCTAACATTACATTCTAATTGGATTTATTATGAAATATTCTAAATATATAAAAGTTCTTATTTCTTGTGGAGTCTTAGGTGTTACATCCTTAACTTCTTGTGAGAAATATTTAGATAAAGAAGAGGAATCCATTGTCTCTCCTGATGATGCATTCAAAAACTTCGTCAATTTTCAAGGTTATACCGAAGAATTATACCACTGTATTGTGAATTTCACAAACAATTATTGGACAAATTCGTGGAACTGGGGGGAAGATGAAATTACAACTACAGCTGGTGACTATCACTTCATTCATAAAATTGATAATGGCAATTTTTGGGGATGGCAAGCTATACATGATGGTTGGGGTGCTGGCTTTATGGAACAAGCTGACTTTACTACCACTTGGGGTAATAGAGGTACTCAAGACGTATGGAATGCAGCCTGGTTTGGCCTACGTAAAATTAGTATTGCTCTGGAAAATTTTGATAAAATGACTGATGCTACGGCAGAAGAACGAAACTTAATAAAAGGTCAATTATTATTTTTCAGAGGCTGGTTTCATCACCGTCTAATGGAATACTTTGGTGGCATGCCATATATCAATTATGTATTGCCAAGTGATGAGAAATTGACATTACCTAGGCTTAGCTATCATGAATGTGCAGACCTTGCAGCTGCAGATTTTCGTGAAGCAGCAAATCTTTTGCCGCTCGATTGGGACAATACCGTGACAGGAAGAAGAACATTAGGTAAGAATGAGCTTCGAATCAATAAAATAATGGCGCTTGCCTACCTAGGTAAGAATTACCTATGGGCAGGTAGTCCACTGATGAACCAAACTGTAACAGGTGATAGAAATTATCATGCCGAATATTGCAAAAAAGCAGCAGAAGCATTTGGCGAATTATTGGGATTGGTTGAAGGCGGTCAGACAAAGTATCAATTGGTCGATTTCGCAAACATCCATACCGTATTTCGTACTATAAATCAAAACTGGGCATTACCGGGAAGTACGGAGTCTATTTTTAGAGGACCTTATAATAATGGTAACGACACCCACTATAATACCAGTAAACAATACCTTCCTGGTTTAATTTCTGAAGGTGACGCAATAAAATTCAATCCTACAGCAAACTATGTACATGCTAATTATGGAATGGCTAATGGCTTACCAATAAAGGACATTACTAAAGCTGATCCAGAATCTGGATATGATCCTAATTATCCTTGGAAAAATAGAGATCCTAGATTCTATACAGATATACTATTTGACGGCGTGAAAGTGGTCACTGGAAATATTACGGAAACAGATATGGATCCTAATCTTAGACGCTTCGCTCAATTATACACAGGAGGATCATATAGAAGTATTCAAAACGGGTCTCGGACAGGTTATTCTTTACGAAAGTTTACGACGTTGACTGCCAATAACTACGACAGGCATTTCGATTACCCTTATGCTATGAATATTTACGTACCTTATTTACGTCTAGCTGATGTATACCTTATGTATGCAGAGGCTGCATTGATGGGAAACAATAGTATTAGTGGTAAATCATCAAACTTTAGTAAAACAGCGTTGGATGCTGTAAATGTTATTCGTGAGCGCGCTGGTGTAGCACCTGTGCATCAAAAGTTTCAGAGTTCGGTAACTACATTCTTGGATGAGTTAAGACGCGAACGCGCTGTGGAATTAGCATATGAAGGACACCGTTTTAATGATTTGAGAAGATGGCTATTATTAATCGAAAGACCATATACCTTAAAGACGTCGGTAGAATTCGACAGAGCATCATTTGACCCAGAAGATCCAACAAATAACCGTATTGTAAATATTCGAGAGAATGTGATACTGGAAAGAAATTTTTCTTCCAAACATTATTGGTTACCACTTAAAGTATCGGATGTGAATTTATATCCTGAGTTTTATCAAAATCCAGGCTGGTAATCCGGAGAATGATCCATTCATTAAATTATGAAGACAATGAAGTATAAAAACATAAAGAAAGCGGTGTGCTTAAGTATTGCATCCATGGGAATCTTAGCTTCTCCAGGAATATACCTATTCGCACACCCAAATAATATATCTTTTTCTATTGCCCTGCAAGATAGTTTGTATACAGATAGTACCGAATTGGTTCAAGTAGCTTTTCGTAAAGTAAAGAAAAAAGATGTAATGGGCGAAGTAAGCGCCATCAATATTAATAACCTATTAAATAAAAATTATACCACTTACAGCTTAGACAATTTGGATGCCTTTATTCCAGGATACAATGGTAATATTTGGGGAACTGGGGGATATCTATTATTGGTAGATGGTTTTCCAAGAGACGCTAATAATGTAATGCCTACAGAGATCGAAGAAATTTCTGTAATGAAAGGAATTAATGCGGTAGCCTTATATGGTAGTAGAGCCTCAAAAGGAGTTATTTACATTACGACTAAACGCGGACAAGAGGATGGGCAAATGATTAATATACGCAGCAATGCAGGAATCAATACGCCGATCAGCTACCCTAAATATCTAGGTTCTGCGGAATATATGACGTTGTATAATGAAGCACGTAGAAATGACGGACTACCTAATCTCTATTCGGATGAGACCATATATCATCATTCTGCTGGTTTAAATCCATACCGTTATCCAAATGTAGATTACTACTCGTCTGATTATATCAAAAATAGTTACAACAGATACGATGCTACAGCCGAAGTTTCTGGTGGTGGCGAAAAAACGAAGTATTACACCAATTTTGGATTTTGGTCAGCCGGATCACTTTTAAATTTTGGTGAAGCAGTTGGAAATACATCTAATAGATTCAATATGCGTGGTAACATTGATGCAAAACTTAATAGCATCATGTCACTTAATGTAGATGCTTCAGCAAGTTTCTATACACAAAAAGGTGTAAATACAGATTATTGGTCCGCAGCGTCAACAGGTAGACCGCATCGTTTCTCTCCTCTTATCCCTATCAGCATGCTAGAGGAAGCAGATGAAAACTCATGGACGTATGTTAACACGACTAATTTCTTAGTAAATGGACAATATTTATTGGGAGGAAGTCAACTGGATCAATCCAATGCTTTTGCTACTATTTATTCTGGTGGTAGCAGTCGTCACATGAATAGGCAATTCCAATTTAATACGGGATTAGATTTTGATTTGAAAAGTATTGCAGAAGGTTTAACTTTTCAAACAGCTTTAGCTATTGATTATCAAAATCAATACAATCAATCCTACAATAATTCCTATGCCGTCTACCAAGCCGCATGGAACAATTATAATGGAGAAGATCTAATCAGTAGTTTGACAAAATATGGCGAAGATCGTAGAAACGGTGTTCAGAATATTGGAGGTAGTATTTATCGTCAAACAATCGGCATGAATGCTAGGCTGAATTATTTCCGTACATACAATGAGAATCACCATGTTTCCGCTATACTACTTGCAAATGCATTCCAAATAACACGATCTGCAGAATATCATAAGCAAAGTAATGCAAATTTAGGCTTGCACCTAGGTTATAATTTTGCTAACAAGTATTATGCAGATTTTAGTGCAGCATTACCGCATTCAGCGAAGCTACCAGAAGGAAAACGTAAAGCCTTTTCTCCTACACTCTCCTTAGCGTGGCGATTAAGTGAAGAAGAATTTATGAAAGGTGGTGTTTTTAATGACCTTAGACTAAAAGCTGCCGCTGGTATTGTGAATACAGACTTGGACATCGAACAATATTATATGTACCAAGGCTATTACACCTATCAAGAAGGTGCATGGTACAGTTGGGCTGATGGTCAGCTGGTACACTCATTCGACAGGATTCGCGGAGACAATAAAAACATGCGCTATCCGCAACGAAGAGAATTTAGTTTGGGATTTGAAGCTAGTATGTTTAACAATTTAATCAGCTACAATGCGACATACTTTTATAATCAAATGAATGGTTTATTAGTACAAGCAAGCACTATTTATCCAATGTACTTTATGTCTTATTGGCCAGTGTACTCTGATTTACCATATGTTAATTACAATATAGACGAACGCAGAGGTATTGATTTTGGGTTGAATATCAATAAGAAATTTAATGATATAAGTAGTTTGTCATTAGGAGTTAATGGAATGTACTACAGCACACAAGCTGGCAAGAGAGACGAATTGTATGAATTTGCTTATCAAAATCGTACAGGCAAACCATTGGATGCTATTTGGGGACTTCAACACAATGGATTTTATGGTGATCAATCTGATATAGATAATTCTCCTTCATCATCTTTTGGTGAGGTCAAGCCTGGTGACATAAAATATATTGATCAAAATGGAGACGGAATAATTGATAATCGCGATGAAATTTATCTTGGAAAAGGTGGATGGGCTGGTGCTCCTTTCTCATTGGGATTCAATATTACAGCGAAATGGAAGAACTTAACCCTATTTGCAGTAGCAACGGGTCGCTATGGCGCAAATGCGTTACGTAATAATTCTTATTTCTGGGTAGATGGTGAAGACAAATACTCTGAAATGGTACGTAATCGCTGGACGCCAGAAACAAGCGCAACAGCCTCATACCCAAGGTTAACAACAACGAATAGTGATAATAACTTTAGAGGTTCTGACTTCTGGATGTACAGTACAAATCGATTTGATTTGAGTAAGATTCAACTATCATATGATTTTCCTAAATCTATATTAGGAAATGGAATTCTTAGAGAATTAGGTACATATGTAAACGGCTTTAACCTTATGACGTTTGCTAAAGAACGAGAGACCATGCAGTTATCGGTTGGTTCAGCACCACAGACTAGATTTTTCAACTTTGGCGTTAAAGCTTTATTCTAAGACAGACTAATAGATAAGACATGAAAAAATTACTATTCATATTAGGTGTTACATCGACTATAGCATTCACGTCATGTGAAGATATGTTTACACCAACAATCGAAAATTTTTTAGAGATTGAAACAGCATACGATAGACCTTTATACGCACAAGGAATATTACTTAACGGTTACAACAGAGTTCCTACCAACAGTTGGTCATTCAATGATGTGGCAACGGATGATGCTGTTACCAATGATAGAGCAAGTAATTACCTCAAGATTGCAACTGGTCAATGGACAGCGATGAACAATCCACTTGAACAATGGCGTAATAGTAGATCTGCGATTCAATACATTAATAACTTCTTATCCATCCAAGATAACGTAAGTTGGTCGTCATCTGAATCTATCAATACAATGTTCAATGATAGAATGAGAGGTGAAGCATTAGGTCTGCGCGCATTATTCTTATATCACTTATTGCAGACACACGGAGGAAAAACAAGCAGTGGCGAAGTATTGGGCGTACCAATCGTTTTGGATTATGAAACAATAGAATCTGACTTCAATAAACCTAGAGCAACATTTGATGAATGTATGCAACAGATTTATGAAGATTTAGACAAAGCAGACGAACTTTTACCATTAGACTTCGAAGATATTTCAAATGCAAGCCAAATACCCGCTAAATACCAGTCCTTAGGTGTAAACTTAACTGACTATAACCATGTTTTTGGCGAAAAATTCAGACTTCGTATGACCAAAAGAATTAGCCAAGCTATTCGCGCTAAAGCAGCTCTTTTAGCAGCTAGTCCTGCTTTTAATGATGGTAATACAGCTAAATGGGAACAAGCAGCAAATCATGCTGGAAATGTTATACAGCAAAAAGGTGGCATTTCTGGTGTGGATCCTCAAGGAGCTTTATTTTACACATCTGCAAATGTAAATAAGATGGAATCTGGTAGAAATATTCCAGAAATTCTTTGGCGTGTGGATAGAGGTGATCCTTCTTCATCATTAGAAGCAGACCATTTCCCTCCTACTCTATTTGGTCGTGGGCGTGTCAATCCAACACAAAATTTAGTAGATGCTTTTCCTATGGCTAATGGTTATCCAATTAGCGAGGGTGCTAGTGGGTATAACGCAAATAATCCCTACGAAAACCGTGATCCTAGACTAACAAATTACATTCTAATAAATGGTGGTATTGCGGGGGTAAATAATACAGCGATTAATACTACATTAAATAGTCCTACAAATGATGGTCTGAATAAAGTAGAGACCTCTACTCGTACTGGATATTACATGCGTAAACTTTTGCGCCAGGATGTCAATCTTAATCCTTCAAACGTGTCAGGTCAATACCATGTGACACCAAGATTGCGCATGACTGAAATTTATTTAGCTTATGCAGAGGCCGCAAATGAAGCTTGGGGACCAACTGGAACTGGCACTTTTACGTTCTCTGCTTATGATATTATCAAAGCTATTCGTATTCGCGCAGGAGTCGGCACTAATAATGGTGATCCTTATTTAGAACAAGTTAAAAATAACAAAGATCAGATGCGTCAATTAATTCGTAATGAGCGAAGATTGGAGCTATGCTTTGAAGGTTTTAGATTTTGGGATTTGCGCAGATGGAATGAAAATTTAACAATCCCTGCACGTGGTATGAGTATTTCAAATAACACATACGATATTATTACTGTAGAAAATAGAGTATTTGAACCTTATATGCAATACGGACCAATTCCATACAACGAAATATTAAAGTTCAGTAATCTGCAACAAAATAACGGATGGTAACATACAAATTAGATTTTATGAAAAGAATACATATATTTTTCCCTTTGCTACTGATGGCATTCAGTTCTTGCAAAAATCAAGATTGGGAATTTCCTGATTACGAATACCAAACAGTGTACTTTGCTTACCAATATCCAATACGTACAATTACATTCGGTGAAGATGTCTTTGATACATCACTTGACAATCAAGGTAAAATTAATGTAATGGCAACTACAGGTGGTGTTTATAGTACAAAAGAAGACGTCAAAGTAGATTTCGTAGTAGATAATGCGTTGACGCAAAATATGATATATAGTCCTGAAGGAGGTAATGTACTGCCTTTACCGGCTAACTATTATACTTTAGCTTCTAATCAGATGATTATTCCACAAGGAAAACCTTCAGGAGGTGTTGAAGTACAATTTACGGATGCGTTTTTCGCTGATCCTAAATCCATTAATACAACTTATGTATTGCCCTTAAGAATAACTAACGTCATTAATGCAGATTCGATTTTGTCAGGTACTCCTAAAGTTGGAAGCCTTCAACGTAGAGCTGTGGCTGATGATTGGGATGTTTTGCCAAAAGACTATACATTTTATGCTGTCAAGTATATTAATATGTGGCATGGAAACTACCTTAGAAGAGGACAAGACGTTATCGTTGGTAAAAATGGAAACACTTCATTAAACCAAACTTTAAACAGAAGAAATGCAACTGTAGAGAAAGATGAAGTCAAGAACATCGTGACAGCATCTCGTCAAAATGCAAAGTTGCCGTTGACTTTCAAAGATACAGATGGTACAAATATCAACATCGAATTGTTGTTAGCATTTGATAATAACAACAATTGCACAATCAGCTCGGCAACAAATGGTGTCACAGCATCAGGTCGAGGAGCTTTTGTCAAAAAAGGAGAGAAAAACAGTTGGGGTAACACCGATAGAGATGGTTTATATCTAGAGTACCAAATCGATATGGCACAAATGAGTGTATCTACTAAAGATACATTAGTGATGCGTGATAGAGGTGTAAAGATGGAAACATTCAATGTTGCACTAAAACCTTAAAACTATATTCTAACATTATTAATCAATTAGAATTATGAAACGTTTACATAAAAAAATAGGTTATGGATTAATGGTGGGTCTCTTACTCTCCTCTTGTGCAAAACCCGAGTTTCTCGATTATTTTGCAGAAAAACCTGAAAGTGTGATCGCCCAAGAAGATATTAATTCTTATGAGCCTTTATTATCTTATATAGATCAAAATATACATCCGAATTTCAAACTTGGAGCAGCGTTAAATATTAGTGATTACCTCAATAAAGGGGTGATGTACAGATTAGTAAATCGCAACTTCAATGAGATTGTAATGGGCTATGAGATGAAGCACGCCTCCATTGTGAAAGAAGATGGATCAATGGATTTGGCTCGTGTCGAGCAATTAGTAGCATTAGCCAAAGAAAATAATATGGCTTTATTTGGTCATACTTTGACTTGGCACTCTGGACAAAATGCAACCTATTTAAACAAATTGATAGCGCCAATTAAAGTTCCAGGAACGGGAGGTCCAACTTGGGATGCAATTACATCTAATAATTTTGAAACAGCGGACAATAGCAATTATGAGTTTAATACAAATGCGGTTGTTTCATTCACTGCTGATGGGCAGGGTGTGGATGGTGAAGGTCGTGCTTTAAAACTAGTAAATGCTGAAGTCAGAACGAACGATTGGGATGTACAATTGTTTATAAAATTTCCTGCAGCCACTAAAGTGGGTGAGAAATACAAATTCACGATGTACGCCAAATCCGATGCTCCAGCAGAATTTGGTTCTCAAGCACATACTGTTCCATACGCTTATAAACATTATGATTTCTTTGGTACATTCAAAACGACCAATGAATGGGTAAAATTCGAGAAAGAAGTTATCATTTCCGATCAAACAGAAAATTGTACTACAATAGCTTTTAATTTGGGTAAAACAGCTACAACATTTTATTTTGACAATTTTAAAATCGAAAAATATAATGAAGATGGTGGCGGAGGTAGTGCACCAATTGAAAGAGGATTTGCTTTAAAAATGACTAATCCATCAGCAGTAAACACTTGGGAGGCTCAATCCGCTTATGATATAGCTGAAACAGAAAATAATACTGAGTATATCTTGACATTGGCTGCCAAAGGAACTAAAGCAGGTTCGATTGGTGCAGATTTACAAAAAACAGCAAACTATTCGGGTAATTCTTTTGGATCTATTGCATTGACTACAGAATACAAGGAATACGAATTAAAGCTTACCACTACAGATAATCGCAACCGCTTTATTTTGAATTTTGGACAATACGATGGTACAGTGTTTATTGACAACGTCAAATTGGTAAAAGCGGGAAGCAATACTAATCTTATTGGAAACTCTGATTTTGAAGCAGGAATTGATGGATGGATTGGATGGGGTAACAATTCATCACGTGCCCTTTCCGCTGATGGTGAAGGCTTTGGCGGTTTAGGTGGTAATGTTATTGAAAAAACACCTGAAGAGAAAAAAGAAATCATAACCAATGCTCTTGAAGAATTTATCGAAGGCATGATGACAGCCACTAAAGATTATGTAAAAGCTTGGGATGTCGTTAATGAACCGATGTCGGATTGGCCAGATCAATATGCGCTAAAAACAGGAATTGGCAAAGCCGAAATGGCGGTCGATGAATTCTATTGGCAAGATTATATGGGTAAAGATTATGCAGTGAAAGCAATAGAATTTGCGCGCAAGCATGGTAATCCAAATGATATTCTCTTTATAAACGATTACGGTTTAGAAGGCGGTGGCGATAAGTGTAAAGGTCTGATTACCTATGTCGAATATGTGGAGAGCAAAGGTGCAAAAGTTGATGGAATTGGAACGCAAATGCACATTGACATCAATACCAATAAAGATAACATTGTAAATATGTTCCAACTTTTGGCTGCTACTGGCAAATTAATTAAAGTGTCAGAGCTAGATATTGGTATGGGTAGTGGCATTAAAACACCTCAAGCAACGGCAGAAATGTATGCAAGACAAGCAGACATGTATAAGTTCGTATTTGAGAAGTATTTCGAAATTATTCCTAAAGCACAACAATATGGTATTACAGTTTGGAGTCCTTTAGATAGTCCTGACAATGAGTATTCATTCTGGAGAAGAGGCGAACCTATTGGTGTCTGGACGGAAGGATTCGTGAGAAAACCAGCTTACAAAGCTATTTCAGAAGCTCTGGAAAAACAGAAGTAGAAATAAATTGTGATAAATATAATGACCTATCCAGTCATGGAAAGGGAGGTAAGTTAAATCTCCTCCCTTTTTTTTAAATTTTAAACTATAAAATCTTATCCTAATGAATATAAGGAACATATGCTTTCTGGCTGTTTTGGTACTAAATTGTAGTATTACTTTTGGTCAAGACAAAGATTTCCATATTTACCTATGTTTTGGGCAATCCAATATGGAAGGGCATGGTAAATTTGAGCCTCAAGATACAATTACAAACAAAAGGGTTATGTTACTGCAAAGTGTAGATTGTCCAGATCTCAACCGAAAAAAGGGTGAATGGTATACAGCTCAGGCACCACTTACACGCTGTCATACGGGTTTGACACCAGCTGATTATTTCGCTAAAACATTAGCTGAAAACACTGACAAAAATATACGGATTGGTATTATCAATGTTTCTGTAGGTGGTTGCCATATCCAACTATTTGACAAGGATAGCACAGCAACGTATGTTGAAAAAGCTCCAAATTGGATGAAAGGTATGTTAGCGGCGTATGATAATAATCCGTATGCACGATTGGTGCAAATGGCAAAAATAGCACAAAAGTCTGGTGTAATTAAAGGCATCCTGCTGCATCAAGGTGAGTCAAATACAGGCGACAAAGATTGGCCAAACAAAGTGAATAGAGTGTATACCAATTTGCTAAACGACCTGAATCTTAAAGCTGAAAACACGCCTATACTTGCTGGCGAAATGCTTTCTGCCGAGCAAGGCGGAAAATGCGCAAGTATGAATGCTATTATTCAAACTTTACCGCAGACGATTCCTAATGCACATGTAGTAACTTCAAAAGATTGCGAAGGCGTCCCTGATGGATTACATTTCAGTGCTGCTGGTTATAGACAACTTGGCAAAAATTACGCAAATACTATTCTCAATTTATATCATAAGTATTAGTTAAGCAAATGTGGTCCTACCCCGACCACATTTTGCTATTACAGGGCATAGCATTCAAAGTGATTTTGTACAATTACTACTATGCTAACGAAACCACACTCTGATCCTCCTGGCTGCACCGCAGACATACTGGCTCTTCAAGATACTTTGGAGATTATTGGTGGCAAATGGACTTTGCTAATCATTCATTATCTCATCTCACGACAAAATGAAGTAAACACTTTTAGTAAAATTCAAAATGATATATCCGGACTGTCTGCCAAAGTCTTGTCTACTGAATTAAAGATATTAGAGATAAATAAAATCATTACCAGAGAAGAATTACATACCAAACCTGTCACGGTCAGATACGATATCACCACTTACGGTACTAAAATACAGCAAATCATCGCTATGCTTGTGCATTGGGGACAAGAGCATCGTGCTGCACTATTTGACAAAAATGAGCGGTCCTTATTAGCATAAAGACCGCTTAGATTATACTTGTTTAAGTAGTTTTACTTATTTAGTAGCAACGATAGTTACTTTGAAGTTGATTTCTTTAGAAATTAAATCATCTTTTTTACCTTCATAAGTTACACCCCAATCTTCACGTAAAATATTGAAGTCTGCAGATGTTTTTACAGTTGTATCAGATACTTCGTCAACTTTAGCGTCGAAAGTAATATTTTTAGAAATACCTTTGATAGTTAAGTTTCCTGAGATAACTGCATCTGTAGCAGTCGCACCAGCTTTCACTTCAGTGATTTCAAAAGAAGCTTCTGGGAAAGTAGCTACTGCGAAGAAATCATCAGCTTTTAAGTGACCATCTAATTTATCTTTGTATTCGCCTTCTAAGTCAGTACTGTTGATTGTATTCATGTCTAATACAAAGCTACCACCAGTGATCGCACCATTGTCTACTGAAACAGAACCCGATTTGATTGTAACAGTACCTTCGTGTTTACCACTTACTTTTGTACCTGTCCAAAATACTTGAGATTGAGCAGCATCCACTGTATATGCAGTACCTACTACTGAATCCGCTACAGCTGCTGAATCTGTTGTTTCTGCTTTTTTACCTTCTGGATTACCAGCACATGAAGCCAATACCAATGAAGCTACAGCTGCAAATAAAACTAATTTTTTCATGTTTGTTAAAAGAAATTTTAAATAGTTAATGTACAAAAATACAATTCTCCATGCATTGCGAAAGTTATTTGTATTTAATTAACATTCAAAAGACAATTCCTTTAATGACCCATTGGTTGCGCTTCTACACGCTTGATATCCGCACCCAAAGCCTTTAATCTTTCTTCTATATTTTGGTAACCACGCTCGATCTGCTCAATATTGAAAATAGTAGATTTTCCGTTTGCAGATAATGCCGCGATTAATAAAGATACACCTGCACGTATATCTGGAGAGGACATCTGAATACCACGTAATTTAGTTTGTTTATTGTTACCAATCACTGTAGCGCGATGTGGATCACATAAGATAATCTGCGCACCCATATCTATTAATTTGTCCACGAAGAACAATCTACTTTCAAACATCTTTTGGTGTATCAATACGTTACCTTTGGCTTGAATAGCTGTAACCAATACGATACTCAACAAATCTGGTGTAAAACCTGGCCAAGGTGAATCGGAAATCGTTAAGATTGATCCATCGATGAATGTATCAATTTCGTATGATTCTTGAGCAGGAATAAAAATATCGTCGCCACGCAATTCCATCTTGATTCCTAATCGTTGGAATACGGTAGGGATAATACCTAACTCTTTAAAACAAACATCTTTGATGGTAATTTCAGAACCTGTCATGGCAGCCAATCCAATGAATGAACCAATCTCAATCATATCTGGTAACATTCTATGTTCTGTACCACCAAGACGCTCTACTCCTTCAATTGTCAATAAATTAGAACCAATACCAGAGATATTTGCGCCCATGCGATTTAACATCTTACACAGTTGCTGTAAATATGGTTCGCAAGCCGCATTATAAATAGTTGTGGTGCCTTTTGCTAATACTGCAGCCATGACGATATTTGCTGTACCCGTCACAGATGCCTCATCCAATAGAATATATGTCCCTTGTAGCTGCGAAGCATCTACGTTAAAGAATTCATTTTCTGTATCGTAAACGAATTTAGCACCTAATTTTTCGAAACCTAAAAAGTGTGTATCCAAACGACGACGACCAATTTTGTCACCTCCTGGTTTTGGAATAGCCGCTTTACCAAAACGTGCCAATAACGGTCCTACGATCATAATAGATCCACGTAAACCTCCACCCTTTTGTTTGAATTCTTCTGATGTAAAATAATCTATATTGATGTCTTTCGCTTCGAACTCGTAAGTATCCTTATTTAATTTATTCACAACCACGCCCAAAGAACCCAATAAATCGATTAATTTATTGACATCTTTAATATCTGGGATGTTACTAATTGTAATTTTTTCTTCTGTCAACAATACTGCTGACAAAATTTGTAAAGCTTCGTTTTTTGCACCTTGAGGAACAATCTCTCCTTTTAAAGGCTTACCACCATGTATTTCAAATGCGTTCATATATACTATTAAGGATATTTCTTTAAATAAAATAAGTAACTAATTGCTGTATTAGTTACTTATTAAAATACAAATCAATCTCAGAAAAATTATTTCTTGTAGTTATTGTTACTGTTAGAATAATTCTTTTTATAGCCACCGCCAGCATTATTGCTGTTGTTATTATTGTTGCTATAAGATTTTCTCTTATCGTTATTATTGTTGTTATTACTTCTGTAATTATTGTTGTTGCTCGGTCTCTTATTATTGTTGTTGTGAGACTGCGCACTACGCTGATTATTGTTGTTATTATTCGAAGAAGTTTGTTGTGTTTTCACACGGTTGCCTGGAGGCGGAGAACGGAAGTCCAATTTAGTCAATACCGTATCTTCAGGTAATGTCAATTCACCTTTGGACAATTCTTTCAAATCCTGAATAATTTGTAAATCATTCACAGAATCTTTATTCCATGTCGTATACGCCATTTTCATAAAATTGGCAACACCTAAAGTTAGTTTCGCGCGTGTATCCTCGTTTGTAACAGAAACGGCTTTTTGAATCATTTCTTCTACGATATGACCATAATGTTTGAAACGAATTTTATGTTGCGGATAAGCTAATCGCTCTGGCTTATGCTTAATATCCTCACGTGTAGGCACTGGATATGGCGATTCTACATCAATCTTGAAATCAGAAATTATATATAAGTGATCCCAAAGCTTGTGTTTGAAATCTGAGACATCTCGCAAATGTGGATTCAGCACCCCCATCATATCTATTACCACCTGAGCTAATCTATTGCGCTCATCTATATCTGGTACAGTGCAAATATAGTCAACCATATTTTGCACATTTCTACCATATTCGGCCAATATTAACTTGGGACGAGTACTGTTATAATCAAAATTCATATTGTGAAATTAAACGTATAATACGTTATTATTTTATTCTAGTAAATATAAAAGTTCTTACTGAACTATTCTAAGTTTTGCAAATTTAAGCAACAATTGTTTCTGTCCCAACTCTTTGAAGAAAATAGTTGCTTTTATGTCTGGCTTATTTCCCTCCAAGTTCACAACTTTTCCAAATCCGAAACGTTCGTGCTCGACTTCCATGCCTACTTGCAAGTTGCTGGTATCCGATGGTGCAAATCCTGCTGTCGGCACATGTGCCTTTGGCAAAATTGAAGTTGTCTTTACCACTTTCGGCTTTGGTTTCGCAAAAGTATCCTTTTCTTTTGTTTGCCAAGCTATGCGCTCTGATTTAAAAGCACCTTCTGATGGGCCTGAATTACGTGGATTAAAATCCAAATCCAAATAACTTGGATTTAGTTCATCGATAAAACGACTTGGTTCACAATTATTCAACGTACCCCAACGGTATCGAGAAGTAGCATACGAAATATGCAATTTTTTCTCTGCTCGTGTAACAGCTACATAAAATAATCGACGCTCCTCTTCCAGTTCACTGCGCGAATTTAAGGATAATTGTGAAGGAAATAAATTTTCTTCTAAACCTACAATAAATACGACTGGAAATTCTAACCCTTTGGATGCGTGAATCGTCATCAACGATACTGTATCTGCATTTGGATCTTTGTCATTATCGTCATTGGTCAATAATGCCACATCCTGCAAGAAAATATCCAGTGTTTTTTGCTCTAAATCCTCACGCTCCGAAAATTCTTTGATACCATTCAACAACTCTTGGATATTCTCATAACGCGCTAGTCCTTCTACAGACTTATCTTCGTACAAATCCTTCAATATTCCAGAATGCTGCGCGATATGCATTGCCGTATCAAAAGCGTTTGAATTATTTCCTACAGCTTGGAAACTTTGGATCATCGTCGCAAAATTACCTACTGAAGTTGCACTACGCCCATCCAAAAACATCTGTGCATTAGCTACCACATCCCACAATCGATATTGATTTTTGTCTGCTGCTACAATGATCTTTTCTACTGTCGTATCACCAATTCCACGACGTGGATAATTGATCACACGCTTCAGTGCTTCTTCGTCATTTGGATTGTAAGTCAATCGAAAGTACGAAATTAAATCCTTAATTTCCTTACGTTGGTAAAAAGATGTTCCACCATACAATTTATACGGAATATTTAACTTGCGCAAAGCTTCCTCCATTGCACGCGACTGTGCATTGGTGCGGTACAATATCGCGAAACCTTTGTAAGGCAAAGATTTCAATGTTTTCTCTTGGATAATTGCTTCCGCTACGATCTTCCCTTCTTCATTATCCGAAAAAGCTCTTGCAACCTTGATTTTATCGCCTACTTCATTATCTGAAAATACATTTTTCTCGAGCTGATTTTTATTGTTAGCGATAATGCTATTTGCAGCATTTACAATTGTCTGTGTAGAACGGTAATTTTGTTCAAGCTTGAATACTTGCACATCCGGATAATCCTTCTGGAAATTCAAGATATTTTGGATATTCGCACCACGGAAAGCATAAATACTCTGCGCATCATCCCCTACTACACATATATTTTCACTCACCGCTGCCAATCTTTTGACAATCAGGTATTGCGAAAAGTTGGTATCCTGATACTCATCCACCATCAAATATTTGAATTGGTGTTGATACTTGTGTAAAGTTTCTGGATGTTTATTTAACAAGACATTGGTCTTAAACAACAAATCATCAAAGTCCATTGCTCCCGCACGGTAACAACGTTGTGCATAGGTGAGGTAAATTTGTCCCATCTGCGGACGACCATTTTCACGGTCTTCAGCCATCAAAGCTTCATTTTTGTTATACTCCTGCGGAGAAATCAAATTATTTTTCGCCGATGAGATACGACCATATACATGGTTGACATTATACAATTTGTCGTCAAGATTCATCTCTTTCAGAATGGCTCTTAACAAACTTTTTGTATCGTCTGTATCGTAAATTGTAAAATTCTTCGGATAGCCAATCAACTCTGCCTCTACACGTAGAATACGAGCAAAAATTGAGTGAAATGTTCCCATCCAAATATTTTTAGCTTCTGAACCTATAACTTTCATGATACGCTCACGCATTTCTTTAGCTGCCTTATTCGTAAACGTTAGGACAAGAATATTAAATGGATCTACTCTTTTATGTATGAGGTGAGCAACTCTATATGTGATTACACGTGTCTTTCCTGAACCCGCTCCAGCTACAATCATAACCGGTCCTTCGGTTTGTTCTACAGCAGCACGTTGAGAGGGGTTTAATCCTGCTAAATAATCCAAAATATAATACGTTTTTTCCGTTAGAAATAGAGTGTAAAGTTAGGTATTTTGATTCAATCTCACACAAGTTTACTACAATTATTAGTACATTTCATTACCTTTATGACCTTAACCTTACAACTATGAGAAAGCTTTTCATCCTTATTTTTTTGCTTTTAAGCATTGCTAGCTACGCACAACAAAAAAACAATCTTCCCAAGGGATTTGTGTATCTCACTGATTTTATTCCACATATCGCGGTGGATATGAAATATTTCACAAATCACAATTTCGTGGGTAGACCAATTGATGGTTATAAAAGCAATAAAATCATTCTTACAGAACGCGCTACATTGGCTATTCAAAAAATAGAGAAGGAACTAAATAAGGAAGGATTGGGATTGAACGTCTTTGACGCATACCGACCGCAAATTGCTGTCAACCATTTCAAACGTTGGGCAAAAGATATTAAAGACACCTTGATGCGCCAAGAGTTCTACCCACGTGTAGACAAACGCGATCTTTTCAAAAAAGGATTTATCGCTTCCAAATCTGGTCATAGCCGTGGAAGCACTATTGACTTGACTATCATTGATCTGAAAACAAAAAAAGAACTGGATATGGGTGTAGCTTTTGATTTTTTTGGTGAAGAATCAGGTCATGATTATACCAAACTTTCCAACACACAAAAGCAAAACAGAATAAAACTAAAGAAAATCATGGAAAAATATGGTTTTAGAGCGTATAGCAAAGAATGGTGGCACTATACTTATAATGACGAACCTTTTAAGGATAAATACTTTAATTTTGAGGTGAAGTAAATTAAAAATAATTTATCTTCAATTAGTAAGGATTTGGAAAAATTATCTACCATCAACAATATTTGAAAGATTGGCTTAAGAGAGAAGGTATTTCCTTGAGCTTTGAGCAGCTTTGGAAAATTAGGGAAGAATGTATTAAGAAATTAGAATCATAACAAGTACGTGTTTAACACAGTCTCCTTATATTTCTTAATTTTTCTTTGCAATAACAATATGCGCTAAATGATGTTCACAATGCCAAGCGTAGATACCGAGATTGGTTTTTAAGCTTATCGTTTTACCACTTTCGGGATGAATAAATTCCTTATCCCATTCTTCCTCTGATAAACTTCGAAGTAAGAATACCCATTTTGTGTGCAGACCTTCTAATATTTTTAATGCATCTTCGGTAAGATAATTATTAGAATCGGGCAGTTCGGCCCAGCGATCTTCAAAATACGGTTTTATTATAGGAGAATCTTCTGTCAGAGCTAATTTGAACCGAATAAAACTATTCATATGCGAGTCAGCACAATGGTTTACAACCTGAGCTATAGTCCATCCGTTAGGTCTATATGACCTCTGTAAATCTGTGTTACTTAACTTTTCAACTTGATTTTTTAGTTTTGATGGAAACTCTTCTATGATTTTAATCCAATTCTTAATATCTGAAGTCGTTATTTCTGTAGGACACACAAATTTTCCAATTGGATATCTAAGCTTTTCTAGATTAATTTCCATGCGGTCTTGAGTTAATTTACTCGATTTTTTAATACTGTCGATTGATCCAAACCTTTTGTCAAGTCAATCAAATACCCATTCATCACAGCGTATTTCAAATTACCGCTTTTATCACCAATAAAGAAATTTGCCATACCTCCAAAATCTGCCGTCACAGGTAAATAAAAGTTTGTTTGGGTATATAGGTGAACTGGTAGATTGTGTAAAGCTTTTTCTTTTGTAGCACCTACCTCTTTTACTTGTACAGCCATAAAACCATTTTTAAGTAAGTCAAAAGATTCTTGTACTGTTAATTGTGCAACATCCGTCACAGTCTTAACCGCAACCTTTGCAGGAATAAAATAAAGCCCATCCGCATCTATCTCATCGTAGCCATACGATTCTTTCAAATCACCGATATCTTCGATTTTGCCACGTACAAAAAAGTCTCTTCCTATTGTTGTTTCATTGCGTCGAATAGCCAAATCCGTTTTAAATGATGCCGAATCTGGACCAATCACAATATTACGAATAACCACATCATGCAATTGCGAAGCATTAAACGGAATATCCTCATATTGCTGTTTATCGAATTGTGCATAACTGCCTTCTGCAATCTGAACCAAGGCATTCAATATGATGATAAAGTTTAATTTACGAATTTGTTGTTTCTCTGGATCACCTTTCATACCTCCCGATTCAATTAACACGGTACTTGCATCCCAAGATTGGAAATTATCACCAAAACCTCTTGGTGTGTAGGTATCATCGTATTTTGCTACAGCATCGGGAATATACTTTTGAAGAATATCATTCATACCAGCCGCAATTTTCATCGCATTTTCACGAACAGGATTAATTTCACGAGGCTCGTTAAATGCTGGAGCGAGTAGCGATATGGAAACTGGATTTTTAGTTCCAGGCACATTGTAATAAATATTTTGGTCGTGCAAATTGAAGCCATATTGTGGTTTTATAGCTTGTGCTCTTGCACGTAATAATGCACCTTCCACCGTATGTCCAGCACGTGCATCACGATTCATATCTATCCCTTGAGCTGTACGGCGTTGATAACGTTCCGCACCATCGGGATTCAACATGGGGATGAAATGAATGTTCAATTTATCTTTTAACAACGTTCTTATTTCATCCTGACCGTCATCAGAACCTTCTAGAAAATTAAACAAATCAAAAAGAGCCATCGTCGCTGTAGGCTCATCACCATGCATTTGCGACCACAACATCACCTTCTTTTCTCCTGCCCCAAAAGACAATTCATAAATGGCTCTACCTTCGAATGATTTACCTATTTCTTCAACAGCAAGTACTGATTTTCCTTTGTGTAAGTGAATTAAGGAGTCGATATCTGAATGTTTAAAACGTCTATGTTTTAAAGCTGATTCTTTATAGGTTGAATATATGGTATTATAAGTTGAAGTATCGATTTTCATAGCATTAATTGTGGTATTGGAAGATGATTTTGCGCCATCACACGACACAAATCCAGCAAAAACTAAGAGGAGAAAAACAAATCTTTTCATAATAGCGATTTTTCTAAGTATTGAATCGTTCCTTTTGAAGCATCCATGCGCGCACGCACCCCCACAGGCATCAGAAATTGATCAGAAATATGACCAATCATTGCACCACTGTACGCAGGAATCCCTAATGACTTTATATAATCATTCAACATTTGTTCAATCGTCAACGATCCATATCCACCTGAAGGCCCACAATTCGTACATTTACCGAATACAAACCCCTTAATTTGTGATAAAATACCGGCATTCATCAATTGACAAAACATGCGATCCATACGGTCTGATTTTTCATCTATTTCTTCTAAGAAAAGAATGGCATCTTTAAAATCAGGCAAATAAGGCGTTCCACACAAACCCGTTAATAACGTCAAATTCCCTCCTATTATTATTCCTTCGGCAATGCCTGGGTTAATAGTTTGAATACGATCTTTGTACTGGATAATTTGGCTCTCAGATTTTGTAGGATTGGAATAGTTGGCTAATTTATTTTCCATAAATTGTTCTTTAAACAATTTAGCTACATAATTGCTCCATGTACTGCTCCCTACGACACCATGAAACGACACTAAGCCCACTTTAGCATAAAATGCCAATATCAAAGCCGTAATATCGCTATAGCCTAGTAAAACTTTAGGATTTTTTCGAAGCAATTCATAGTCAATGCGAGGCAAAAGTCGTGATGCTCCATTTCCACCGCGAATACACAATATGCCATCAACCTCTTTATCGGCGAACATTTTATGCAAATCGCTTAAACGTTCATCATCCGTGCCTGCCAAATTACCGTAGCGCGAACGAATATACTTTCCTTCTTTTACTTTAAAACCAAAATGTGCTAGCACTTCTTTGGTCATCGTGATGGTTTCTTCTTCGGATAATGCTCCTGCGGGCGTGATAATTCCTATCGTATCGCCTTCTTTCAAAACCTTCGCTTTTAATAATGATTTGACAGTACCTGTCGCCTCTGAAACAGCTTTTACCGTTTGATCAGAAATGGCTAAGGCCCCCAAACCCAGTCCAATCGATTTTAAAAACGTTCTTTTATTCATTTTATCGGTTAAATAACAGTCTATGTCCTGAGCCTACTTCAATTATTTGTCCATTCGAATAAGCTAGATTTCCTGACACAATGGTATGTTCAATGGTGGATGTAAATGTATGATTTTCAAATGGCGACCAACCGCATTTTGAAAGAATATTTTGACGTGTAACCTCGTACTGTTTATTTAAATTCACTAATACTAAATCTGCCCAATAGCCTTCACGGATAAATCCACGTTGTTCTATTTGGAAACAAATTGCTGTATTGTGTGCTGTTTTTTGAACCAATTGCTCTAAAGTTAATTTGCCTTGGCTAACTATATCCAATAATGCTAACAATGCATGTTGTACCAATGGACCTCCAGACGGAGCTTGTAGATAACCTTGTTCTTTCTCTTCGATAGTATGCGGCGCGTGATCTGTAGCAATTACATCAATATGTCCATCCAAAACAGCTTTCAAAATTTGATCTCTGTCGGAAGCAGTTTTTACAGCTGGATTCCATTTGATATAATTACCTTTTGTTTTGTAATCTTCATCCGAAAACCAAAGATGATGCACACAAGCTTCAGCCGTAATGCGCTTTTTCTCCAATGAAATCGTATTATCAAATAATGCTGTTTCCTTGCCCGTCGAAATATGCAGAATATGTAAACGTGTATTGTTCTTTTTCGCTAATTCTACAGCTTTTGATGATGACAAATAACAAGCTTCCTCCGAACGAATCAAAGGGTGCATATCAATGGTTATGTTATCACCATATCTTTCTTTGTATGCGGCAAGATTTGCTTTAATAGTAGCCTCGTCTTCACAGTGTGTAGCGATCAAAGTGGGAGAATTTCTGAAAATATTTTCTAAGGCTGTTTCATTATCTACTAACATATTTCCCGTTGATGATCCCATGAAAACTTTAACACCACAAACATCACGTGGATTAGTTTTCAAAACTTCGTCAATATTATCATTCGCTGCCCCCATGAAAAAAGAGTAATTAGCTAACGAAGAATCTTGACCGATATCGTATTTATCTTGAAGTAATTTTTGCGTCAGTGTATTGGGAACTGTATTCGGCATCTCCATAAAAGAAGTTGTCCCACCAGCTACCGCAGCACGACTTTCAGTGAAGATATTGGCTTTGTACGTAAGTCCTGGCTCTCTAAAATGCACTTGATCATCAATTAAACCCGGAAGAAGATGTAACCCTTCGGCATTTATTTCTTGATCTGCTTTTAAATCAATCTGAGGAGCTAACTTTTCTATTCGTCCATTTTTTATAAAAACATCCAAAACTTGAGTAGTTCCTTCATTTACGACTTGTGCATTTTTGATGAGTATAGATGACATTGTATTTTTGATAAGTTATGTTTATGTATACAAACATAAGAAATTGACTATTATAATTCGGCGTCAAATAGTAGATCTAATTCAAATAACTAAAAAAGGTGAGACTTTTATGTTCTCACCTTTTTTGGAGTTTAAGCAAATGCTTTATCTCCTTTTTTGTATGGATAATTACCATCATATTTACCCGGTATTTTCACATAGCGCAAAGCTTTTGTTAATCCAAGTTCAGAATTGAAATATCCTGTTAAAGTCATTTGTCTGAATAAATGAAACCAATGTTCTGGTTCATAATCCACATCTGGTTTAACAAGTTCGTTTTGTTTAGTCTTATTTTTCTCGACTTCATCCTTGATTCTCTCCCAACGCTGACCGTTGTACTCTTCAGATTCTTTATAAAGTTTTTCTGCCACTTCAGTTTTCTCATCCAATGTTAGGCTTGCAAAATCTTTACCTTTTAAATCTTTACTTGTTTTATCTAACGTTGCCAGTCCATCAACAATAGCCTTTTGTTGCTTTTCTGTGTAACAATCTCTAACGAAAACAGGTATAAAATTACCAACACCAGCTTCCTTAGCTCCTGGTGTTGAAGTCGGTGGCAAAATAGCATCAGCCAAATCACCTATTCTGTCAATCATTTTTGCATCGAACAGTCCTTCTACGGACTTTGAAGCTGGTTGTGTACAACCTTCTAAAAATAAATTAGCACCTACGATAGATCCACCAAGGATCATAGCTACGCGTTGTAATGCTTCTCTTCTATTCATCTTTTTATGTATTAAAATGTATAGTTAACTTCCCAGCCTGGGCGGTATGTCCGTTTTACAAACTGATTTACCTCATCAAAGTTTGTAACACGCATATTGTCATTATCCCAAACCAATTTTTTACTTCTTCCAGGGTATTTATCTCCTACTTTTAAATCTACACCACGTATAGCCAAATTTGCCATTAGCAAGGCTTCAGTCAATGGTCCTGCTATCTCAAATGGTGATGACATTTCCATATTACCATATCCAGCAATACAACCTTCCACCCATTGTGCCCAATGACCATTCGCACCCTTTGGTACACGCGCATATTTTTCTTTTACGGTTTTGTAAGTTTTGTTCGTTGGCAAAAGGCGTGGATTACCAGCATATGTATCTGCCAAAATCTTACCTTTTTTACCAATCAACAAAATTCCATTGCCGCCATCTCCAAATATTTCGTCTGGTCCTAACTCTTCTGGTCTTGGTGGTTGGATACCGCCATCCATCCAATGCACTTTTACATCTCCTTTAGTTTTAGAAGTTTTCGGAAAAGTCATTGTTACGGAACTAGACGGAGGACAAGATTCAGGAAAATATCCACGCTTAAATTCATCTACATAGATAGATCCAACACTAGCCTGTACATCTTTTACATACTGTAAGCCATAGATACTGAATGGAGCTTCCAAATTATGACAACCCATATCTCCTAAAGCACCAGTGCCATAAGGCCACCAGCCACGCCAGTTGAAAGGCACTAATTTGTCAAAATATTCAGTATATGGCGCAGTACCTAACCATTTGTCCCAATCTAATGTGGAAGGAACTTTAGCTTTCTGACTAGGCCATTGAATACCTTGAGGCCATACCGGACGATCTGTCCATGCATAGATTTCTACCAAATCGCCAATCAATCCTGCATCTACCCATTCACGCATTTGACGTACCCCATCACCCGACGCTCCTTGGTTACCCATTTGCGTCACGACTTTATACTTCTTTGCAGCATGAGTCAATGCACGAGCTTCCCAAACATCGTGTGCCAATGGTTTTTGCACGTATACGTGCTTACCCAATTGCATAGCTGCCAAAGCTTGTATAGCGTGATTGTGATCTGGTGTAGATACAGAGACGCCATCTATGTTTTTATGCTCTTTATCAAGCATTTCTCTAAAGTCTGTATAAAACTTGGCTTTAGGAAACTTTTCTACAGAGCCTTTAGCGCGTGCTTTATCAACATCACACAAGAAAGCAATATTTGCTTTACCACTTCCAAAAATATTATTAACGTCCGATCCACCCATACCACCTACACCAATTGATGCAACTTGCAACATATCACTCGGTGCTCGGTATCCCGTACCACCTAATACATGTCTTGGAACAATTGTAATGCCTGCAGCTGCTACTGCTGCAGTTTTTATAAAGTTTCTTCTGCTATTGTTTTCCATTTTGAGATAGATAAAGATTAAAGATTGCCTTTTTTAAGTTCGCTTACTGCGAAATCAACAGCTCTTGCTGTCAATGCCATGTAAGTTAATGAAGGATTCACACATCCTCCAGAAGTCATCGCTGCCCCATCAGTGACGAATACATTTAATGCGTCCCAAACTTGATTATTTCCGTTAAGAACTGAAGTTTTTGGATCACGACCCATGCGCGCTGTACCCATTTCGTGAATACCCTGGCCAAGACCGTATACGTTATTCCAGCTACTCACATCCTTCACACCTATGCTTTCGAGCATTTCTTTCATCTCGTTTTGCATATCGTTACGCATTTTTAACTCATTTTCTCTGATTTCAGCGTCAAATGCTAGAACAGGTAAGCCCCATTTATCCTTTTTATCTTTATCTAACTTAATATGGTTTTCATGGTAAGGTAAAATTTCGCCGAATCCACCAAATCCAAGCGACCAATCTCCTGGTTCACATATCGCATCTTTGAAGTTACCGCCAACATACTTTTCTTCTTCTGATCGCCATGCTCTTCCACGACCAGCTCCGCCTTGATAACCGAATCCACGTACGTAGTCACGTTTTTTGTCATCAAAATCAACATTCACGAATCGAGGAACATATATACCATTTGCACGACGTCCGAAAATTGTTTTGTCTAAATACCCTTCAACACGACCAGATGCACCAACTCCCAAGTGATGATCCATTAAATTATGTCCCAATTCACCACTACTACTTCCTAATCCACCTTCCCATAAATCAGTAGCAGAATTCATCAATACCCACGAAGAATTTAACGCAGAAGCACATACAAATACAACTTTTGCATGGAATTCATACGTTTGGTTTGTTTCCGCATCAATGATTTCTACTCCTTTTGCTCGCTTTGTGTCTTTATCATAAATAATACGAGTCACAATAGAAAAAGGTCTTACAGTAAGGTTACCAGTCTTTACAGCCGCTGGCAAAGTAGCCGATTGTGTACTAAAATAAGCTCCAAAATTACAACCTTCCCAACATCTGTTTTGATATTGACAATTGACACGACCATTATGCGGAACAGTGATATTAGCTGTTCTCCCCATGATAAAGTGGCGTTTACCACCATACTGTGATTTCTTCAATCGCTCTGCATAATCTTTCTCTACTACGTTCATCGGCATAGGAGGCATGAATTCTCCATCTGGCAAGATATCTCCTAGACCATCTCTATTACCAGAAATACCTGCAAACTTCTCTACATAACTATACCAAGGCGCAATATCTTTATAGCGAATAGGCCAATCAACCCCGTGACCATCTTTAGCGTTTGCTTCAAAATCCAAATCGCTAAGACGGTAAGATTGACGTCCCCACATCAATGATCTACCACCTACATGATACCCACGATACCAGTCAAATCTTTTGATTTCTGTATAAGGGCTTTCTTTTTCATTTACCCAGTACCCAAGATTTTTTTCATTCAATGGATAATCACGTTTCAATACTGGATAATCTTGAATCATTTGTTGAGTTCTTCCACCTGCATGTGGAAATTCCCATGGTGATTTTGTCGGAGAAGTATAATCCTTAATATGTTCTATATTTCTACCTCTTTCCAACATAATTGTTTTAAGACCTTTCTCAGTCAGCTCCTTCGCAGCCCATCCCCCACTGATTCCAGATCCGATGACAATTGCATCATAAATATTATTCTCTACCATTTTAATTAAGTTTATATTGTAATAAAATTTACTTTTCGATTGTTTTGACTTTCTCGTCTTTGAAGAAAATCATAAATATTACCATAACTACAAGAGCTATGACAGCTGGAACAAACCAAGTTTTTTCCCAGAATCCAGGTAAGTCAACACCTTTTAACTCTTTGTATTTGTCACCAATGAAACTTGCTACCCAAAATCCGATCAACTGTCCTATACCATATGTCGCTAAAGTAATTAAACCTTGCGCTGCCGATTTATATTTTTCCCCAGCCTTGCTGTCTGTATAAATTTGTCCAGATACAAAGAAGAAATCATAACAGATACCGTGTAATGCAATTCCTAATATCAACATAAAAGTAAGCTCGCCAGCATCACCATAAGCAAATAATAAATAGCGAACTGCCCAAGCTAACATCCCCACTAAAATTGTTTTTTTGAAACCAAATTTGGAGAAGAAAACAGGAAGTAATAATAAGAATAACACTTCTGAGATCTGACCGATGGTCATTTTTCCTGTTGGATTTTCTAATCCTATTTCTGCTAAAAACAGATTGGCATTTTGATAATAGAAAGCTAAAGGAATACAAATCAATACAGATGAAATAAAGAAAATAAAGAAATTTCTATCTTTCAATAGTTTGATGGCATCAAGTCCGACAATTGATGAGAATGATGGTTTTTCGCCTTCTGCAGCTTTGATTGGCGGCGTACTTGGCAAAATAAATGAGAACAAACCCAAAACAGCTGAAGCTATTGCAGCCATCAAAAATGTGTTTTTCAATGCGCCTTCACCTGCCGCTGCATCCCATTTGAATAAATAACTAATAGACAAACCAGCTACGATCCAACCTATAGTTCCCCATATACGAATTGCAGAGAATTCTTTTTCCGGATTTTGTAGTTGTCTAAATGATATAGAACTAGCCAATGCTAACGTTGGCATATATAATATCATATAACTCAATACATACGGATAGAAAGAACCGTACTCCGTTGACTGGTACATTTGATACAATAAAAAGGCACCTACCAAATGAAGAATACCTAATACACGTTCTGCATTAAAAAATCTGTCCGCGATCATCCCAACAATAAAGGGAGCTATAATAGCACCTAAACATTGCGTAGAAAATACATTCGCCATTTCAAAATCACTGGCTTTCAAATTTTGTTTCAAGAACGTTCCCAATGTAACAAACCATGCTCCCCAAATAAAAAATTCAAGGAACATCATAAATGATAATTTAGTTTTTATAACTGAATTCATGTTTATATATGATTAATCAAATTAAAAGTTATCTGCCTCTCTATAGGCTGCTACTAAAATATCTTCGCCCTCTTTACCAGATTTAGACATTCCATGTTCCATTCCCACGATTCCTTTATATCCCTTATTGTGTAACCACTTGAATACATTTTTATAATTGATTTCACCTGTATATGGCTCTCTTCTTCCTGGGTTATCACCTACTTGTATATAAGCAATCTCAGACCAACACATATCCATCAGATTGATCAAGTTTCCTTCATTTTTTTGTTGATGGTACGCATCGTATAATATTTTACAGGAAGGACTATTTACAGCTTTACAAATTTCGTACGTCTGATCCGTATAGCGTAAAAATAAATTAGGTGTATCACTCAATGGCTCTAAAACCATAGTAATGCCATGTGGTTCTAAAATTTCTGAACCTCTTTTTAATGCTTCTATAACGTTTGCGGTTTGTACACCAATAGGCAAATTGCGTTGATAATCACCAGGAACAACAGTAACCCATTTTGCATTTACGCGTTTGGCAACTTCTACAGAGTCACGACAACCTTTAAGGAAGATATCAATATGTTCTTGTTTGTTCGCCGCTAAAGTATTTTGTCCGTTACCTCCTTTAGGCACAACAAATACACCCATGCGCATTCCCAATTTAGCTAACAGCTCGCCGATCTTAGTTTGTTCCTCAATAGAACGTCCAGGCATACCGTTGTCCTCAATACTGCGGAAACCTAAATCGTGCATGTATTTGATTTCATCTAAAAAACTTTTACCTGCTGAAGCAGAAAACATTCCTTGATGTGGTGCATAATCTAATTTAAAAGTGGTTGATTTAATCATTTCTTTATTAGGTTTTATAAAATCTGATGTTTTATTACTTGACAAGAAAGCCCCTGTTAATAGCAAGCCGGAATTTTTGATAAAATCGTTTCTCTTCATGTCGTTTATAATGGTTGATTATTGGTTATAAATATAATTATTAAATCCTGAGCTTTGCAATTCTTTTAATGTATAATTTTCAGAATATATTATATATGCCTCAGCCTGAGGAACTCTCTCGATATACGAGATTGCGTCTTCAGGTTTCAAATACATTAAATAATTATCCAAAGCGTCTGCCTGCATAGCAGTATTAGCGATAACGGTAACTGAAAGTATATTATTAGTTAATGGACTTCCTGTATGTGGATCGATATGGTGCGATAATCTTTTGCCATTTACAATGCGATATTTCTCGTAACTTCCAGAAGTGGTGATAGCCTTATCTTTTATTGAAACCTTGTAAGATGCAGCAGAATCATTATTTGGTCGCTGTATCTCAATCTTGTATGTTTCGCCATTTGGCTTCACACCGAAACAATAAATTTCGCCCCCCACTTCGACCATAGATGATTGAACACCTTTATTATTAAGAAAATCAGATAGCACATCCACCGTATATCCTTGCGCTATTCCATTCAAATCAATGGCTGTATTTTTATTTCTTTTCTCTAAGTATTTACCTTTTAATCTGAGCTTATTAAGACCAACAAATTGACGAACACTATCCACTTGATTTTGTGTAGGATTATTCCGAAATCCTTCTGGTCCGAATCCCCACAATTTCATCAAGGGAAATACCGTTATATCAAAATAGCCTTTAGTTTTCTTGTGATAATCGAAACTAGCTTTTACGACATTATACATATGCGAATCAAGTTTCACGCGTTTATTAGATGAGGAGTTAAATTGATTGATTAATGAATTATTTTTATACAAAGACATTGATTCATCAATAACATTAAAAATACTATCTACTTCATCTTTTGAAACGACCTTATCTGCAGCATAATATTTAATAGAATACGTAGTTCCTTGTGCCTGCCCCGAAATGGTATATAATGAATATGAAATAGGATATGCCGCATAAGCAACATATCCTATCAGAATATAAGATATAAGAATAAAAAGTTTCAAGTATTTATATGAATAAATTCGTGTTTATACCAGGTACTGCTACTGGGTATATACCATTGGCATCAGGCAAAATTTTTGGTTTTGCATCCCAAGCTAATGTTTCTGGCATTAAGTCAATTTCAGATTTTAATGCATCATCCCATTTGATTACTTTTCCTGTATAACACGCAATACGTCCAATAATACCAGCTAATGAACTATATGCACCATATTCTGCATTATTAAACTTGTATTCTCCTTTAGCTACAGCAGCAAATAGTTCAACGTGCTCTTGCTGATAAGGATTTGGATTTCCTTTAGGATCATGACGATAAATCTCGTTACCTTTTGAATCCCATAGAATAGCTCTACCACCAGCTGATAAATAGATTCTTCCTTTAGTTCCTTGGAATGTTTCGTCTACACGATTATGTGATCCTTCAAAGTGACAACATTGACTGAAGACAACAGAACCATCATCGTAAGTCATCTCAATAGAGAAATTATCATAAATCTCTCCATACTCTTTTCCTGTACGATGTGCACGAGATCCAACCCCTTGAATTGACACTGGATACTTGCCTTTAATCCAATTCGCAACATCAATATTATGTACGTGTTGCTCTACGATATGATCACCACATAACCAGTTAAAGTAATACCAGTTACGCATTTGATAGTCCATTTCAGTCTGTCCAGGTTTACGTGGTCTCACCCACACACCACCACTATTCCAATATACCTGACCTGATACAACATCACCAATTGCACCATCTAAAACACGTTTGATACCTTCGCGGTAATTATGTTGGAAACGACGTTGTAAACCAACGACAACATTTAATTTTTTCTGTTCAGCAATTTTTGAAGCCGCTAAAATTCTTCTTACACCTGGCGCATCCACAGCAACAGATTTTTCCATGAAAACATGCTTTCCTTGTTTTACAGCTTCTTCAAAATGCTGAGGTCTGAATCCTGGAGGCGCAACAAGTAATACGACATCCGCATCTTTTATTGCATGTTTGTATGCATCAAATCCCACGTACTTACGTGATTCAGGGATGTCCATCTTTGCAGAATAGCGTTTCGACAAATTGTTGTAAGCTGAATCTAAATTATCCTTAAAAGCATCAGCTAAAGCAACTAATTTCACATTCTGACCAGAATTCAACGCGTCAGCAGCAGCTCCTGTACCTCTTCCTCCACAGCCTATTAATGCTACTTTAATTTCATCATTTCCAGCAGCAAATACAGAGGATATATTTGATGCAGTCATAGCAACTCCCCCAGTTACTAGAGCAGAATTTTTTATAAAATCTCTTCTTTTAATATTTTCCATAATGTCTATGATTGGTTATGTAGTGTATATTCTTATTTTTTAAAAGTCCTCTATTGGAGCTTGATCATAGTAAGCTAATATCTCATCTTTAGAAGGTGCATTTAGTGGACGAACTAATCTTAGTCCAATAAATGGAGCCTCTGGAAACCACCAGTTAGATTTAGGCATTTGTGGATCTAATTGTTTCCATATCGGATCTGAAGCTCCTCTCGCTGCTGAACGCAATTCATTTGCAGAGCTAGCAAATGATCCTCCGCGCACCGAATGTGGATACAATTCAGTTGGTATAGCTACGGGATTTTTTGTTTTTTTGCCAGCAAACTGTTTATAGAAATCAGCATGATATTGGTCATAAGTCCATTCAGCTACATTACCTATTATATCATACAATCCAAACGGATTAGGTTTCTTTTGCCCTACAACATTGGTTTTTTGGTCACTGTTATCTTCATACCATGCGTAATCTTTCAATTTAGAGACATCATTACCAAAGAAATAGTTATCTTTCGACCCCGCACGACAGGCATATTCCCATTCTGCTTCTGTTGGTAACCTATAGAAAACGCCAGTACGCACGTATAACCATTTACAAAATTGAATAGCATTGTAATGCGTCATAGCCAAAGCTGGAAATCCTTCCTTTCCAAACCCAAAAGTCATATCTAAATAAGGCTTAGTGGGTCTTGTTACAGCATCTACTTCTGATGGAACTGTTCCTGTGTTCTGTTTCGATTGCTCGTAGTCTTTATACAAGAATGACTGAAATAAATCCCATGTGACCTCATATGTTCCCATCCAAAAGGCATCAATTTCTACCTCATGTGCAGGCTTTTCATCAGCCTTGAACGAATTATTATCCCCCATAGAAAAAACTCCTGCCGGAATAGCTTCCATTGAGAATGACAATGTTGTCCCTTCTATCTCCTGAACATACTTTGTGTGAGGGCTTTTGATTAGATTTTTCGCTTCTGACTTTTTATTTTGCGCTTCGGCAGCATATATACTTCCTAAAAGTAGAAATGAACAAATGACTTTGTGCATCAATTATTAATTTTTTATTTAAATGTTATATCAGTTATCAAATTCTAAGATAAGTGAAATACTAATTAATAAACTAATAATGTAAGTAACAATTAGATTACAACAGTGTATTAATTACACTATACCATACAAAGGATAATAATATGCCAATCAGAATACTAATTCCTATAAGCGTATTAGCAAATTTAACATTTAAGCCAAATTTTTCAACTACTATACTGGAGGCTACTAAACACGGCATAGTCATCTCAAAAACAGAAACACGGAAAAAGTCACCATTTAGCCCCAATAGGTAGATTAATAAAAGAGCAACGAATGGTATAATAAACAATTTAACAAGTAAACCTGCATAAAGCCCATTCAATTCATGAGATATACGCTTGAAATTTAATTGAAGTCCTATAGAGAATAATGCCATGGGACTAACCGTCGCCGCAAAAGAAGAGAACAAATTATTTAGCGCTTCATATTTCAAGTAGTCATGGAAAATCAACGCTATAATGCACGCTATAAATGGTGGAAAGGTCAAAAGTCTCTTTAATATATACAGATACTTTTCTTTATCATCCTCAAATATATCTCTCGAACCAGCTGCTAATAATACACCAAATAGCGACAAAGTAAAAAATGTCACTTGATCACTTACTATTGCAACTTTCAAAAATTCCTCTCCATAATACGTACTTACTAGTGGAAAACCAATAAATGAAGTATTTGATAAACCAGCTACAATTATTAATGTGTACAACGTTCGATTAGAAAATTTAAACCAAATATTAAGTGCCTTAAAAAAAACATAGGATGTTCCGAAAGCAAGAAATGGTAGTAAAGCGGTATATATGTAATCCATATTCCATTCAATCTGTGGAATATATTTGAGAGCGATGGACGGGAGTCCAACATATATAACCCATGTATTAATAGCTAGATGTCCACCCTTTTTTACAAGCTTTAAATATCTAAAAAGATATCCAAACAGTAAACATAAAAAAATAACGATAAAATTTGACATCGAGTAATTAAGGATAATATAATCTCAATATTTATACTGAGATGCTAACATTGACCAAAAGTAAGCCTTAAATACGTAAAATAAAACTAGATTAAAATATCTAAATAATTATAAAAATTGTTCTGATTAATAATTGTTCATTGTTAATAATTTGTTATTAACAAAAAAGGATGCAATGCATCCTTTGAATCTATTTAACTACCTTGTTTAGCGCCTTTGAGACTGATTTCCCAAAATCTTTGTCAACTGTAATATAACCCGGATAAAAGAAATTTTTACCGCCAATTTTTACCGAAGGCTTAATCTTTAAAGCAAGAAATGCATCACTTTTGCGCGTAAAAATATCGCTCAAAACCTTTTCAATTCCCTGTTCTTTTGCAGCACTAAACAAATTCGCTCTAAAACTAAGTGGTATTACCGTGCTTTGTCCTTGCGCGAGATTAATATTTTCGTTTACTGAACCTTCAAACAAGGGTTTCCCTCCCATTTCAATCAGATATTTAAATTCATTGATTTTGGTTACAGTGGTTGTAGGATTTGTCATTTGCAAATTTACCGTAGCCTCTAAAGGCAAATCTTTGGTCAATAAAGCCATAGCTATCCCAGGTAGACTACTTAGTGACACACCGCCATCTGTTTGGTAAGAATTCACATCTCTTCCCGCTATGCGCATATTCTGAACAGAAGTAACATCATAATTAAACTTTCCTAATGCTGCAATCTGTGCTTTCTGATTCACCGCACATCCACTTAATAAAAAAACGGTGACAGCAATTACTAAAAAACCTATCTTTTTCATATTCAAATTATTATTTTCCAAATGTATAAACTAACCCCAACGTAAAAACTGAGTTTCCGGCTTTTAAATATTCGTTGCTATTCAATCCAATATTAAAACCATTAGTATACTGCACTTGCAAGCCATTAACCAATTGCATACGCGTAAAAAAAAGTGGTTCAATAAAATAATTTTCCTCCTTAGGAGCTATAACATCATTCAATAAAAAATCCTTCATCCCTATTCTACTTAGACGAATTGCAGTACCATAGTTTAATTCTTTTTTGTCTCCAAAGATATTTATCTTCTTTTTACGTGTAGATGAGTAGTTTACCTGTAAAAATATTTTATCAAAATTCATTTCGCGCGATTCCACCAATTCATAACCATAGATCGACGCTCTTTGCTTGAAATCTTTTGTATTTCCAACACCATAGCCAGCGTACATTTCAAATACTTGCCTTTTATCCTTTCCCTTAGTCGTGAAATAACCGATTCCTCCTTCTGTTAACCACTGACGAAAGTAATTATTATTATTAGCACCAGTGTTGACAGTTGATCCATTAGCAATGATAGCTATATTATCACTTATCGCTACTCCCAAATTTCCAGAAATATTTCCTTTGGAATTAAAATGTCCTCCTACATAGACTTCACCAGAATTTTTGAACATTGGTGTCGATGGAACATTAGGCATATAGATAGAGCTACAACTGGCCAAAAATACTGTTGAAAACAGTAAAAGTAATGAATGATTTTTGATGATTTTTGACATACACATGGTTACGAACAATCATGCCAATTTAATATAAAAAGTCCTTGATCAAGCATCAAGGACTTAATTTTATATTATTTAACGTAAATTTTAGATACTTGGTTCTTGTTCTGTATCAGGAGCTTTATCGATTAACTCCATAAATTGATCTAATTTCGGTGTAATTATGATTTGCGTACGTCTATTTCTAGCTTTACCCGCTGGTGTGCTGTTATCCGCAATAGGATTATACTCACCACGACCACCTGCTGTCAAGCGCTTAGGATCTACCCCATAATTATTTTGTAATGCTTGTACAACTGATGAGGCACGAAGAGTGGACAGATCCCAATTGTTACGAATATTTGGTTTCGAGATCGGATCTGAATCTGTGTTACCTTCAATTAGTACATCATAATCTTTATAGTCTTGAATGATTTTTGCAATCTTGCTTAAAGTTTCTCCAGCTTGCTCAGACACTTCATAACTTCCAGATTTGTACAACATATTATCCGACAAGGATATATAAACAACACCTTTCAATACCTGAACATCCACATCCTTCAACTCCTCACGACTAAGCGAACGTGTCAAATTGTTGGTCAACACCATATTCAATGAATCCGACTTATTTTTCGTGTTTACCAAGTGTTGAATGTACTTGTTTGAAGCATTAATCTCATCCACTAGCTTGGAAATATTCACATTTCCCTGAGAATTTTGTGCGATACTTTGATCTAAAGTTCCTTGTAACTTTGCATAAGCTTCTTTCAAGGCCGCGTTATTCTTACGCTCGTATTCTAATTGATCCTCTAAGCTTTTTACTTTTGCACGACTTTCAGTCAATTCCAATTGTGTCTTTTGATACAATTGACCGAGATCTCTGTATTGTGCATCTAATGCAGTGTATTTTTTATTGCTCACACAACCTGTTAATAACAAGCCGCCAAGCAAAATGGTAACAGGAAGAATTCTTTGTATTGCCATATTCTTTTATTTTAATCTTTCATAAATTAACAATTATAATACCGAAATACAAGGTTTTATTGTTAAATAATACTAAAAAATCCTTCAACCGGGGAGATTGAAGGATTTTATAACTAACCAATTATTAACCTAAATTATGAATTACTAAACACTAATCAATACTTATGCCAATCTTAATTATGTCAGTTTTATATTAACATATTTTAACAATTTATTGCTAAAACGTCTATTTATTTTTCAAAATACCCTTACAGATATTACTAATCAAAGCTGGGCCTTCATAAACAAAACCTGTATAGACTTGTACTAAAGCAGCACCAGCATTCAATTTCTCTATCGCATCTTCTGCTGTATGAATACCGCCTACCCCAATTATTGGAAAAGCTCCATTTGATTTTTGGTGAATGTATTTAATTACTTCTGTCGAGCGTTTTGTTAATGGCTTACCACTTACTCCGCCCATTTCCTTCACCAAATTAGGATCAGACTGCAAACCTTCTCTCGAAATTGTTGTATTTGTCGCTATTAAACCAGCAATTTTAGTTTCAGTTACGATATCAACAATATCATCCAATTGCGAATCAGTCAAATCAGGTGCAATTTTTAATAATATTGGTTTTGCAGTAGGCTTCTGTGCATTCAAATCTTGTAAGGTATTCAAGATATGCATCAATGGACCTTTTTCTTGTAAATCACGTAAACCTGGTGTATTTGGCGAACTCACATTCACGACAAAGTAATCAACGTAATCATACAATGCATGGAAACAATAGATATAATCGTTAACAGCTTCTTCGTTTGGCGTCACTTTATTTTTACCAATATTTCCACCAATGATGACACCTTGCGTATTTTTTAGATGAGATAATCGTCCTGCAGCAACATCTGCGCCTTGATTATTGAATCCCATACGATTAATCAATGCTTCGTCATTTACCAAACGAAACATACGGGGCTTATCATTTCCCGGCTGAGGCTTTGGTGTGACTGTTCCAATTTCGATAAAACCAAAACCAAAATTCGACATATCTTCGATATACTCTGCATTTTTGTCAAAACCAGCAGCCAAACCTACAGGATTTTTGAACTTTAAACCAAAAACTTCTCTTTCTAATCGCGGATCTTCGACCGAATACAAAGATTTCAAAATAGATTTAGAACCCCAGATTTTAGTGAAAGTTTTCAATCCATTCGTAACCGTATGATGCGCTTTTTCGGGCGCCATCGAAAAGAAAATTGGCTTTATTAGTTTGTACATTATCAAATATGAATCTTTAATCAAAAAACGAAGGATATATTCCTTTTGCTTAGCTACAAAGGTAGAAAAGAAGCAGAAATAATCACTACTTTTGCATTCGAAATGATATCAATAAATAATTTAACATTTGAAATAGGCTCAAGAGCCTTGTACGACGAAGCAAGCTGGCACATCAAACCAGGAGATAAAGTAGGATTAATCGGTGCTAATGGCACAGGGAAATCCACATTACTACGTCTCATCGTCGGACAATACAAACCTACCTCAGGTACCATTTCAATGGCTAAAGATTTAAAAATTGGTTACCTAAACCAAGATTTATTGTCTTACCATTCGGAAAAAAGCATTTTACATGTGGCTATGGAGGCTTTTGAGCGCCAAAATCAACTGCACACAGAGATAGAAAATCTACTTAAGAAATTAGAAACAGACTATTCGGATGATATTCTGAACAAGCTTAGTGATAAACAATCAGAGTTTGAAGCATTAGATGGTTACAATATTGAATTTCGTGCGCATGAGATATTAGCAGGTCTTGGTTTTTCGGAAGATGAACAAAGAAGACCATTGGCTACTTTCTCTGGAGGATGGCGTATGCGTGTGATGTTGGCGCGAATTCTTTTGCAAGCACCTGATATTTTATTATTGGATGAGCCGACAAACCACATGGATTTACCTTCTATCAAATGGTTGGAAAATTACTTACAAGCTTTTGAAGGTGCAATTGTAATTGTATCACACGATAGGTATTTCTTGGATAGAATTATCAAAAAAACAGTAGAGTCTCGCAAAGGAAAATTGACTTTGTATGCTGGTAATTACAGCTTCTATTTGGAAGAAAAAGCGATGCGTAATGAAATACAAGCAGGGCAATTCAAAAATCAGCAAGCTAAAATTAAGCAAGAAGAACGATTAATTGAGCGGTTCCGTGCAAAAGCATCGAAAGCAAAAATGGCGCAATCGCGCATCAAAGCTTTGGAGCGCATGGATCGTGTAGACGATGTGGATGACGATAATCCGGAAGTAAATTTCAGCTTTAAATTTTCTAAACCTTCGGGTCGCCATGTGGTCACTTTAGAAAATATTTCCAAGTCTTACCCAAATTTGGAGATCTTGCGCAATACCAATGCACTCATCGAAAAAGGCGATAAAATTGCTTTAATCGGCGCCAACGGTAAGGGTAAATCTACCTTATTACGAATTGTTGCTGATAATGACAAAAACTTCGAAGGCACGGCTATCAAAGGACACAATGTTTCCCAAACTTTCTTTGCACAGCATCAATTGGAGGCTTTGCATTTAGAAAACTCTATCATTGCCGAAATGCAAGCCTTTGCCCCAAAACATACCGAAACAGAATTACGTTCGATTTTGGGTTGCTTCCTATTTACAGGAGATGATGCTTTCAAAAAGATTAAAGTGCTATCAGGAGGTGAAAAATCACGTGTTGCTTTAGCGAAAGCTTTAACAGCAGACGCAAATTTCTTGGTACTCGATGAGCCTACTAACCACTTGGATATGGCTTCCGTAAACATTTTGATTCAGGCGCTACAACAATATGAGGGTACTTTTATTGTTGTTTCTCACGACCGTTATTTCTTAGACAATGTAGCTAACAAAATTTGGTTTATCGAAAATAAAGAAATCAAAGAATATCCTGGAACATACCAAGAGTATGAAGAATGGAATGCTAAACGTGTCATAAAACCGGAAGTTAAAGAAGAGAAAAAAATAGTCAAAGAAGAGCCTAAAAAACAAAAACAAGCACCTTCTGACGACACCAAAAGAATATTACTAAAGAAGAATAAAGAACTAGCCCAACTGGAAGAGCAAATTGCGATCAAAGATGAAGAGGTCAAAAAATTAGAAGCACATTTGTCTTCCGAAGAAGTTTATTCAGATGCAGTCAAATTACAAGAAGCAACAAGAAATTACAATTCTGCCAAAGCTGAATTTGATCAGTTACAACAAAACTGGGAAGCATTAGCAGAAGAGATAATGGAACTGGAGGGATAAAATATAAAGGCTTTACAAATTGTAAAGCCTTCATTTTCTATGTTAACACCATTTCTACATGAGGAATATTATCTTCGAGATAAGGCTCTTCGCTCACACGTACAAAACCTACGTTTTCATAAAACCCCTGTAAATGTGCTTGCGCGCTAATGCGGATGGCTTCTGTTGGAAAATCTTTTCGTATGGCTGAAATGGCTTGCAACATAAGCTCTGTCCCCAATTTCAAATGACGTGCAGCTGGATTCACTACTACACGACCAATCGACGCATCTGCGTAGGATACATTAGGCGGAAGTAAGCGTGCATAAGCTACGACTTCTCCATCCAAAATTCCCATCAAATGCTTTCCTTTCAAATCTTTGTTATCACATTCCGGGTACAAACATTCTTGTTCCAACATGAATACATTAATACGAAGTTGTAATATCTTATACAACTCCAAACTTGACAATTCTGAAAAAGGACGAACTACCCAAGTAACACTCATTTGAAATTAAGCTAAACTAGATTTTACGATTTCAGAAATAGTTTTGCCGTCAGCTTTACCAGCCAATTGTGCATTTGCAACACCCATTACTTTACCCATGTCTTTCATGCCGGCAGCGCCAGTTTCAGTGATAATATTTTTAATAACCGCTTCAATTTCTTCACGAGATAATTGTTTCGGAAGATATTCTTCAATCACTTGTTGCTCTTCAAACTCTGTTTGAAACAAATCCTCACGACCTTGAGTTTTGTAAATCTCTCCAGACTCCTTGCGTTGTTTTACTAATTTCTGCAAAACTTTGATTTCAGCATCTTCTGTCAATTCTTCAACACCTGCTTTTTCAGTTTTTGCTAATAAAATAGCCGCCTTCACAGCACGCAATCCTCTCAAACGCACGGCATCTTTAGCGATCATCGCTGCTTTGATATCCTGATTTATTTTTTGTTCTAATGACATAATACAATTATTTTCTGTTTACAATAGTTCCATTTGCTTGCGCTGTAGGCATGATAAGCAAATCGTTTATATTCACATGTGCTGGACGAGATAAAACAAAAGCAATTGTTTCTGCTATATCCTCTCCACGCAATGGTGTTAAGCCAGTATACACATTTTTTGCCCGTTCTTTATCCCCATGAAATCTAACTTCCGAAAATTCAGTCTCAACCATACCAGGGTTAATTGCCGTAACTTTTATTCCGAAAGGTAACAAATCAATACGCATCGCTTTATTCAACGCATCCACCGCATGCTTCGTAGCACAATACACATTTCCATTCGGATAGACTTCCTTACCAGCAATTGAACCAATATTTACAATATGTGCACTGTTACTAAGTTTCAAAAAAGGAGTAACTGCTTTTGTGACGTAAAGAAGTCCCTTTACATTTGTATCGATCATGCGATCCCAATCGTCCAAATCTCCATCTTGCAAAGCATCCAATCCTTGACTTAATCCCGCATTATTGATTAATATATCAATATTTTTCCATTCGGCAGGAAGATTATGTATAGAATTTAGGACATCTTCTCTGTTTCGTACATCCAACACAAAAGTATACACTTCCAAACCTGAAATAGATTCTTGTAACTCGTTTTTTAATTGTACCAACCTATCTTCACGGCGTGCACAAAGAATCAATCTATAATTTCCCTCTTTCGCTAATACATGCGCACAGGAAGCACCGATACCTGAACTTGCGCCAGTAATTAAAACTGTTCTCATTTTTTATTGAAATATGAGGCTAAAATAGATATTGCGAACAAGACCGCGATCTATTGGCGCCATAAATTTGTTTTCAGCAGATAAAAGATGATTATTACTCAATATATTATTTATGCTTTGACTAAATCTAATCTCGGGAGAAACTTTAAAGAAAGATAAAAAGATATCAAACCCAACTCCAGCCTCCCATGACATATATTCTGGACGTAAAATAATTCCTTCAGGTACTTGCCTATTATTTTTAGACTCCAATCTTAAATCATTATATTGCTTTATAAGTCCTACCCATCGAGTCAATCTGACGCCTCCCAAAACATAAGCTCTATATTTTGCATCAGAATCAAAAAACGCTTTTTCTTCTGAACGAAATTTAAGCGCTACAGGAAATTCAAAGGAGTTGAAATTATCGCCTCGAAGATCTTGTAACACATGCTTTGACTTGCGTACAATAGGGTTTCTGTCTGTATCAATTGGAGAAAAGACAATTTGATTAGAATTTAAAATATTGAAGGAGGGATTAAAATTGATAGAGAGCTTCTCACTCCAACGAAAATCCATCGGTAAGCCTATTGAAAATCCAGCCGAGCTTCTACTTTGAATTGATTTTAATTCTCCTAAATATGTTAAGCTCTCCGAATCAGAATCTAAGTTTTCAAATAACTGTTTCCAATTATCCTTTAACTTCAATTGATAATTCTGATTTATATAATTGTATTGAAACCCAATTTGAATAGTTGCGTCTTCATCGTACCCACTAAATGGAAATGAAATAAGATTTTGTGCCATCAATGCATGGATCGATAACAGTAATGATAAAATTATGGTGTACCCATATTTGATCATTTTGATGCTTCGTAGATTGTACAGAAACCAAAAGTTTGAGGCAGAACGTTCGTGGAACTAAAACCAACTTTATCTGTTATTTTAGCAAAACGTCCACCATCAGGAAATTTAGCTACAGATTCAGGCAAATAAGAATACGCACTTGAATCTTTAGAAATCAATCGACCATATGCAGGTACAATTTTATGAAAGTAAAAATTATAAAACTGCTTAATAGGAAATGCTGTAGGGTTAGATAATTCTAAAATAATCGCTTTCCCACCTGGCTTTAATACGCGGTGAATTTCAGACAATCCCTTTTCCAAATCTTCAAAATTACGAACCCCAAATGCTACAGTCACCGCATCAAAAGAATTATCTTCAAACTGAAGGCTTTCTGAATCACCCAACTGAACTTCAAATACATTTTGCAATCCTTTTTTTACAATTTTCTCTTTAGCAACTTCTAACATTCCTTGCGAAATATCGACACCAATAATTTTTTTGGGTTTTAAGATTTTGATAGATTCAATAGCAAAATCACCAGTACCCGTCGCAACATCCAATATATGTTGCGGATGAATTTCTTGTAAAAGTTTGATTGCCTTCTTTCGCCATATCACGTCAATACGCATTGTCATCAGACGATTCAAAAGATCGTATTTCTTCGAAATATTGTTAAACATATCTGCGACTTGTTCTTTTTTACCGCCGTCCTTTGACTTATATGGTTTTAGTGTTGAAGCTTCATTTGACATACAGCAAAGATAGTATATATTTTATGTAGTATAAAAAAGAAAAATTACTCTTCGCGACAGGAACTTTTCTTAAAGTATTGATTATGAAAACTTAACTTCATAGTTCATCATCAAGCAATTCACACAACAACCATTTTTGACTTATTAACATGCAGAAGAATTTTCCACACAACATTAAGTATTTGAACACTAGATGTGTTCAGTTGTTATCAACACAATATCCACAATATATGTTAATAATAACTCGTTATTTAATAGCGCCTAAAGCATTGCTAAAATTTACTTAACATGGAGATGTGAAGAACTATAAAATTTCAGCTTTACAATTTTTAGTACTTTTGTTATAACGATGTTTTACATGTCCAATAACATGGGTAAAAGTATTGAAAAACATAAAAAATTAAGGGATAATGGAACAAGAATATTCGGGTCAAAATACAAACTTTAACAAGGCAAATTTTAACAAAAAACGCACGAGTCTAAATAATATGATTAGTGGTCTTGGTAAGCTACCTCCACAAGCTGTGGATTTGGAAGAAGCAGTACTAGGCGCATTGATGTTGGAGAAAAATGCATTGAGTGAAGTTATCGATATTTTGAAGCCAGATTCTTTTTACAAAGAAGCGCATCAAAAAATATTTGAAGCTATTTTCTCCTTATTTCAAAAGACTTCTCCGATTGACATCTTAACTGTTACAGCAGAACTTCGTAAATTAGGTTCACTCGAAATGGTAGGCGGAGCGTATTATATTACGCAGCTAACAGATAGAGTTGTTTCTGCAGCTAATATTGAATACCACGCACGTATTATTTCACAAAAATATATTCAACGTGAGTTAATCAAAGTTTCTACAGAAATTATTAATTCTTCGTATGATGAGACTTCGGACATCTTCGATTTATTAGACCACGCTGAAAAAAGTCTGTTTGACATTGCACAAAATAACCTAAGAAGAGATTCACGCAAAATGGATGATATTATGCGTGAGGCTATCAATAATCTTGAATTATTGCGCGACCGTACAGATGGACTAACAGGTATTCCGTCAGGATTGACGGCGCTAGATAGAATGACTTCGGGATGGCAACCTTCTGATTTGGTTATTATCGCTGCTCGTCCTGCGATGGGTAAAACAGCATTCGTACTTTCTGTAGCTCGTAATGCTGCTGTTGATCACCAGCGACCTGTTGTTGTTTTCTCATTAGAGATGTCTTCTGTTCAATTGGTAAATCGTCTAATAGCTGGTGAAACTGAAATTGAACAAGAAAAATTAAAGAAAGGAAACTTGGCGGATCACGAATGGCAACAATTACATTCGCGAATTGGCCGGTTGACGGAAGCACCGTTAATTATTGATGATACCCCTGCACTAAACGTTTTTGAATTTCGTGCAAAATGTCGTCGCCTCAAAGCGCAACATGATATACAAATGGTTATCGTCGATTACTTGCAATTAATGCATGGTAAATCTGAAGGTAAAGGCGGTGGTAACCGTGAGCAAGAAATTGGTAGTATTTCACGTGCGTTGAAATCTGTAGCTAAAGAATTGAATGTTCCGGTATTAGCCTTATCACAATTGAGCCGTGCTGTAGAATCACGTCCAGGTAACAGTAAACGTCCAATGCTGTCCGACTTACGTGAATCTGGATCTATTGAGCAGGATGCCGATATGGTGTTATTCTTATACCGACCAGAATATTATGGTTTGACAGAAGATGAAGAAGGTCGCTCTACCGCTGGTGTTGGTGAGGTAATTATCGCAAAACACCGTAACGGTGAAACAGGCATCGTTCCTCTAAAATTCGTTGGTAAATATGTAAAATTCGTCGATTTAGAGGAAGACTTTGGTGGTATGGGTGGTGGTGATTCATTCAGTAGTAATGACTCTCCGTTTGGCGGATCTGCCATGTCCCCTTCTGCATCATTTGATGATTTCATGGGTGGCGGTGGCATCACCATGCCTTCCCGCATGAATGATATGCCTGATGATTCTCCTTTTTAAAAAAGTTGAGCTTTAAAATAATAAATAAGCAGCCTTTTATCTCATCGATAAAAGGCTGTTGCTATTTATATATTTAAGTTTAAATCTTACTTTTCTACGAAGAACCTATCACGTTCAAATGTACTGATGTGGCGTTCTTTTTTCGGAAGGTAAATATCATCCAAAGTAATCAAAATCCCTGTTTCTTCGACTTCACCAAATTCATCGTTCAATGCTGTTCCAAAAGTCAACATTGTCGGCGAAAGATTCATATACGTATTAATCAAAGGCGGAATATTTTCTCCCAATTCACGGATATGTTTGTTTAGCACTTTATACCCGTCTTTGTAATTTAGACCATCAAACACACCAATGTATTTAGAAATATCTGTTTTATAACCTATATTCAATTCTTCGTATGGCTTTACTAAATTTTTACGGTCGGGGAAATAAGTTTCCATGAAGTACATCAGCAAGTCACGTGCTTCTTCGTTGAATTGTGGATACATGGTTACTTTTCCAAATAAGTATTTTATATCAGGATTGATAACGACTAATGCACCAAGACCATCCCAAAGATTATCCAATGAAAACAAACCTTTACGGTTATCAATAGAAGGTTGGTAGCGCGGTTGTACCCACGAACGGCCTAATTCTATCGTATAGGGCAAATAATCTTTATTAAACTCGTCCGAAAACTCAAAATAATGAGACGTAGATAAATGAATATTCCCTTCCTCATCCACCGATTGATCACAACGAATTGTCCTATACCCAGCTATTATTTCTTCATCATCAGGATTCCAAGCGATCAATTGATCATAGTTGTGTGTACACGTGTCGTTCTCATCTATATCCAACGGTTGCCCCGTACCACCACCAGCAGCTCTAAAAGTAACCTCTCGCAAACGACCTATTTCACGCATAATATTAGGCGCTGTATGGTAATTAACGAGATATACTTCATTATTACCATTATTGGTATAACGTAAAAAAGCTTCTCTCGTCAACTCTGCCTTAATCAAATCTCTCTCAACTGGAGCTATAATTTCTTCCATATAATTATTTCTGCGTCTTCAACTCGTATACCTGCTGCTTTACTTCTGCAGCCCACTGTTTCTCATTTCTAGAATTATCAAATGTCGTATAAGGAATACGTTCCCCTACACGAATAGTGACCCGCTGATTACGTTGACCAAAAAACTCATCAACCAAATACAACATCTCTAAATTAAATTTTATACCTAATCGATTTCGCCAATTAGAAAGGTTGTAAAAGAAATTGGAATTTCTTCCTTCTATATACACCGGAATTATATCTTTTTTATATTTTTTGGACTTTGAAATAAAACTTTTTTTCCATTCCAAATCTACAATTTGGCCATTTATTTTGCGCGAAACAAGTCCTGCCGGAAAAACCAATAAAGCGTGGTCTGCAGCATAAGCTTCTTCTATAGCAGATACAGCACTTTTATTTTGTCCCCCAATCTTATTGACCCCTACAAATAAAGGTTCTAAGTTAACTACATTCATCAGAATATCGTTCACCAAAAATTTCACATCTCTTCGGACACGTCCAATAGCCTGCATAAAGGCGATTCCATCTAGACCTCCCAAAGGATGATTTGATGCAAAAATAACACTATCGTCTTGAGGTATATTTTCTGCCCCTTCCAACACGACTTCTACACCCAAATCGTTAATCAGCGCATCAACAAAATCTAAGCCTTTTAAATCGCGAAATCTATACATAATATCATTGATATCATCTTCATGTATAGTACGCTCCAAGTAACTGACTAAAGGACTTGGAATCCACTTCGCTAATCCAGGACTTTTTTTCCGTATTACCTCTCTTACCTGTATAAACTTCTTCTTGTCTTCAGCCATATGATACGATTTGTCACGGTTTTTTCCTGCAAATCTTGACGCGTAAAAATAAAAAATAATGCTTTAATATGGATATAATTTACAATATTTATTCCGTTAATTTTGCTTTTCATCCTTTTTTTTTGAATATTTAGTAAACGATTTGCAATAATTAAAGTCTAACTTAATAAAGCATAGTCATGTTTATAGGACAATACATATCTACTGATTACCACGAGGTTTTACTATCCGACAGCATTGACTTTGCACTCAATAAAATGACGGATAATCACCTCAAACAATTAGCCGTCGTAGAGGACAATTTATTTTATGGGATCATTACCGAAGATGTGTTATTGGACCAAATTAATCCCCTCGCATCGCTGGAATCTATTAAAATACTTTTCAATTCGGTTTATTTATTCGATTATCAACACATTTATGACGCCTTACAAAGTATGGTCGCTTTCGACTATTGCTTCATTCCAATACTAAACAAAAATCACGAGTACCAAGGTGTGTTGACCAAACAATGTTTGTTGGTAGCACTAAATGCTACATTAGGCAATGATGAAGGTGCTATTATCGTTTTAGAATTGGGAATTCGAGACAATGCGTTATCTCATGTTGCACGAATTATTGAAGCTGAAAACACATCAATTCTAAGTACTACTGTGCATCAGATACCTGATAGCTCCAAACTAGAAATGACTATTAAAGTCAATAAAACAAATATTTCTTCCGTAGTAGCATCCTTATGGCGCAACGATTATGTAGTCAAAGCGACTTTCAGAGATGGTGGTGCACAATCGGATATACAAGATCGCTACGACCTTTTGATGAATTATTTAGATTTATAAGCAATTCTTCGCACCTTTGTAGGGAATATCAAACTTGCTAGAATGCAACATCAAAAGATTGCCATATTTGGAAGAGTATTTAATACATCTATTACGCCATTCATTGAGACACTGTTCAATTACTTGGAGAGTGAAAAAATAGAGGTTGTTATTTACGGAGAATTCTATGATTTCTTACTGAACACAAGTAAATGTCCTAAAAACCTGCAAACTTTTGAAGCACATCATGACTTGCCAAAAGATATTGATTTCTTATTAAGCCTTGGTGGTGATGGTACCATGTTAGCAGCAGTTTCCGTTATTCGCGATTCAGGCATTCCTATTGCAGGGATCAATTTGGGACGACTTGGCTTTTTAGCGAATATTCCCAAAGAAAATATCGAATCGGCACTTAGCAAAATCTTAAATAATCAATTTACCATCCAAAAGAGAACACTTTTGAGTGTTGAAAGTGACCAAAAGAAATTATTTGGCGAAGATAGCTTCGCACTAAATGACATTACGGTTTTCCGATACGATTCCTCTGCCATGATTACGGTGAATGCGATGATCAATGATGAGTTATTGAATTCCTATTGGGCAGATGGATTGATTATAGCGACACCAACAGGTTCTACAGCCTATTCGTTGAGTTGTGGTGGCCCGATAATAATGCCCGGAAGTGGCAATTTCGTGATTACTCCTATTTCACCCCACAATTTGAATGTACGTCCGATTGTCGTTTCAGCAGATATGACACTCAAACTAAAAATTGAAAGCCGTACAGATAAATATATTTTAAGTTGTGACTCTAAGAGTGAAACATTATCCACAGACATAGAAATAACGATTCGTAAGGCACCTTTTGAAATAAATCTTATCAGACTGCAGAATGACAGTTACTTTGGCACATTGCGTGAAAAATTACTTTGGGGTATTGATGTGCGAAACTATTAGACGAGTTTTACACATTATATAATAACAATTATTCCAAAAATTTTATCTTTACAACCAAATTAAAAGACTTTGTTTTTAAAATTAGCCATATTAACCCTTGTGTCTTTTTTTTCATTAAAATTGCATGCCCAACGATATGAAATCGGAATCAATGGTGCTGCGACGGGATATTTGGGAGACCTTAATACTTCAAATAATTTTTATATTAAAAATTTTGGAGGAGGGCTTTTTATAAATTATAATTTGGATCCTACATGGGGGATAAAATTAAGTGGAAATCACCTGTTAATATCTGGTAGTGATCAAGATTTTCAAAACAGTCAACAACAAATACGTAACTTAAAATTCAGAAATCAAATTACAGAATTAGCATTAGCACTAAACTTCAATTTTTGGACATATTTTAGAAGCAAAAATAAATCGAAGTTTACACCTTATATTTCTACAGGTATTGCAATATTGAAACACGATCCGTATATATATTATGATGAGCATAAGGTTAAATTAAGACCTTTGAAATTAGAATACGATGAAACAACCAATTCACAATTATATACGAATTGGAATCTTGCTATTCCATTAAGCTTAGGAATTAAATACAAATTGAATAGCATGTGGTCTATAGGAGGAGAAATAAGCTATAGACTTGCATTTACCGATAATTTGGATAATGTAAGCAAGTACTATGCGACATCTGTACCGCAAGACATTGCATTTCCGAATATTATGGTTGGTCCACAAAATGAAAAACGCCCGTTTGATACTAATGATTGGATATATTTAGCTGATCCATCAAGTAATTTAACTGGTAATGCAGGTTTAGCAAGAGGTGACGGTAAAAATAAAGATGGATATATGACAGCAGGCATAACGTTGACATATACTATATTTGACCCTAATTGCTACAGCTGGATAAAAAGATAAGAGAATGAGCTTGAAGAATAAGATAGATAGGTCAAGATTACCTCAACATATTGCTATCATCATGGATGGTAATGGTAGATGGGCAAAAGGATTGGGTAAGTTGAGAGTATTTGGACACAAAAACGGGGTAACTGCTGTACGAGAAGTTTTGGAAGGAGCTATTGAAGTGGGAGTCAAACATCTTACACTCTATGCTTTTTCGTCCGAAAACTGGAACCGCCCCAAATTAGAAGTACAAGCGTTAATGGAATTATTAATTAATTCTCTTAATAAAGAATTGCCTACATTTCAAACTAATGGCGTACGTGTCAAAGCTATCGGTTCATTAGACAGTCTGCCTAACAATTGCCAAAATACTTTAACCAATACTATTGAACTAACTAAAAACAATACCACTTGTGTCCTCACACTAGCTTTGAGTTATGGTTCAAGAAACGAAATAATCGAAGCTACTAAGAAAATAGCTAAGAAAGTCGTTGCTGGTGATATTAATGTTGAGGATATAAATGATGATTTATTTAGTTCAAATTTACAAACAGATGGAACGCCTGATCCGGATTTGATGATTCGCACAAGTGGCGAACAACGAATCAGTAATTTTTTACTTTGGCAATTAGCCTATACAGAACTTTGGTTCTCCCCAAAACTATGGCCCGATTTCACAAGAGAAGATTTATTTGGTGCAATTTTGGATTTTCAAAACAGAGAAAGAAGGTTTGGAAAGACCAGCGAACAACTTTAACAGTAATTTAAAGTGGGTTTTCGATAATTTATCTTTTAACAAAAATTAACAACAGATTGATGTACTTTAGCATCCATAATTAGAATTAAATGAAGCAACTATACATTCTGACATTAACATTTATAATATTCACTTGGTCCAATACTTTTGCTCAAGTACAAAATCCGATTAATCTTTCGGATCCTGATGAGTTTAGTTATTTACAACCAAAAGATTATGTCATTGCTGGAGTGACTGTCAAGGGAGCGCAGTATCTAGATACGGATGTATTAATTACAATATCAAAATTATCTATTGGTCAATACATTGAAGTTCCTAGCGAGGCTACATCGAATGTAATCAAAGATTTGATGGCTCAAAATCTTTTTGAAGATGTACAATTGTGGGCTACACGGATTGAGGGAGAAAATATTTTCTTAGAAATTCGTGTACAAGAAAGACCACGTCTGACACGCATAGACATTAGCGGCTTGAGTAAATCACAAACTGATGAAATCAATAAGAGATTAAATGCAAACGCAGGGCGTATTGTAAACGACAATTTGCTTCAATCTACAAGAAATACTATAGCGAAGTTCTTACGCGAAAAATCATTTTTATATCCAGATATAAACATCCAAACTGTTAAAGATTCATCCCAGACTAACAACGAAATTGTAGTTGTAGATGTAGATAGAAACAAAAAAATCAAAGTTAATAGTGTACACTTCTCAGGAAATGAAACTTTTACAAATAAGGAGCTTACAAAATATTTAAAAGGTGTAAAACCACGTAAATGGTTTAGAATATTCGGCCCTGGTAAATTCAAAGATGATAAATATACAGAAGCGAAAGAGAAATTAGTTGCCAAACTTCAAGATAAGGGGTTTCGTGATGCACAGATTCTTCGTGACTCTGTGTACAGATTTGACAATAATGAAGTGGCAATAGATATTGAAATCTATGAAGGACCTAAATATTTTGTTGGAAATATCGATTGGTCTGGAAATACTAAATTCACGGATTCTGTATTGAATATAATTTTAGGAATTGAAAAAGGAAACGTTTATTCTGAAGAGAAATTGACAAGTAAATTGATGGGTCCAACCCGTAATAGCGATGATATTAGTGCAATATATCAGAATGATGGCTACCTGACATTTAATGTAAATCCTATAATAAAAAGAATCTACAACGATACAATTGACCTAGAAATTCAAATTTCTGAAGGCAAACAATACACGATTAATAATGTAATCGTAAAAGGTAATGATGTAACAAATGACCGTGTAGTATTACGTTCAATTTACACCAAGCCAGGACAGAAATATTCGAGAGAGCTAATCATGCGTAGTATTCGTGAGATTTCGCAATTGGGTATGTTTGACGAGCAAAAAATTACACCAGATATTCCTTCTTCTACAATGAATCACGATGAAGGTACGACAGATGTGGTTTTCAACGTAGTAGAAAAACCTTCTGATCAGGTGGAGTTATCCGGTGGTTATGGTGCTGGACAGATTATAGGTACATTAGGTTTAACATTTAATAACTTCTCAACAAGTAATTTCTTCAAAAAAGAAGCTTGGAAACCACTTCCTCGTGGTGACGGACAAAAGTTAAGTATTAGAGGCCAAACTTCAGGAAAACGTTACCAATCATATAGTTTCTCATTTTCAGAACCATGGTTAGGTGGTAAAAAACCAATTTACTTTGGGTTGAGTGCCTACACATCCAACTCATCTTACGGTGGTTTTAATTATTACACAGGAGAGCAGATGGTAGCTGATAGAGATTTGCAGCGTATTTGGATGTCAGGTGTGACGGCTTCATTAGGTAAGCGTCTACAATGGCCTGACAACTACTTCCAAATTAATAGTTCATTATCGTTCCAACGTTATAAATTACAGAACTATGGTAACTATTTCTTGTTTTCGGATGGTACTGCATTCAATATTAATTTTACGCAAGAAATTAGCCGTAACTCAATAGATGCACCGATCTACCCTACCTCAGGTTCAAATATTAAGTTTTCAGTATCCTTGACTCCGCCATATTCGTCATGGAATAGCATTAATTACGATACAGATCCTGATCCAATTCGTTACAAATGGACAGAATACCACAAATGGAAATTTGATTCGCAATGGTACACGAAAATTGCTGGTAAGTTAATCTTGAAATCGCAAGCACAATTCGGATATTTAGGAAATTATACAGATAGAACTAAAACATCAACATTCGAGCGTTTCAAATTAGGTGGTGACGGTATGCAAGGCTTTGACTTCTTACAAGGTTCTGAGATCATAGCAATGAGAGGTTATGCGAATGGTACAATCATCCCTGCTTCTACGGGTAATGGTTACCAAAATATTGCAATTAACTCAGGTAGTCCAATTTATGCGAAGTATCAATTAGAATTGCGTCACCCAATCTTGTTAAATGATCAAGCAACCGTATTTGCATTAGCTTTTGCAGAAGCAGGTAACACGTGGAATAAATTCTCTGAGGTAAATCCATTTAAAATGCGTCGTTCTGCGGGTGTAGGTGCACGTATCTTCTTACCTATCTTTGGTATGCTTGGTATTGACTATGGACATGCATTCGATCCTATTCCTGGCATGCGTACTGATGCGTGGAGACAAAACTTTACATTCAGTATTATTCAAAATATGGGAGGTTTTTAATAAATTAAACTTTTTAGTATAATTGCTGTCCTATAAAAAACAATAATTTCTAGTATATGAAAAAGATTTTCGCAATTTTAGCATTTCTAACAGTAAGCATCAGCGCTACTTTTGCGCAACGTTTCGCTTATGTAGACTCTGAATATATCCTAAGACATGTACCTGAATACACTTCAGCACAAAAACAAATTGATGATCTAGCAAAACAGTGGCAAGATCAAATCGATAATCAATATACAGAGATTGAAAAACTGTATAAAGCTTATCAAAATGATCACTCTCTATTGAGTGAAGATATGCGCAAGCGAAGAGAAGATGAGATTGTTAACAAAGAAAAACAAGTCAAAGATTTGCAACGTCAAAAATTCAGCTATGGCGGTGATTTGGAAAAAGAAAGAACGCGATTATTCCAACCTATTCAAACTCGTATTTCCAAGGCCATAGAAGATTTTGCAAAAGCTCAAGGATTTGATTTTATCGTAGACAAAGGAAGTGAATTGACATTCTTGTATTCTAATCCAGCATTAGATAAAAGTAATGATGTAATCACAAAATTAGGCTACAAACCTAATCCATCATTGCTACAGGCAAATCAAAAATAAAATAAAACTGATTTATTAACATAAAAAAATAGTATAGAAAAATTACTTTTGTAAGTATTGAGATTAAAATGGAAAGAATGAAAAATTTATTAAAAGGAGCGGTATTATTAGTGGGTTTATTTGCAGCTACTTCTGTTGCAAATGCACAACAAAAAATTGGACATATCAATGCTGACGAAATATTTCAACAAACAGCAGATTTTAAAACAGCTACAGATCAATTAAAAGTTTTGAGTGATGCTAAGCAGAAAGAAATCCAAGATATGGTTACTTTGCTACAAGCAAAAGAAAAGGAAGCGAATGATTTGATGTTGAATCAAAGTGAAGCAAATAAAGCGGAAACTCAAACAAAATTGCAAACTATTGGTCAAGAATATCAGCAAATGCAAACTCGTATTCAAGAAGTACAAAAAGTAGCGCAAGAAGAAGTTGGTAAAAAACAGCAAGAATTAATGGCTCCTATTCAAACAAAAGTAATGAATGCAATTACTGCAGTTGCTAAAGAAAAAGGATATGCTTATATCTTTGATATTGGTTCTGGTGCAGCTGTATATTACGCAGGCGGCGATGATGTATCAGCTGATGTAAAAACAAAATTAGGTATTAAATAGGATTTATTTAATCTGAAATAAACAGTAAGGATGACTTGAATTAAGTCATCCTTTTTTTATGGTCATTTAATAATTCTTCGAAATGTTATATTATGCATGCATAATATAAATTAGATTATTATATTTGTTTATAAACCTGTATAAACATTATGATAAGCCAACTATTATTTGCTATCGTATTTATCGCCGCCCTCTTACTTTTTTATAGAAATGCATGTAAGATATATCGAAATATTAGACTGGGGAAATCAGTCAATAGAGTTGATAATCCATCGGAACGAATAAAGACAATGTTATTGGTAGCTTTTGGACAAAAAAAAATGTTCAAAAAACCTATTCCCGCGATATTGCACTTATTCGTTTACATAGGTTTTTGTATCATCAATATTGAGATGATAGAAATCGTAATTGATGGACTATTTGGGTCGCACCGCGTCTTATCCTTCTTGGGTGGATTTTATGATTTCCTAATTGCTTCCTTTGAAATACTTGCTTTCGCCGTATTGCTTTCATGCGTCATATTTTTTATCCGAAGAAATGTATTAAAAGTAAAACGTCTAAATCAAGCAGAATTAAACAATTGGCCAAAAACTGATGCGAACTACATCTTAATAGCGGAAATACTTTTGATGACTGCTTTTCTTTTTATGAATGCGGCAGATCAGAAATTACAACTTCTAAAACCTGAAAATTATACAGCGGCTGGCTCCTTTCCTATCAGCCAATATTTAGTTGGACTCTTGCCTGAAAATGTTTCTAGCTTGATATTTGTCGAAAGATTCAGCTGGTGGTTTCATATCGTAGGTGTCTTAGCATTTTTAAATTATCTGCCACTATCAAAACATTTACATATCATTTTGGCTTTTCCAAATACTTACTTTTCGAATTTAGATTTAAAAGGTAAATTCAATAATATGGAATCTGTAACGGCTGAAGTAAAAGCGATGCTGGATCCTTCCCTACCCCCGCCTTCTGGAGAAGTTAGTCGTTTCGGAGTGAAAGATGTACAAGACTTAACTTGGAAGAATCTGTTGGACGCATACACTTGTACAGAATGTGGACGATGTACTGCAGCCTGTCCTGCAAATATGACTGGTAAATTATTATCACCTCGTAAAATCATGATGGACACACGTGATCGATCTGAAGAAGTAGGAAAAAATATAGATCAAAATAAATCATTCGTAGAAGATGGAAAATCATTACTTGATACGTATATCAACAGAGAAGAGATTTGGGCGTGTACGACCTGTAATGCTTGCGTAGAACAATGTCCGGTCAATATTAATCCTTTGGAAATCATCATGGGTCTACGTCAATACGCAATCATGGAAGAATCCCATGCGCCATCAAGTATAAACAATATGTTGGGGAATCTCGAAAACAATGGCGCACCGTGGAAATACGCACAAGCGGATCGTGCAAATTGGACTCAAAATTAAAATAGCTGAAAAATGGAAAATAATATACATATCCCTACTGTAGCCGAGCTGTTAGCAGAAGGTGAAACTCCAGATTTATTATTTTGGGTGGGCTGTGCAGGTTCATTTGACGAACGCGCGCAGCGTATCACACGCGACATATGTAAAATCCTGCATCATGTAGGCATAAAATATGCAATATTAGGAACAGAAGAAAGTTGTTCGGGTGATCCTGCCAAACGCGCTGGGAATGAGTTTGTCTTCCAAATGCAAGCCATGATGAATATTCAGGTTCTTGATGGATATGAAATAAAAAAAATTGTTACAGCTTGTCCGCATTGCTTTAACACCTTAAAGAATGAATACCCTTCACTGGGTGGACACTACGAAGTAATACATCATACGCAATTGATTCAGTCGTTAATCGACGATGGGAAATTGAAACCAAGCGATGGAAATGAATTCAAAGGTAAAAAGATAACTTACCACGATCCATGTTATCTGGGACGGGCTAATGAAGTTTACGAGGCTCCCCGTAAAGTATTAGAAACGTTAGATGCTGATTTAGTTGAATTAAAACGTTGCAAAATTAATGGACTATGCTGTGGTGCGGGAGGTGCACAAATGTTTAAAGAGCCGGAGCCAGGAAACAAAGATATCAATGTAGAACGTATTGAGGATGTAATCGAAAGCAAAGCATCTATTGTGGCTGCAGCCTGTCCATTCTGTATGACGATGCTACGTGACGGCGTCAAGGTTAAAGAAAAAGAACAGGAAATACAAGTTTTGGATATTGCGGAAATTACCGTTCGAGCTAATAAGTTGTAAAAAAACAGAAAGAGGAAATTTTGACTTTCCTCTTTCTGTTCTTTGTACCTAGGAGCAGATTCGAACTGCCAAGCCCTTGCGAGCGCCACCCCCTCAAGATGGTGCGTCTACCAATTTCGCCACCTAGGTGTTCGTAAGCACAAAAATATAGCTTTTTTTAATACTTGCAAGCCCTATGCCGATAATATTTTAGCATAATTTTTTTGTACTAATTGTTGAATGATGCCATCCACTAAACCGACACGGGGAGCTACAATATTTTTTAAATGACCTGACTTCATTATTGTCAAAAATATTTCTGCTGCTGGTATGATAACATCAGCACGGTCAGAGCGCAATCCCAAATCGTGAATACGATCTTTTAAAGAATACGAGTTCAAATGATCATAAATAGCTTTCAATTTCGCATAACTAAAAGGCTTATCTTCACCTTTATTTGCTATTCGAGAAAGTTTATTGATGTTTCCGCCTGTACCTATACCATAGATATCTTTGTATCCTTTTGTAATTTCTTTGACCCATACACGCATATCTTGCCATGTCTCTGGGGTATCTTGATTATCCAAAATACGTATTGTACCCAAATTAAAAGAGCGAGATCCTTTCAATTCACCATTAGCGAATAATGAAATCTCAGTACTACCACCACCTACATCAATGTAAAGGTAAACCTTATCCTTATCCATGATGCCACTCAAATAAGCATTGTAAATAATTTTTGCTTCTAATCCGCCATCAATTATTTTAATATCAATACCGACTTCTTTACATGCAGCTACCACTTGAGCACCATTTTCTGAATCACGCATAGCCGAAGTCGCGCAAGCAATATAATCGGTTACTTTATAGACATCGAGTAAATCCTTAAATGCACGCATAGTCTTCACCATATCCTCAAATTTGGCTGGCGAAATCTTTTTGTCGACGAATGCATCATCACCTAATCGCAATGGAACGCGTAATAGTGTATTTTTTGTATAAGATATTTTGTTATCTTTTCGTAAGATATCTGCAATTAGTAAACGAACTGCATTGGAACCTATGTCTATAGCTGCGAATCTCAAGAGTTTATTTTAATTAAGTTAAGAAATGTGTTTACGTTAACAAAATACACCTGTATTGTGAAGTTATTGTAAACAAAATGTTAATCTTAAATTTAGGACTAATAAAATCAATAAAAATAATATTTCTGTAAAAATAAAAGCAGCGAAGATAATTCGCTGCTCTCACATATAGTATCTTGAAAAGATATTTCGAATAATTATCTATTTTATTTTACGCCGAAACCTAAGATCTTAAATACAACTTTGAATGCGATGAAAGATGCAATCACAATTGCAATATTAGCTATCAGAGAAAATAAAAATGTGTATTGATTCAACGCGTTCACTTCATCTGGCACGAATCGTACAAACACACCAAATAAACCAAGAATAATAGCAATAGTCAACGTTACATAGTAATGCGTTTGATTAGCATTGTTATCAGTTGTTTTCGGTTGTCTTTGTGCTGTAGTATTTTCCATAATAATATGCTCTGTTTTAACTAATGCAAATGTACAAAGTATATCTACATTTCAAAAATATTTTGACCATTAAAAACATCCTATATTGACACATTTACTTGAATAATTTAGTAATATTGCTTTGAATTATTGATATGAGAAATTATTTTTTAACCCTATTCCTGATTTTATCCTCTGCGATTGTGTATTCGCAGTCAACATTTCAACGCATCGACAATTTTGTTATCAAAGAAAATCTTACCGCAAATGGTAAAGTAGCCATCATCGCCGTTGATTCTGCTGATTCTGCTCTAGATTATATCAATGGGACGTTTAAATTTACAATAAATGGTTTCGAGCAGTCACTCGCTTTTCACGATGGTGTTGCTGTCCCATCGCATCCTATCGAAAGCTCGACATTTGTTTATTTCAAACACAAAAATCAAGATAAAACATCAGGAAAACTATATTTCTTGTACAAGAAAGACAACAAAATAACGCCCGTAAAAATAAATGGTTTACTTTTATTGATTATTCCTGCAGTAATTCTTTTTATTGCCTATGCAGCGAAACGACTGCTAATGACTTTTGTTATTTTAGGAATCATTTATGCATATTTCTCATACAGCAAAGGCTTATCTATTTCACAAGTCCTAGAAAGTGCATTTCAGGTTTTGAAAAACTTGATTTAGAAAGGCAACCCAACCCCAAAATTGTATTGAAATAAGCCATAACGATCCGGTCTATGGCTTTCATAATAATCTGCTTTGAACTCTTTGGAATTGAATAAATGCTGGATTACCCATTGATTTTTGCCTGTAAATTGAGGGTCTTTAATTTTCAAACCTGCATCCAGACGTATAGTGAAATAATCCATATCAAATCGCAAACCAAATCCCGTACCTACCGCTACTTGCGACAAAAATTTATCAAACTTAAACACACCACCTTCATTCAACTCATTCTCACGAAGTAACCATACATTCCCCATGTCCAAAAATGTTGCGCCATTTAGCTTCGCCCCAAAAAACCGATTTAAGATACGGAACCTGTATTCTAAGTTGGCTTCGAGTTTCATTTCACCCAACTGATCCAAATTACGCAAATTAACACGCAAATCTTCGCGAATAGTGCTTCGATTGTAATTTCCAGGCCCCAATGTACGCGCTTGCCACGCACGTATTCCGTTCATACCGCCAGCATAAAAGCTTTTCTCGAAAATCAATAAACGCGAATTATTGCCATAAGGCACAATAGCTCCGCCATTAAATCTAAAAATAAACTGCTGATTGCCACCCAAGTGTTTGTACAATCGGTAATCTATTTCACCTTTGATGTATTGAAGATATGTCACGCCAAAAAGCGTTTTTGATCCATCTGCGCTGCGTTGAAAATTAAAGACATTACTCAGAAGTCCCAACGTAGTACCACTCAAATCTATTGACCCACGAAAAAATTGAAAGTTATCGAGTGTTTGTAATTTTTTTGAGTTATATGTCGATGCATATTGTGCTCCAAGCCCAAAATATTGTCTATCATTAGAAGCAATATACAATTGATAGCCCTCTTGCTCCAATTCTGCACGAAAAGCGGCATCAAACTGACCGTCACGGTATTCTACAACAATAGGCGTATAGCTGTGTTGCAAATTTGGCGTCTGCCACCAGGAATAATTCAATGTATTGATGAAATAACTATTGGTATACGTACGATCCTGATCAAAAAACTGAATATTCGAGGAAAGTGTCGTCCGCGGTAAACCAAATCTACCCGTATTCCCCCAGCCAAAAGGTAAAAGCATACGTGGTATAACCAAACTTACGCCCGCTTGAAAATCATTGTTGAATATCTTTTCGGACAATTTCCCAGACAACCTAGGGTCAAAGAGTACACCATATTTCAATTTCAATTCCAGCAATTCAGAACCGCCAAAAATATTTCTGTGCGAAAAAGTATTTCCCACATTAAATCCACTCATTCCCGAACTGAATGTATATTCGCCTTCGACCTGATTAGACATCAACGAGCGTGGTGTCAATTCATAATTCACATTCAACAGACTATCTCCCTCCTTTTCGTATTTAATCTTGACACTTCGGAATCCATTCATCTCGTACAATCTATCATACGATAAATTTTCATTCTCTAAACTGTAACGCTCGCCTTCGCGCAGATACATATACCGAGAAAGTGGTTTTAATTTATACCGCGAACTGTAATCCAAAAATTCTATCCCTGAAGTCGTGTCAGCAATTACCCCTGCATTGGAATTATTACCATCGTAATTATTTATTCGCACAGATACATCATTAATCCGATAAGGCTTTAGGATTGTAGAGTTTGGCACAGAAACTTGAATCTCAATATCTGCGGTTTCGGCATTACGATTCGTGTCTACCGCAATACGCATATATTGTCTCAAATAGTCGTAATATCCTTCGTTGCGCATGGCATCGTACAAAGATTCACGCAATTCACCAAAATCATTGACATTGTAAGGTTTACCAGATTGCAAATTAGACTTATTTTTTACGCTATTTTGGTACACTTGTGATACATAATCAGCATCAAAATTTGTTGTAATCGTACCTATACGGAACAATGAATCGGGAGTCGCTAGAAAATTAATCTTTGATTTTTTGTTATTTACAGAAATATCAGGCGTAACCTTTGCTCGGAAATATCCTCTAGTTTGCAAGAAACGTTGGATCTGGATAGCAGAAAGTTCAACTAAAGAAGAATCTAAAACGCGTGGAGCTTCGCCAACGGAACGGATATTCTCGGTTTTGTATTTACCAGATTTGGTATTAAAAATATTATAAATCGTCAAATTCAACGCCGAGTTTGGACGAATTTCATTCGATATATATTGGTAAGCGGATTCTTTTAAATGTGTAGGAAAACCTTCTAAATCAACTTTTGTAACTAGAGCTTGATCCTCCTCCAAGTATTTGGCAGAGCGGCAAGATTCAAAAAATAAAAGTAAAAATGTTATACTTGCAATAATAAATAGTCTACTCTTTTTATTCATTCAATCAATGTTATCAAAAGCTCAAATAAGTTTAATTACTTCGTTACAAAACAAGAAATTCCGTTTACAACATCAAGTTTTTGTAGTTGAGGGAATTAAATCTGTATTAGAGTTTGTCTATTCAACCTACAAGGTACAAAAAATATATGCTACCCCACAAGCGCAGACAAAGTTGGAGAAAATCCCGCATAATATAAAATTGGAGGATGTTAGCGAAGCTGAATTTCAAAAGATTTCTAGTCTCAAAAATCCTCAGGGCGCACTGGCTTTAGTTGAATTACCACAAAACAATGAATTGGACAAAGCCGAACTGAAAGGCAAACACAGCTTGGTCTTGGATGATGTACAAGATCCAGGGAATTTGGGTACGATCATTCGCACGGCGGAATGGTTTGGAATTAAACATATTATTTGTTCCATCGGAACTGTTGATGCCTACAACCCTAAAGTTGTACAAGCAACAATGGGATCCCTATCACGCGTGCAAATGTATTATTTGGATTTAGAAAAATTTATTGAAGAAAATACTTTACCGACTTTTGGAGCTTTGCTCAATGGACAATCCATTTATAAAACTGAATTTGGTGAAGAAGGATTGATTATCATGGGAAATGAAGGAAATGGCATCAGTCCAAATTTAATTTCGAAGATAGATACGGCGGTTACGATTCCACGTATTGGAGAGGCGGAATCATTAAATGTAGCAGTAGCGACCACAATATTTTGTTCTGAAATCAGCAGACAACAACTCAAATAAGAAACACACAAAACTATGGATTCCGAGCAAAACGGATCGATTTACACCACTTCATTTTTTCTACTTTGCTTGAGCACATTATTGTTCTCCGCAAGTTTTAACATGATTATACCTGAGCTACCCAATTATTTAACTTCTCTTGGTGGCGCAGAACATAAAGGCTTAATCATTGCATTATTTACACTTACGGCGGGAATTTCTCGTCCATTTAGTGGCAAATTAACGGACAAATGGGGACGTGTTCCTGTGATGGCTATAGGCTCTATAGTCTGTGTCATTTGCGGATTTTTGTATCCAATATTGAGCAGTTTATCGGGTTTTTTTCTGCTACGCTTAATTCACGGCTTTTCGACAGGATTCAAGCCTACAGCTACATCGGCTTATATTGCCGATATCATACCGTCCAATCGTTGGGGTGAAGCTTTGGGTATGCACGGACTATGTTATAGTTTGGGGAGTGCCATTGGTCCAGCTTTGGGTGGTTATGTCGCACAAGCTTATGGTTTAGATGCTATGTTTCACAGTTCGTCGGCATTTGCTTTTCTTTCGATTATTATTGTCTTCAACATGAAAGAAACGTTAAAAACCAAAAGCAAATTTCATGTATCGATGTTGGCCATTACCAAAAAGGATATTTTCGAAATCAAAGTGTTACCTGCTGCGATTGTGATGTTGCTGTGTTATAGCTCCTCTGGTGTTATTTTGACTCTGATTCCCGATTGGAGTGAAAACTTGGGAATCGCAAACAAAGGTCTATTCTTCACTGTATATACGATTGCCTCCGTGGCAATACGATTGCTATCTCGCAAAGCTGCCGATCAACACGGACGGACGATTGTGATGCGCATTGGCGTGATTATTATGACGATTTCTTTAGTTATTTTAGGTTTTGGGGAAAGCACCAATTACTTAATATTGGGGGCTGCTGTATTTGGAATAGGTAGTGGAATCTTATCTCCTGCCCTTAATGCTTGGACCATTGACCTTTCTGACCCCAATCACCGTGGTCGAGCAATGGCTACAATGTATATCGCATTAGAAATAGGAATTGGGTTTGGCGCATTATTTGCAGGCTACATTTATCATGATATAATAATTCGAATACCGCAAATTCTTTATGGAAATGCGATTGTAGTATTCTTAGCTTTATTGTATATTTATTATTGGGAAAAAACTAAAAACACACAGCACTATTAACCAAATAAATATGGATGTACAACCATCTAAAAAACCGTATTCCATCAATTTGGCTTCGAGCCTTTTTGCATTGGTATTAATCCTTGGATTAATGTATGTTTCGCAAAGTTTATTGATTCCTTTGCTTTTCGCTACTTTAATTTCTATTTCACTTTTTCCATTAGCCCGACTGTTTGAGAAATTGAGATTGGGTAAAGCTTTTGCTGCCCTACTCGCTGTTTTAGTAGCTATTGCCATTATTTCTGGTATTATTTGGTTTATTGTTCACCAAAGTATCATTATTGGTAAGGATGCTTCTTCTATTACAGGGAAAGTATTGTCTGTATTGGATCAGGGTCAAACTTGGTTGCAGGAAAAGTTTGGTGTAGAACGTAATCAAGTAATGGATAAACTCCGCGAACAGGGCAATAAATCATTAGAAAATGCTGGTGGTATGATTACCTCCACATTCGGTTCATTAGGAAATACATTGGCCAATGCGATATTGGTTCCATTATACTGTTTTTTCATGTTGTATTACCGCGACTTTTTCCGTGAGTTTTTCTTCAAGGCTTTCGCTTCTACGCCTCAACGCAAAGTCAATGAGGTATTAAATAAAATTTACGAAGTAGTTCAAAGCTATTTAGTAGGATTAATCACTGTAATGGGTATAGTAGCTATCCTAAATACAGGCGGTTTGATGCTGATGGGAATAGAGTACGCTTGGTTCTTTGGTTCTTTAGCATCTCTTTTAATGTTGCTACCTTATATTGGTATTGCTATTGGCTCGATCTTGCCTGCCTTATTTGCTTTAGCTGTTAAAGACAATGCGTGGTATGCTGTAGGTGTAATAGCTTGGTTTCAAGTTGTACAATTTTTAGAAGGAAATATCATTACACCAAATATTGTAGGTAGCAAAGTCAGTATAAATCCTTTGATGGCTATCGTCGGCATTTTAATCGGTGGTATGTTGTTCGGTTTAGCCGGTTTGATATTGGCTTTACCTTTTATTGCGACCTTAAAAGTTATTTTTGACGCGATTCCTTCAATGGAAGCTTTTGGATTCTTAATCGGAGAACCCGAAAAAGAACATTTGAAACGCAACTCGACACAAGAACTCTTGATGAAATGGGGAATAGTTCGTTTACCTAAAAACAAAAAGAAAATTGAAGTTGATGTAAATGTGGAAACAAATGAAGGACAAGTGCCTGAAACGAAAGTGACCTACAAAGAAATCAACGAAAGTGAAGTCAACCCTTATGAGAATCTGAAACAAGAGGATGATAAAAAAGAAGATAAGGAATAGCATAGCTATTCCTTATCTTCTTTTTTTTTAAAACCTTAAAAGGGAGTGTAAAATAAACTGTGTCAATGGTTGAATTACCTCCCCGCGGGGCGGTAATTCAACCATTTTTCTTATTGCAAATCTAACACCATTCTTCCCGGAAACCAAATTGCTAATTTCTGTGCTGTTGTTCCCCAATTGGCCAGTGGCATCGTCCATTTCTTCTTA
>NZ_VIQM01000077.1 GCF_008520265.1 Sphingobacterium cavernae
CTAGCCCTAAAATCTGAGAAAATACATTTATATTTACCATGGCGGTAGTTGAATTTTTGCAAATTAAATATAGCAATCCCTGCTATATAAATTACCGCCATTTTTTACCTTATTTGGGACGCTTCTGAGAAAAAATAAAAGGATAATACAGTACGTATTATCTTTTTTAGTATAAGTAGAGATAAAACGTAAAAAATAGCTACTGATAACAAAGGTAACTGTTGCACAACTTAGCCCCCTCTATTAAAAAGAAAATTTGTACATTTGTAGAGGCTAAAAACCAACCAGATACAGTATGTAAAAACTAATTTCTTTCAGACTTATCATAACATCAACTGCAAAGTAGTTAATGTATTGTTTCATCTATTACGAAAGAAATTATGTTGATTTTACAAAACATTTCATATACACACTCCAACAAAGATTTATTGTTTAGCGACATCAATCTCGCAGTAAATAAACACGATAAAACAGCGTTAATTGGCAATAATGGCGTAGGAAAATCTACTCTGCTCAAAATAATTTCGTGCGAATTACAACCTTCAAGCGGATATGTATACGTTGAAGCCCTGCCCTATTATGTTCCGCAGATTTTCGGTCAATTTAATCATTTGACAATAGCACAAGCGTTGCGAATTGAAGATAAATTGAATGCTTTGAAAGAAATTTTAAGTGGAAACGCAAGTGAAGAAAATTTTAATTTATTGAACGATGATTGGACAATAGAAGACCGCTGCAAAGAAGCATTGCGCTATTGGCAATTAGACGATTTGGACTTATCCGAAAAAATGGAAACTCTTAGCGGAGGACAGAAAACAAAAGTATTCTTGTCAGGAATTTCCATTCATAAGCCTGAACTAGTTTTATTGGACGAGCCTAGTAATCATTTGGATTGTTCAAGTAGACAATTATTGTATGACTTTATCCAAACAACCAAAAGCACTTTGGTAATTGTAAGCCATGACAGAAAATTATTGAACTTACTAAATACCGTTTCTGAATTAAGCAAACAGGGAATTAAAGTTTATGGTGGAAATTACGAATTTTACAAAGAGCAAAAGCAAATTGAAAACAGCGCGTTGAGCCATGACATTAGGAGTAAAGAAAAAGCGTTGCGAAAAGCCAAAGAAAAAGAGCGAGAAACGCTGGAACGACAACAAAAATTAGACAGTCGCGGTAAAAGCAAACAGGAAAAATCAGGTGTTGCCCGAATAATGATGAACACTCTACGAAATAATGCAGAAAACAGTTCATCAAAATTGAAGAGTGTTCACGCAGAAAAAATTGGAGGTATTTCTCAAGATTTACAAGAACTTCGTTCTTCTCTGTCAGCAATTGATCAAATGAAATTCGGATTTGATAATTCAGTATTACACAAAGGAAAAACTTTATTCACAGCAAACCACGTCAATGTTGCGTACAACGGGAAACCGCTTTGGAAGGAAAACTTAAATTTTCAGATTACAAGTGGCGAACGTATCGCATTGAAAGGAAAAAACGGTTCAGGAAAGACGACTCTGATAAAACTAATTTTGGGTGAAGTATTACCACAAACAGGAACAATTTTTCGAGCCAATAATAAAGCTGTTTTCATTGATCAAGACTATTCATCGCTTGACAATAACCTGAAAGTTTACGAACAACCCCAACAATTCAACACATCGGCATTACAAGAACACGAAATAAAAACCCGATTAAACCGATTTTTATTTACAAAAGATGATTGGGATAAATATTGTAGTACTTTGAGTGGTGGCGAAAGAATGCGTTTGTTACTTTGCTGTTTGTTAATTCACAGTAAATCACCAGATATTATTATTTTTGATGAACCGACCAATAATTTGGACATTCAAAATGTGGAAATACTAACGGCAGCTATTAATGAATATCAAGGGACAATTATAGTTGTGTCCCACGACCAAACATTTTTAGAACAAATAAACATAGAACGAGAAATTGAACTTTAACATAATTTAATCGTTAGCATCATCTTAAAAATATAGAGAGGATAATAGATTTAATGGAACTTTCACAAGATCAAAAATTCGCAAAACAACTTGGATTTGATCAATAAAACAGTATATTATAAGAATTAAATAGTAAATAGCCAATAGAATTTAAAGTATGACTGATCTAAATACACTTCCGATTTTAGAATTTACAACATCTGAACTTTTTGAGTCCTGGATGGAAAACAATGAAAATCATTCGAAAGGTATTTGGTTGCGTATATTCAAAAAACAATCAAGCATAGAGACAATTACTTATGCTGAAGCGCTGGATGTATGTCTCTGCTACGGGTGGATAGATGCGCAAAAAAAGTCTTATGATGCGCAATCCTGGATCCAAAAATTGTGTCCGCGCACTGCGAAAAGCATTTGGTCTAAAGTGAATATCGGACATGTAAAAAGACTGATAAAGGATAATAAAATGAAACCTTCAGGCTTCCTAGCTATTGAAAAAGCAAAGTCAGATGGCAGATGGGAAAGAGCTTATGATTCGCCAAGTAATATGGTAATACCTGAAGATTTTCTAACATTACTCCGCAAAAACAGCAAAGCACACGAGTTTTACCAAACGCTAAATAAATCTAATCTCTATTCCATTGGTTTTCGTTTGCAGACTGCAAAAAAACAAGAAACAACAGAAAAACGCATAAAAGAGATAATTGAAAAACTAGCGAGATCTGAAAAACTTTAATAGCTCAGTGGTAGATTCTTTTTTGTTTTGAATGAATATAATACGAAGGCATTTGGAATGACTTAAGACATTTTGGTGCTCTTTAGATATTATTGTAATTTAATAGCATTTAATCATTAAAGAGATTATGCTAATATATACCTTTAGACATGATATCCGCAACTGCAATTACCTACAAAATCTAATAGGATGATTATGCCTCCAATTATTTTAGGAGCACAGATGCGATCTCTTAAGGGGTGTTTTCATTGTTTCGATGATAAGTTAATGAATATTTGTAGTATGAATTTTAATTCGTTATGACCATAATTACTATTGCACAGTACGGACTTCTTCTGATTTTTTCGCTATTTCTGGCTTTTCATTTTTTGGTGCTGCTAAAAGTTATTCCATACAGTATTGTTTGGGGCGGACACTTAAAATCAGATAGAGAAATGTATCGATTTGAGATTATATCAATTTTGGTGAATAGTATTTTTCTCGTTCTAATCTTGATTCAATCGGGTATTTTGACATATGAGTTTCCCCAAAGAATAATGACTATAATGTTGTGGTTCATGTCAGGGTTGTTCCTATTAAATACAATAGGAAATTTAATGTCAAAAAACAGGATGGAAAAAATATTCTTTACTCCCGTTACCATTATTCTGACCGTATTAACATTTCTATTAGCACTTTATAATTGACAAGAGCTAACTGGGAATTCTCTATGAGAATATTTCATTGTAAACGTTATCTGCAAATAAAGTCTTTTTAAAATACAAATATTTAAGAATAAATGAAGTCTTGATGATTTGAATACCTTGAAAAAAAATATTAATGAAATCCGTAAGACATCCTAAAAAACTATTTCTAATAGATAGTTTAGGAGCTCTCCTAACTGCTTTTCTATTATTTGTTGTAGTAAGAAATTTCAATGAATATTTTGGATTACCTAAAATCATATTGACCTACATTTCCGCGATAGCTTTACTTCTCAGTGTCTATTCAATTAGCTGTTTCTATTTTATAAAGAGTAATTGGACATTCTTTATAAGAATAATCGCTTATGCAAACATATTGTACTGCGTGCTGATAAGTATATTACTCCTTAGGTATCACAGCACACTTACAGTCCTTGGATTAACATATTTCTTAATCGAAATAGCAATTATTTGTGGACTTGCTTACATGGAACTTAACGCTGCACATGTCAGCGAAAAAGTGTAATCCAAAATAATAAAGCACTATTTAATTGAGCTTATATTCGGAGATATTAGAGAGTGATTTAGATATTTCCATTCAAATTAGCTATTTTTAAAGAATCGGATCTTCTATCCATTGTACCCAATAATCTTATCCAAACGCGTAGAAAAATCTTGGAGTTGAGCTCTATCGCCACTTCCCAATTCTAAGACTAAATATTCACCTTTGTAGTTTGCTTTTTGCAAGGCTTGCATAACGACTTTCCAATCCACGTCGCCTTCTGTCAAGGGCGCTGAGAAACCCTTTCCCAATCCCTCCTCATTCATTATCTTACGGCTAAACTCTTTGATATGAACCTTAAAAACACGCTTATCTAGCGTCTCGATCCAATGCTCGGGCCAACCATAACGCAATACATTACCCACATCAAAATACCAACCCACCAAAGGATGATTGATCTCATCAACAAATCGCTTGGCTTCGACAGGACTTAAGATAAAATTGTTCCACACATTTTCTAAAGCAATTTTGATATTGTGCTTCTCCGCATAAGGAATTAACTTGTGTATATTTTTTTGTGCTATTGTATAAGCGCTTTCGTAAGATGCTGTGGCATTTACCACACCTGGAACAACCAAAACCGTATCCCCTTCTAATTGCTTCGTTTCTTCCATTGACTTTGCAATAGACTCAATTATGGCTTTTTGTATCGATTCATCTGGGCTTGAAAGAGGTTTTGACCAGTGGTCTTTGTTGACTGTTCCCAATATTTCTATACCTGTCAGGTCACGCGCTTTCAGTAATTCTTTTATATCTAATACACCTGGAGAATTGATTTCAATACCATGAAAACCTAAATCTTTAACCAATTTGAATTTATCCAACACAGACAACTCTTCTTTAATCATGTAATAACTTATTCCCTTCTTTAATTTAAGCTTATTTGAAGCTGCAAAGCTGTCTGAAATAAACGTAGATGCGAATAAGGTGGATGTAGCTGCGATAAATTCTTTACGATTCATAATGTAGATATCAATTAAAAAGATTTTATCTAAGATGACAAAAGTCTTTTAGATTACACAATAAAAGTTCATGTATAACTTTTATTTTACGTTTCGTTTTCTATATAAACTTATTTAGTTACTTTTATATAGTTCAAAACCGCTTATAAACACAAATATTTCCTCAAAACCGCCTTATGACACATACAATATATCCATGCTTGTGGTTTGATGGACAAGCACAAGCAGCTGCAGAATTTTACTGTTCTGTATTTAACAACTCAAAAATCATCTCCCAAAATCCTATTGTAACGGTTTTTGAATTAAATAATACAAGATTTATGGCTTTGAATGGCGGTCCACAATATAAATTTTCATCTGCTAATTCCTATGTCATCACATGTGATACACAGGATGAAATTGATTATTATTGGGTAAAACTGGGTGAAGAAGGTGAATATGGCATGTGCGGCTGCTTGGATGATTAATTTGGAGTATCTTGGCAGATTGTTCCATCAATTCTATCCGAATTAATGACTAATCCTACTACCGCTCCAAAAGTAACCCAAGTCTTTATGCGCATGACGAAGTTTAATATTGAAGAACTTCTTTCTGCAGCAAAATAAAAAAGCCTTTTGAGTATTTTCAAAAGGCTTTCTGTTTAAAATCTTATTTTCTTTTCTGGTATTCTTGTAATACAAATTCCAGTTGTTGATCTTGTGTTAAATTGGAATTATCCAAAACAATTGCATCTTCAGCTTGACGTAACGGACTTTCTTCTCGTGTACTATCGATGTCATCACGATGTGCTAGATTTTCAATGATTTCATCCAACGTAACTTGTTCGCCTTTTGCTGTCAGCTCTGCAAAACGACGATTTGCACGTACCAACGGATCTGCTGTCATAAATATTTTAAGATCAGCATCAGGAAATACTGTAGTTCCAATATCACGTCCATCCATCACGATGTCGCGACGCGCTCCCAGTTGTTGTTGTTGCGCCACCATCGCTCTACGCACTTCCTTGATTGTGCTTACTTCACTCACCTTTTCCGAAACTTCCATTTGACGAATTTCGTCTGAAATATCGTCGCCATTTAGCAAAATTTGCGTTTTATCAGTATTCGGAATAAAATCGATATGAATATTTTCTAGTGCTTTATTAATCGCTGCAGTATCTTCTAAATCGACGTTATTTCGCAAAATATAAAGTGTCACTGCACGATACATAGAACCACTATCCACAAAAACAAAGTTTAGCTTTTTGGCAATAGCCTTAGCAACCGTACTTTTGCCACAAGATGAAAATCCATCGATCGCTATAATAAAATTTTCTCTTGCCATTAGTTGTTACCTCCGATTATAACACCAGGCTTATTCACCAATGGCACTTTTGATAAATTATCATCCACAATGCTTTCAGGAAGGAAAATATATTTTTTGTCGTAAATCGTATTGTCAATATAGAAGCTTAACAAATACTCATTCGTCAAACCGAAAACTTGCGTATCAATAATTTCAATCTGAACTGAAGTTTTAGGAGCTACATCCCCTAGAAAATGTCTAAGCGTGGTCGTTTTCACTTCCCTACCATCCTTCTCCCCATAACCCTTAGACGATACCAAAACATTTGTCAAAGCCACATTCTTTTCATTCACCAAATAAACAGTCCAACTTATGTTATTAGGCGAACTATTTTCCAACACTACCGCAATGGAAATATCCTCAACTATATTAACAGGCAAATCCTTCTTCATTCTTATTTCTTTTTCGTTGTAGCCTTAGCTGTCGCTTTCTTTGCTGGAGCTTTTTTTGTAGTAGTCTTCGCAGCAGCAGCTTTCGTTGTTTTTGTTGCCTTAGCTTTGGGGGCTTTAGGGTCTTCTTCAGCCCACTTCAACACATCCGCATAAGTAATCGCATCCACTTCCATTCCTTTTGGAATTTTCAAGTTTTGCTTTCCAAAACGTACAAATGGTCCCCAACGGCCTTTTTCGATTTGTGCATCTGGATTTTCATCAAACACACGAATCACTTTCTCAATATCTTTTTGACGCTTTTCTTTGATAATCTCAATTGCCTGCTCAACCGTTACATCTAAAGGATCCAATCCTTTTGGCAAGGAATAGAAAGAAGAATTGTGACGAATATATGGGCCAAATCGACCAATAGCTACAGTCATTTCTTTCTCTTCAAATTCACCCACTTTTTTCGGAAGCTTAAATAATTCCATGGCTTCTTCAAAAGTGATAGTCTCGATCATTTGACCTTTACGCAGCGAAGCAAATACTGGTTTTTCCTCGTCATCTTGTGCCCCAATTTGAACCAAAGGCCCAAAACGTCCGACACGTACAGTTACAGGTTTTCCTGAAACAGGATCAACACCCAATTCACGCTCATGCGTAGCGCGATCAGCATTTTCTAATGTATCTTCTACTTCAGAGTGGAAAGGACGGTAGAAATTTTCCAACATGTCGGTCCACTCCTTATTTCCTTGCGCAATCTCATCGAACTCACGCTCTACCTTTGCGGTAAAATGAAAATCAACAATACCTTTAAAATGCTCTACCAAAAAGTCATTTACCAAAACACCGATATCTGTAGGGAACATTTTACTGCGTTCTACCCCCGTCATTTCAGTTTTGATAACTTCCGAAACTTGACCTTCTTTCAAAGTCAACACTTTAAAATCTCTTGGTTTACCATCTCTATCTTCTTTTACCACATAGCCACGATTTTGTATCGTTGAAATTGTTGGTGCATATGTAGATGGACGACCAATACCCAATTCTTCTAATTTTTTTACCAATGAAGCTTCCGTAAAACGAGCAGGAGGTCTTGAGAAACGTTCTGTAGCCGTCATATCATTTAGATAAAGTGACTGACCAACTTCCAATGGAGGCAATAGTGCATTATCGGCATCTTCATCTATTGAATTATCGGATTCCTCATCTACAGATTCCATGTAAACCTTTAAGAAACCATCAAACTTCATGATTTCACCAGTCGCAGTTAATTCTTCATTACGTGTTGACACAGAAATCTTTGCAACAGTCTTCTCAAACTCCGCTTCACTCATTTGCGACGCAATCGCACGTTTCCAAATCAATTCGTACAAACGTACTTCTGATGGATCAGCCGAAATGCTATGGTTAGAAAAATAAGTTGGACGAATAGCCTCGTGCGCTTCTTGAGCACCACTAGACTTCGTTTTATATTTACGCATCTTATGGTATTTGTCACCATAAGCTTTAAGAATCTCATCTTGTGCGCCCTGAATTGCTGTATCCGATAAATTAACGGAGTCAGTACGCATATAGGTAATATGTCCGGCTTCATACAGGCGCTGAGCAACTTGCATCGTACGAGCAACTGAATATCCTAACTTTCTACTCGCTTCCTGTTGTAATGTAGATGTTGTAAAAGGTGCTGAAGGATTACGCTTTGCAGGTTTTTTCTCCAGATTATTTACCGCATATGTTGCAGCAATGCAGTCATTCAAAAACTTTTCTGCTTCATCCTTTTTAGCAAAACGATGTGGCAATTCTGCTTTTAAGGATTCTTTAGCTTTACCCGTATTGAAAATTGCTACGATCTTAAACGAAGCTTCCGCATTAAATTTGTTGATTTCACGCTCACGTTCTACAATCAAACGAACAGCAACAGATTGAACACGTCCGGCAGAAAGCGAAGGCTTTACTTTACGCCACAATACAGGTGAAAGTTCAAAACCTACTAATCTGTCTAATACACGGCGCGCTTGCTGTGCATTTACTAAATTGTAATCAATCTTACGTGGCGATTCAATGGCTTTAAGAATCGCAGGTTTGGTGATTTCATGAAATACAATACGTTTTGTTTTGTCTTCCTTTAATCCTAACGTATCGAATAAGTGCCAAGATATTGCCTCCCCCTCGCGGTCCTCATCGGACGCTAGCCAAACTGTTTCTGCAGCTTTAGCCAATTTCTTTAATTCACTGACTACAGCCTTTTTATCAGCTGGAACCTCATACTTTTGTTCAAATTTATTATCCGTATCAATTGCATCATCGGTTTTCACCAAATCACGAATATGCCCATAACTTGACTTCACCAAGAAGTCACTTCCTAGATAACCCTCTATCGTTTTTGCCTTCGCAGGCGACTCTACAATTAATAAATTTTTAGCCATTTAATATGTTAAGATTTCTGCAAATATTATTATTTCAAAATGGATTGACAATTTTTTTTTTGTGTTTACACCAAATAATATGTTAAAACATCCAATGTCCACTTGCAATATCCAGTAAATAAAACACTGCAAAAACTACCGACGCTATTCCATTTGTAGTCATAAATGCTCTATCCACTCGTGACAAATCGTTTGGACTTACGATACGGTGCTGATAAATTAATAGTGCTCCATAAAAAGCAATTCCTATATAATATAATATTCCTACTTGTGTAAAAAATGCGGGCAAAAGCACCAATATGAATGAAAACACGTGAAGTACTTCCGATATTTTAAGTGCCATCGTGCCTCCAAAATTAGCTGGTATTGAATTTAACCCATTTTCTCTATCGAACTCTTCATCTTGCAAGGCATATATTATATCAAATCCACTTACCCAAGCCAATACGGCCAGGCCATAAAAAATAGGAACAATATGAAATTGTCCTGTAACAACCATATAAGCACCAACTGGAGCTAAGCCTAAACCTAAACCTAATACCAAGTGACATAATGGTGAAATGCGCTTCATATACGAATAAAACAACACCACAAATAATGCTACTGGTGATAATGCTAGACACATTGGATTAATAAAATATGTCGCAATTATAAATACAATACAGTTTACGATTGTAAAAGAAAGGGCTTGTTGTGGGTTAATACGTCCTGCCGGAATATCGCGTACTGCTGTACGTGGATTTAATGCATCGATATCACGATCCAAATACCTGTTAAATGCCATCGCAGCATTGCGCGCTGTCACCATACACACTAACATCAACCCCAATAATGACCATTTAAACTCAAATTGTGTTGTATTGATTGCCAAAAAGAAACCAATAAATGCGAAAGGAAGAGCAAAAATACTGTGCGCAAATAGCACTAAAGACATGTATTTCTTCATATCTCCTCCTCAATAATAGGATGCTGGAAACCAGTATTTATATCTTCAATCGTCTGTAATATTGGATCTAAACCCACTTTATCTTCAGCTGAAGTTAAGAAACGTTGTGGCACTTCTTCAAACCACTTTAATAGTGCACGTTTATATTTTGCTATATTTTGATCCGATTTCACAGTTGATTGCTTATCGCCTTTGGTGAATATAAGCATGAAAGGCAAGCCTTTCTCACCCAACCAACAACAAAAATCTAAATCAATCTTTTGTGGCTCTAAACGAGAATCTATTAAAACAAAAATGCATTGCAAATTCGGTCGGTTGGTCAAATAGTAACGTATAAATTTTCCCCAATCCGCTCTATTTTTCTTTGAGGTCTGCGCATAACCATATCCTGGCAAATCCACCAAATACCAATTATTATTAACAATAAAATGATTAATTAGTTGTGTTTTACCTGGTTTTTGCGATGTTTTTGCCAAACCTTTCTTTCCCGTCAAAGCATTGATTAAAGACGATTTACCTACATTCGATCGTCCTATAAATGCGTATTCCGGTAAATTCGGAGCAGGCAATTTACTAACTTCTGTATTGCTACATACAAATTCTGCGGTTTTTACTAGCATAGAGCAAAGGTAGAATTAATTTTATGAAATATAAATGCCCGTCAATTTACACATACAAGGTCGAGGATTTATTAGTATTTTAGTCCACCTATATCATACATATGCTATCACTACAAAATATAGTAAAACAATACGCTAATCACCGAGCCTTGGACGATGTATCCATAGATATTCCAGAAGGCAAAATATTTGGCCTTTTAGGTCCAAATGGAGCTGGAAAAACATCGCTGATACGAATTATCAATCAGATAACAGCTCCAGATTCGGGAAAGATATATTTTGACAACGAGTTGTTATCACCCAAACATATTGAACAAATTGGTTATCTTCCAGAGGAAAGAGGCTTATATAGAAAGATGAAAGTTGGGGAGCAAATGATTTATCTCGCACAGCTGAAAGGCCTTTCGAAAACGGAAGCTAAAAAAAAAATATCTTATTGGTTTGAAAAGTTGGATATCGCTACGTGGTGGGACAAGCGAATTGAAGATTTGAGTAAAGGAATGCAACAAAAGGTGCAGTTTATTGCTACTATATTACATGATCCTAAACTTATTATACTCGATGAACCTTTCTCGGGTTTTGATCCTGTTAATGCGCAAATCATTCAAGAAGAAATACTAGAACTCAATAAAAATGGGGCTACTATTATCTATTCTACCCATAGAATGGAAACTGTGGAGGAACTTTGTGACAACATAGCATTAATCAATAAATCAAAAAAAATATTGGATGGTGCAGTAAAAGACATTAAAAAACAATACCAAAATCAATCGTTCCTAATTGACTTCCTAGCGACAGGTTCTTTGGTGAATCATAATAATTCAATTTATCAATTAATAGCACTGCATGCGCAGGACGATTTGGTCCAAATTGAAATCAAAATTAATACAGGATTTCAATTGAATGATGTGTTGAACTACCTCATTCCACAAGTGCAACTCCATCAAGTAAAAGAAATTGTACCTAGCATTCATGATATTTTTATAGAAAAAGTAACCCACACATATGAACAAAATTAAACTTATTATCCAACGTGAATACCTGACTCGAGTACGCAAAAAATCATTTTTGCTGACTACATTTTTGGTGCCGTTGTTTTTTATCGCGATGTATGTTGGTGTGATCTTTTTGACTAAAAAAAGTTTTGACGAAAGCCATTCCTATGTTTATGTAGTCGATGATTCATCGGATGTATCAGCGAAATTAAATTCTTCAAAAAACGTTACATACCTTAAAGAAAGCCAAAATCTTAATGAGCAAATAAGTAAAATCACTAAAGAAGAAGCCAAAACAAGCATATTGCATATACCTAATAACTTTTATGAGACTGAAGCTGTCGAATTCCTTTCCAATGACAAACCTAATCTAGCTATTGAAGCTGAAATAAGAGACAGTTTGAATCGTATCATAAAAGATAAGAAATATGAAACCTACGGTATAACTGCAGACATACGAAGATCAATCAAATCAGATGTCAAAATACGGTCTAAAGAGATCAAGGAAGATGGTGCTACAACTGAATCCAATACCGAAGTAGCAATGGCCATTTCTTTAGCCTTATCTATTTTGGTCTATATTTCATTATTCCTATATGGATCTCAGGTGATGCGCGGCATTATTGAGGAAAAAAATAGCAGAATAATAGAAGTTATAATTTCTTCGGTCAAACCATTTGAATTGATGATGGGTAAGATTGTAGGTATTGGTCTAGTTGGCTTAACACAGTTTGCACTCTGGATTATTGTTTCAATAAGTTTAGTTGGTTTTGCCTCATCCTTTCTCGTTTCCAAACAAGAGTTGGCAAATCAACTCATGAATTCTAATTCCCAAAGTATAGGTAATCTTAATAATCAAGTAGATCAAGCGCCTATTCTTAGCGGAGATACACTTAGTGAACTTTTAACTTTGCTACAAACCGTCAACTTAACAGAAATTGTTGTTTGTTTTTTTGTTTTCTTTTTAGGCGGTTATTTGATTTATAGTGCTCTATTCGCAGCGGTAGGTTCGGCCGTAGATAGTGAGACCGAAGCTTCTCAATTTACACTTCCTATTACTATGCCGCTTTTATTGACTTATGCGCTATCATTTGGTGTATTAATCAATAATCCACATGGTACAGTAGCTACTTGGCTGAGTTTCATCCCTTTCACCTCTCCTATTGCAATGCTTGTTCGTATTCCATTTGGTGTACCTACATGGCAGATTGTTGTGTCAGCTTTTTTATTAATTCTAGGGTTTATTTTGACCACTTGGATTGCTGCACGAATTTACCGTGTTGGTATATTAATGTATGGTAAAAAGGCAAGCTATAAAGAGCTAATCAAGTGGTTTAAGTACAAAAGTTAATTATATTTGCTACTTGCAACAATAAATAAAGTATTATCATGTCAAAACTTATCAATTTACGCACATTTAAAGAGTTTTTTGAATCCAGTACTGGAGGCGGAATTCTATTGTTTATTTGTGTTATTCTAGCTCTTATTATAGCAAATTCTCCATTAGGAGAAAGTTTACTTTCATCCTTATCTACAAAAATTGGTTTTGAAAATGAATCCATCCAATTAAATTATAGTATAAAACAATGGGTGGATGATGGATTGATGGCAATTTTCTTTTTGTTAGTAGGACTAGAAATCAAGCGGGAATTGGTAGAAGGTGAACTCGCTTCTCCTAAAAAAGCGGCTCTTCCTATTTTTGCTGCTATAGGTGGTGCATTAGTGCCTGCAGCTATATATGCTATCTTTAATCATGATGCCGATACTCATCACGGTTGGGGTATTCCAATGGCTACGGATATAGCCTTTGCATTAGCAGTAATATCAATGTTGGATAAGCGCGTACCCGCAAGCCTCAAAATATTTCTTGCAGCATTGGCGATTGTGGATGATTTATTAGCTATTTTAGTTATTGCGATATTTTACTCTTCTGAATTACACTATACATACCTATTATATGCCGGTGGAATATTTGCATTGCAACTCGTGTTCAATAAGTTTGGTGTCAAACATATATTGGCTTACGTCATACCTGGAATATTTATGTGGTATTTCATTCACCATTCTGGTATTCACGCTACTATCGCAGGTGTATTGACAGCTATGACGCTACCTACTACGCCAGACGATAAGGAGTCTCCATTGGAGAAACTAGAGCATATTCTAGCTAAACCAGTAAATTTTATCATTATCCCAATTTTTGCATTCGTCAATACTGTAATTGTTCTAAGTGCAGATATGATTGGTGGTTTGTCATCACCAATGGGATTAGGAATTATTATTGGTCTTGTAGTCGGTAAATCAGTAGGTATATTATTTACATGTTTCATTTGCGTGAAATCAGGTTTATCTTCTTTACCAGAAAGTGCAGGTTGGAAACATATGTTTGGTGTAGGATTATTAAGTGGAATAGGCTTTACCATGTCCATTTTCGTAGCGATGTTATCTTTTGCAGACCCGTTACATATTGAAGAAGCTAAGTTAGCTATACTTGTCGCTTCTCTGATCGCTGGTATTAGTGGATATGTTTTCTTATCATCTTTAAGTAGAAAAGAAAAACCTACCGATAATTAACTATAGCGATACAACTACAATAAATTTAATTTAAACATAATTTTTATTACACACAACAGACTTACAGTTAACTTTAGGCATAAGCAATCAACCTACCCCCCTATATTTGAAGGGCAGTTCATTTTTTGAGTTGCCCTTTTTTATTTCATTGTAGCTAAAGTATTCATAAACACGTTATATAAGCAAAGTATTAAAACAAATTACTATGAATACGTATAATATTAAATTATTTTTCTTTGCAGTATTAAGCACACTTATCTTGTCTAGTTGTCTGAAAGATGACCTAAATTCACCCAATGTTCCTCAGGCTGGCTTCACTATGATAAATTTGTACACAGGAGCAAATTCCGTTATACATAAAGCAGACAACAATTTTATACAAACAATGAATAATCCTTTACCATTTAAGGGAATTAATTTTGTTTACCTCTATCCTGGAAATCGTAAAATTCAAACAATCGATTCATCAAATAAAATTTTAATAGATAGTACCTACGCCATTAAAGACAGCTTATTGTATACTTCTATCGTTTTTGATAAAGCTGACAATAAAGTTGGTCAGCGTGTTGTTAGCGACACCTTATTAAGTAACTTATCAACCAACGGTGCATTCCGATTTGTGAATCTAGCTTTTGATAAGATCAATGTTGATTTGTTTATCGAAGATACAAAGGTCATTTCAAATAGAGCTTATGATGGTAACACATTAGTACCAAATAATTACAAATTTGTTTCTCAATCATCTGGCAATAAAAAAATTACAGTCAAAAATAATGCAAACGAAATGTTGACAGAAAAAGACATAAATATCCTAGCTGGAATGCACTACTCTTTTGTATTAATCAAACACACTACAGAAAATAAATATGAGTTAGTTGTTCACCAACAATATCGAAATTAATTCGACAAATAGTGATAGCCAACTAATATTGCAACATCAGGTGTGTTATATTAGTGCTAATAAATTGCGGAGAATTAGTTAAAAACGAAAAGCAATCAAAATAAAAAAAGCTAATCGAATATTCGATTAGCTTTTTTTTATCTGCGGAGAGCGAGGGATTCGAACCCCCGAACCTGTGACAGTTAACGGTTTTCAAGACCGCCGCATTCGACCACTCTGCCAGCTCTCCGCCACAAAAGTAGAAATTCTAACTAGATCTGCAAAATTTATTTTAAATTAAAACGCTTTCAAACAACATCAAGCGAGTTTTAAATTGAAAATTAGGATTTTACAAATTGGATATCTGCAGAAAACTTAACCTCTTCTGACACCATTACGCCACCAGTTTCTAAAGCTGCATTCCAAGTTAATCCAAAATCAGTTCTATTAATCTTACCCGTTACAGTATATCCAACCTTATCATTTCCCCAAGGATCTTTTGCGACACCTCCAAACTCAACATTCAATTTAATAGATTTTGTGATACCCTTAATTGTTAAGTCGCCAGTTACGTTATAATTCTCATCATCTTCCTTGTCTATTGATGTTGATTTAAAAAGAATAGATGGATTATTTGATGCGTCAAAAAAGTCAGAACTTTTCAAATGTTGATCACGCTGCTCATTTTTAGTATCAATAGAATCTACATCTATCTTTACTTCTACCTGTGCCTGTGTAATGTCGTCAGAACCATTCTCTACCAATACTTCAAAAGATTTAAACTGACCCTTTACAGTTGAAATCATCATGTGACGTACTTTAAATTCTAGTTCGCTGTGCGCCGAGTCTAATTGCCAATTTGCCATAATTTTAGTTTTTATAATGTGCTTAATTCTATTTATTATTCGTTTTACAAAGGTAAACACTCCATAAGTAGTGAATTCTTAATCTATATTAAGAAATTCATTTAATTTTATTCAATTGTAAAGCAAATAGTTATTGAAATTTAAGGAATTTTTAGCTTATATATTTTGCAAATACTATTCAAAATACTACTTTTGTACTACCGAAAGGGAAGCGCCAATAGCTCAGCTGGATAGAGCATCGGTTTTCTAAACCGACGGTCAGGGGTTCGAATCCCTTTTGGCGTACTTCTTTCAAAGCTCTTCAATTCTTGGAGAGCTTTTTTTTGTCTATAACCACCAGTAAAAGTTGACAAAGCTTATAAAATAAATTCAACAATACCCGTTGTGCATTATGAGGATCATGTACAAAACCTGTGGACTAAGCAAATAACTTAGTCAATCTGAATAAGAAAAAATTGATATCACGAACCCCTCTAAACTGACTTCTGAATGCTTTTATTTTTGCATTAAAAGATTCTGCTG